>JBOHHE010000137.1:0-86716 GCA_050700355.1 Pseudonocardiaceae bacterium
CCAGGGCGCTGTGCGCCGCTGGGGGCCTGCTCGTGGGGTCCTTGCCACCTGTTCGGGGTGTCGAGGGTTCGAATAGGTCTAGTTTGGTGCCCCCGGCAGGACTCGAAACTGCGGCCTAGCGATTAGAAGTCGCTTGCTCTATCCAGCTGAGCTACGGGGGCCGGGCGTCAGGTGCACCAGGAGCAGGGTAGCGAGCGGCGTGGCCCGGTGAGCGGCATCGCAGCGCATCCGACGCTAGAGCGCCCTGTCTGCCGAGCTGCCAGCCGACCAGTTCGACACGATGCACCGCACTTATGGACTCCCTAGGGCGCAGATCGGCATGGCGTGCAGTCGCTCGTCGATCGGGTAGGAGTAGGGGCCGGCGTGCAACACGAGACCGGCGACGAACCTGTCTCCCAGGCTGTCCCGTAGCCAGGCGAGATGTTTTCCGTCGGCGCGGGTCGGCGCGGTCACTGCCTTGATCTCGATACCGATGACCCGGCCGGCCGCGAATTCGAGGATGAGGTCCACCTCATGTCTGCCGTTCTCCTGCCGCAGATGGTAGATCCTGGGCCCGAGTCGGGAGACCACCAGCTCGCTGCGTAGCTGTGCGACGACGAAACTGTCCAGCAAGCGGCCGAGCAGGTCGGGGTCCCGTAACACCGCAGCTCGTCGGGTGCCGAGCAGCGGTGTGACCAGGGCCGGTTCCACGAGGTGGCGTTTCGGTGTGGTGGTCAGGTGCTGGCCGCAGAGACACCCGGCGTAGCTCCGGGACGCGGCCAGTGTCACGTCGGCAGGTCTCGATCATTCTCCGTTCCCCGCCGGCTGATCGCCCGGCCCGGACAGCGGCGGCAGGCGCAGGCAGGCTTCGGTGAGCTCCAGATCGGCGAGGATGGTCTGGTATTCGCTACGGCACACCATCGCGGACCTATGGTCGTCGGCGTGGAGGAGGGCGCGTTCGAGACCGGCGAGCGTGCGAGCCTGCTCCAGGCGGGCGCCGAGCTCACACCAGATGGCCAGCGAGCGACGCATGGGCTCGATCGCGTCGTGCGGTCGCCCCTGTGCCGCGGCCAGATCGCCGAGGGAGCGCAGCACCTCCGCGGTCCCCTCGCGGTCCCCGACTTTCTCCTGCGTCTGCAGGGACCGCTCGAGCCGTTCTGCCGCTCGGGGCAGGTGGCCGTTCCGCAGGTCGAGCTGGGCTTGCGCGTGCTCGATCCAGGCCGATCCCCGCTCGTCGTGGAACTCGCGCGCGATCTCGAGTGCTTGGGCGAGGGCTCGTTCCGCGTCGGTGAACCGGCCGACCTCGGTCAATCTCGCGCCGTAGCTGAGCAGATGTATCGCGACTATGCGGGCGCCGCCTTCCGCGCGTTCGATCGCGATGGCCTCCTCGATGAGCGGCAGGGCCTGCTCAGGATTGCCGACATCGGTGTGCACGTTGGCGATCGAGGTCAACGCTCGAGCCAGCTGTCCGCGCGGCACCGCCGGGTGCCGGGAGGCCCGCAGTGCCTCCTCGAGCCAGCGGAGGGCCTCGCCGAATCGGTCGAGCATCCGCGCTGACCGGCCGAGGTGGGTCAACGCGTGGAACTCGCACACGCGGTCGCCGAGCCGGCGGGCCACGGCCAGTTCCTCGGTGGCCAACGCGGGCAGCTCCGCGTACCGGTCCTGCTGCGCGTGCACCCCCCACAGCGCGCCGAGCAACCGGACCAGCAGGTGGTCCTGGCCACCCGCACGCACGCCGGCCAGTGCCCGGCGCAGCGTACGTTCGCGTTCGTCGTCGTAGGAACGAACGGCGAGAAAACCCGCCAGCCGCAGCGCGAGCCGGCCCGCGAGCTCGGCCTGACCGGTACGGCAGACCTGATCCACGGCGGCCAGCAGGCTGATCCGCTCGACCTCGAACCACCTGGCCGGTGCCTGGCGCGGCACGTTTCGCGCGGCCTGCGGTGCATCGGGAGCGGCGAGTCCCGCGCCCAGGATCATGCCGTGACCGAGCAGATCGTCCGCCTCGGTGGCGAGCGCCAGCCAGCGCGACAGTACCCGGGTGTGCGCCTGGTCGATGTCCCGTTCCTGATCGTCGGTGCCGGCGCGCTCGCGGGCGAAGTCGGCGATCAGATCGTGCAGCCGGAACCGTGGCTGACCGGCCTCGTCGCGGCCGAGCGGCTCGATCAGATGGCCATCCGAAAGTTGGCCGAGGATCCGTTCGATCGAGGTATCAGGCTCCTCGCCGACCAGCTCGCCGGCAACCCACATCGGCCAGTCCGGTGCGCTGACCAGACCTAGCCTGCGGAACACCCGGCGCGAGTCGGGACTCAGCGCGCGGTAGCTCAGCGCGATCGTGGCCCGGACATCCAGGTCACCAACCGCCAGCTCGTCGAGGCGCCCGCGCTCTTGCGCCAACCGCGCCCGCAGCTGCGCCAGAGTCCACTCGGGATGCACGGCGAGCCGGGCCGCGGCGACGCATACCGCAAGCGGCAGGTGGCCGCACAGCTCGACGAGGGATGCGGCGGCGTGCGGCTCGGCGGCCACCCGCGCCGCGCCGGCGGTCCTGGCCAGCAGGCGCACCGCGTCCTGGTGGGCCAGCACGGGAACCGTCACACGCACCGCACCGACCAGCGCACCGAGCTGCCGTCGGGAGGTACACAGGGTGGCGCAGTTCGCCGTGCCCGGCAACAGTGGCCGCACCTGCTGCTCCGATGCGGCATCGTCCAGCACCAGGAGGGTTCGGCTGGCGGCGAGGTGGGTGCGGTACAAGGCGATCCGCTCGTCGCGGTCGTCCGGCAGCTCGGCTCCCCGCACTCCCATCGAGCGCAGGAACCGGCCGATGACCTCGTGCGGGTCGAGCGGATCATCATGGGTTCCGCGCAGGTCGGCATACAACAGCCCACCGGGAAAGGCACCTGCCGCCCGCTGCGCCGCGGCAAGAGCCACGGTGGTCTTGCCGATCCCGCCCGGACCGACCAGCAGGACAGCGTTACCGCCCGCCCCGTCGCCGGCCGGCCGCAACTGATCGACGATCTCGCTGATCAGCGAGTTCCGACCGGTGAGTGCCGGAGTCGCGCGCGGCGGTCGGGCTCCGATCGCCGGACCGGTCGTGACACTGGCCGGCGCGGCCGGCAGCTCACCCCGCAGGATCCGTCGCTGCAGATCCCGCAACGCCGGACCCAGCGCCGTACCCAGCTCGTTGACCAGCCGTTCGTGTGCCTGTCGGTAGGTGGCCAGTGCGTCGCTGCCTCGGCCGGCAGCCACCAGCGCGAGCATGTGCCGCTGGTACAGGCTCTCCCGGTACGGATGCTCGTTGATCAACGTGGTCAGCTCGCTCAGTGCTTCGTCCTGGCGCCCCAGCGCGAGCTGGACGTCCAATCGGTCTTCGACGGCGGCGAGCCGCTCCTCCTGCAACGTGAGGCGAAACGCTTCCGCCCACTCATCGGTGATGTCGGCCAGCGCCGACCCGCGCCACAACGACAACGCCTCACCGAGCAGGGTGAGCGCAAGCTCGTCGTCGCCGGCCGTGCGGGCCTGCTGCCCGCGGGCGACCAGCGTGCGGAAATCGACCAGGTCGAGCTGGTGCCCGTCGAGGCGCAGCTCGTAACCAAGGGCGTGGGTCACGATCACGTCATCGGTGCCCAGCCGCCGGCGCACGCTGCTGATCAGGTTGTGCACTTGTGCCCTGGCCGAGGCCGGTGGCTCCCGCCAGAGCACGTCGACCAGCCGGTCTACCGGGGTGAGCCGACCGCTGTTGACCAGCAACATGGCCAGAACCACTCGCGCCCGGCTGCGGCCCATCGGCAGCGGCCGGCCGTCTCGCCAAACCTCTATCGGCCCCAGTACCCCGAACCGCACTCCTCGCCCCCAAAGACCGGTGGCCCCGGCCGATTCGAACCCCGCGCCGCCGCCAGGAGAACGGTCACCACCCCGCTCAGGATCAGCTGCCGAAGCGTGCCGCCAGCACGGGAATTGCCGCAACCTTCTCAAGACTAAGGTCGGTCCAGATGAGGCCGTGAGGTCGGCGAGGTGTGCCGCACGTGATGACATCATCTGGTGTGACGATTACGTCCACCGAGGCGGCGTCCTCGAGCGGTACGGGCCGCCTGTCGCCAGGGTTGAAGCTCACGGCACGGGCGGTCTCAACGGATCATCGCAACACTGCTGAAATGGTGTGGTGTGCGCTCGGCGCCGCGGCGGCGGTGGGAGTTGCGGTTGTCGTTGGCGGAGCGGGCGGCGTGGTCGCGAGCACACCGTCCGAAGCCGACCAAGCTCTCGCGGTTACCAGGGTTGGCCGCGATGGTGTGAGGAGAATTCGAGGTAGCACTGGCCACATTTAGAAAGGTGTACCTCTTCGGGTAGCGCCAGACATAGCCTGGGACCTGGTCACCGACTTCCGAGAGCGCTTTTTGTGCCGTGTCCAGCGCGATCAGGCAGGTATCGCGTTGCCCGTTGATGGCGTAGGCCTGCGCGGCATCGTCAGCGCAGAGCGCGTGCAATCGCAGGTCACCGGTGCGGCTGGCCCACTGCTCGGCGGCCACCGCATGGTCGATGCCCAACGTGGTGTGCCCGACGGAGAGTCAGACCACTCATTTGGCATAGCGTCATCGCACTCAGTTCCATGTTCTCGGCTTCGTGGGCCAGTACCCGGACATCTTCGTAGTAGTACGCCGCGCTGTCGAAATTGGTCAGGTCGAACGAGCACCACCCGGCCAGGCGCGAGGAGATGCTCAGCGCCGAGAGCAGTCGCGGCCATAGGTCGGCCGGACAGTCCTCCCGCAGCGTGTGCAGAAGTTGGCGTTGGATGAGCACGGTCTCGAGGACACCACGGGCACCGAAGGCATCATCGAGTCGTTTACACCGCCACAGGATCGTTTCGAAGTGTTCGATCGTCGCCGCGTCGACCCGGCCCGGGTTGTTCAGCACCTTCGCGATGCGTGCTTGCTCGTCGGGCGAATGGCAGCACGATAGCGCCGACGAGCACAACCGGACGACGACCAAACCTGCACTCTCGTGGTGGTACAGGAGCTCGGGGGACACTGGGCGCTCTACCCCACGGAGCCGGGGCATTCGGGGTGCAGTCTGGTGTGCGATGAGGCAGTAAAGCCGGCACAGGCGATCCTGGCCGGTGTGTGAGTAGGCCGGTGTGTGATTAGGACGTCGCCAGCCAGGTGCTCGCCATGATCGTCCATGGCGAAGGTGCCCTCAAGATCGCTGATCAAGTCGGCCAGCTTGGCGTCGGCGATGCTAGGGCTTGAGGCATCTCACCGGGCGGTGAGGAGCACTAAGGCCACCACGGCTGCCACCGGGGTGCAGGCCAGCACCAACACCGCCGCCCGCAGGACCAGCGGCCACGATCCGATGATCTCTCTGATGAGCTGTACCCACGCCTGGTCCCGGCCACTACTGTTGTTCATTGTCGTTCCCCTTCTATCCACACGGCGGAAGAGCGGTTCGACATCGGCGCGGGCCCCTGTTCCTGCAGGGGTCCGCGCTTGCATCGGATGCCGACGGTGCTCTGAGCTTTAGAGACCAGACTGGCGCATGGGAGACCAGGAATCACGAGCCGGGCTAATGGTGTCACCTATCGGGGTGTCAGCTTGGGCTACCTCGAAAGAAGCGCACGCCTAACACGGTGCTTACGATGCATCGCTATACGGGTGAGTCATCTCCCGCCGTTGGTCTTGGATCATCGAGCCACTACTGCCGTTTAGCTAGCTTTGGGTGACGGCTTGTCCACCCAAGGGATACCCCCTACTCCGTTGGAATGTAATTGCATCTGCACGTGCAGAGGATCTTCCGCGATGCTCCAGCCTCCGTCGTGGAGACCTTGGCGAGCTGGACCCAAAGGCGCAGTGCAGCTCGAACGCTCTCACCGACTCGGCACTGGTGCGGATCCGCGTTGCGAGACCAGGTCGCGGATTACCTCTGCCGCTCCTGCTGGCATCCTGAAGAGGAGTTGCTCGCGCTCCTGCTTCTTTTCATATGGCGGCTTCTGGTGGCAGCGGCGCTCGGCTGCGCCCAGCATTCCTGCAGCCCGAGCTGGCGTGAAGTTGATCCGCTCGCAGAGGTAGTGCCAATCGACCCACTCACCCGGCGAGCTCGCGAGGACCTCGAGGAAGGGTCGCCAGCGGACGCTCTCACCGCCCAGATATGCCTTGCGTACCGCCTCCTGGTCGACCCCGTCGACCGTCCGACGACTGCTGGGCTCCTCGACTGATCTAGCCAAGTCTGCTGCGTATGAGAGCAGGTCACCGACGCGCGTAGCCGGGACTGTCACGGTCACATTTTGGTAGTCCACGAGTGCTCCTTGTCATGACCCCCACGCTCAGCTAACTCCACCCACATGCTAGCTCTTAGCTAGCATAAAGCCAAGGTTCTTGGGTATATGTGAAGGCATGTGAGCCAAGAGTTGGCATGGGGCAGCCGCTACTGGCGGCACTGACGGTGGCTCTGACGGCAGCGTGACTTGGGGCAACGAACCAGTTCGAACCACACCGCACTGGTGATCTACATGCCTCGCAGCCAGGTGATTCTCAGTTGGATCTTGAAAATGAGTGCATGCAGGGGGCTTTGGGGAAGGCTTCGGAGATCGCGGCACCCGAGCCCCGGCACCGTGGACAGTCGCCTCAAAGACGCCGATGGTCGTGATCTGGTCCTCTTCGCTGGCGTCGACGTGGCCCGATCCCTCGTCTTCCAGGACCTGCTCGACGAATACCGACTAGTCAGCAACCCCATCGTTCTCGGTGGCGGAACACTGGCTGCGCTACGCCACGATGAAGGTAGAGCGTCAAACTGGAGCGGGTCGTGACCGAGACCCGCGAGTATGATCGGCTCCCATGACAGCGTCGAAGGCAGAGGGCGAACGAGTGATCCTGGGTCGGCGTGACAATTTCAATCCCATGGTGCCGTTTCGCTGGTCCCAGGATGCGCCGCTCGGTCTCAACGAGGTGGAGTGGGCTGAGGAGATGGGCGCCAAGTGGGAGGGTAACGAGCTGGTCACCTACGATTACCCGACGCTTATCGCCCTCCTCGAGTACTACGAGAGTAACGAGTACCTGCCCGACAACGACTGATCGGCATGGTTGCGCACGTAGTCGTCATCGGTGCCGGCGTCTACGGCGTGGCGGTGACTACCTCGCTGATGCGGTGGAGTGTTCGCGTCACCGTGGTGGACGCCGGTGCGGTAAGAAGCTGCGGTCCGACCATGATCTCAGTGTCGCGGGTATAGAGGCCCACCAGAAACTGGCGGCCGAGGTACCCCATAGCGGCTGGTACCACGAGGGCGGCAATCTGGAGTGGGCCGCCGCCGCCGGGCGCGAGGAGCTCAGTAACCTGGAAATCAGATCGACGTGCTCCCGGGCGAGGGCGATCAGTTCGCCGCGCCGGGCAGCGGTGACGAAGATTAGCTAGACGAACGTGCCCTAATCGGCGTCCTGTGCTCACGCGGCGTTTGCGATCTTCGCTGCTTCCTTTGCCGATGGTGGGTCCGGCTGTGGTTGGGGAAGGTGTGGCCGCTGGGCGGCGTCGAGCGGGTTGACGATGATCCAGCCCCAGCGCTTGGCCGCGCTCAGCGCGCCGCTGAGCACCGCGTGACACTGGCGAATGGAAGAGGCGGCCAGCGGGGTGCACGCATGCTCGGCGCACCGCTCATCACATGTATGCGGTCGGGGTGTGCGGTGCTCGACGAATGCGCGGCCGTGGCAGCGACGACGGCGCACTCGCAATTCCGCACAGAGCTGCTCAAAGGGCGTGGACCCTGGCGACACAGCGACACAGCTGGGTCAGGGGAGTAGTGCCGAGCGCCGGGCGGATGAAGCCGTAGATCAGCATCCTGTAGCTGTCGCGGGTCGTCTCCTCGACCTGGTGCCCAGATAACCACTCATCGAGCAGGTAGCCGAGTGTGACGTTCGTCCGCGCTGCCGTGTTGTCACGCACCTGCTGGCGCAGCTGGTCGCGGATCACGATCTCCGCTTCCTCGGTGTCAGCCGAACCGCTGAGCATGAGCTGCCGACCAGTCACCGGGTCGTACCCGGCAGAGATCCGAACTTGGTACGTCCCGCCGCGCTGGCGGATCCCGGTCAAGTCCTTCGGAGGTTGCTCCCTACGTGCCATAACCGCGCCGTACAGCGCTGTAATGGACACTCCGATGGACAAAGATACACAAAAAAGATCTTTCCTGGCCCATTATCGCTGGTGGAGGTGGTGCGCCGCCAGGGACTCGAACCCCGAACCCGCTGATTAAGAGTCAGCTGCTCTGCCAGTTGAGCTAGCGGCGCTGGCTGTCGGCGCCTGAGCGGCGCGACGTGCAGGACGGTAGCACGCAGGGGTCAGGAGGTCCGAATCAGGTTGGAGCAACCGGAGATCCCGGACGTGCGTCTTGTAACAGATATGACTCACAAGGTCAGATTGTCGGTCCCATCGGGCACACTGATGGCTTGACCTTTGAGGTGGTAGTCAGGGGAACCGGATGGCGTATGTGAGCAGCAGGTTTCGTACAGGAACTGGATGTTGGTACATCGATCGGGTGACGCCTAAGAGAGTGAAGAGGACCGGAGCGAAGTTCCGGAGTGTCGCGCTGGTGCTGATCAGCGGTCTGCTCATCGTGCCGCTGGCGGGATGCACCGTGAGCGGGGCCGAGGCCCAGGGCAGTGGTGTGACGACGACGCCGGCGCCACCCCCGGAACCGGTTGCCAGGATCACCAGCGACCCGGCGAATCATTCGGTGGGCGTCTCACCGCTGGCGCCGATCACCGTCACCGTCGCCGAGGGCACGCTCGAGCAGGTCGCGCTGACCAACAGCGAGGGAAAGTCGATCGAGGGTCAGATGTCGCCCGACGGCGTCAGCTGGCGCACCAACTCGGCCCTTGGCTACAACCAGACCT
This sequence comes from Pseudonocardiaceae bacterium, assembly GCA_050700355.1. Lineage (GTDB taxonomy): Bacteria > Actinomycetota > Actinomycetes > Mycobacteriales > Pseudonocardiaceae. The sequence goes on from JBOHHE010000137.1 coordinate 8,844, forward strand.
ATACGGTCGCGGCCACCGCGAATGGCGTTGACAACCAGCGGGTGACCAAGACCTCTTCATTCAGTACGGTCGCGCCGCGCACGGTCACTTTCCCGTCGGCGAGCCCGCTGAACGAGCAGACGGTCGGCGTGGGGCACCCTCTGGCGATCTACTTCGACGAGTCGATCTCGGACAAGAAGGCGGCGCAGGACGCCATCACCGTGACCACGAACCCGTCGGTCGAAGGGGCCTTCTACTGGTTCTCCGACAAGGAGGTGCACTGGCGTCCCCGGGAGTTCTGGAAGCCCGGTACCCAGGTAACCGCGGATATCAAGGTCTACGGCAAGGACCTCGGTGGCGGTGTGTACGGCGAGGAGGACCGGACCATCAAGTTCGCGATCGGTGACTCCTTGATCGCCCGGGCCGACGGCGCCACCCATCAGATGACCGTCGAGATCAACGGCCGAATAGTGCGGACCATGCCGATCTCGATGGGTGACGCGGAATTCCCCAGTAACAACGGGGTGCACGTGGTCACCGAGCAGCACGCCAACAAGACCATGGACTCCACCACCTTCGGTCTCGAACTCACCGAAGGTGGCTACATCACCGAGGTCAAGTGGGCGACCCGCATCTCCGGTGGTGGCGAGTTCGTGCACTCCGCGCCCTGGTCGGTCCGCGATCAGGGGCACCGCAATGTCAGCCACGGCTGCATCAATCTGTCACCGGAGAATGCCAAGTGGTTCTTCGACACGGCGAAGAAGGGTGACATCGTCATCAATACCAACACCGGTGGCCCCGACCTCCGGAGCTGGGACGGCTTCGGAGACTGGCAGATACCGTGGACGGAGTGGCTTACCGGCGGAGCGAGTTGAGGTGGATCGCGAGCAGGCGGTTGACCTGTTCCGCCTGCTCGATGGTGACCGCATGCGCGGCATCGAGGACCTTGAGCTTCGCTCCTGAGATTCCCGCCTCGATGGTCTTGGCATCCGGCACCACCGGCGTCACCGGGTCGTAGGCGCCGGCGAGGAGCAGCGTCGGCATCAGGATGCGGCCCAGAATCTTGCGACCGCTCCAGTTGGCGATGGCACTGCAGCAGGCGCAGTAGCCCTCGTCGGAAGTATCAGAGATCATCTTCAGCACCCGGTCCACCTCCGCTGGGTGCTCAGCCGCCCACTCCGGAGTGAACCAGTTGGTGACCACCGTGGGCGCAACCCCGGCCGTGCCGATCCAGCGCACCGAAGCGGCCCGTTCGAGGTAGGGGGAGACGTCGTCGAAGCGAGCCGTGGTGCTGCACAACACCAGCGAGGCCAGCCGGTCCGGGGCTTCGGCGGCCAGCCGGATGCCGACCATGCCGCCCAGTGAGAGCCCGCAGAACGACGCGCGCTCGATGCCGAGGCGGTCCAGCAGCGCCAGCACGTCGCCGGCAAGTTCCGCTATCGTGTACGGTCCGGAGGGCACTGGGGAGCCACCGTGGCCGCGATGGTCATAACGCAGCAGCTGGAACCGATCGGCCAGCGCTTCGACCTGCGGATCCCATATGTCCAGCGTGCTACCCAACGGTCCGGCCAGAACCAGCACCGGCGCATCGGAAGGCCCCACGAGTTCGTAGTGAAGTTTGACGCTGCTCATGGGTGTCACTCTAATGCTGGGGTGAGTGACGGGATTCGAACCCGCGACATCCTGGACCACAACCAGGTGCTCTACCGACTGAGCTACACCCACCATGGCTGGCAACTCGCCAGCACCGTCGACCATCCTAGCGGGCACCGATATCGGATATCGCCCCGCCTCACCCGCTCGGCATCTGCTCGAGCACATCCTTGGCCGCCTGCTGTGCCTCGTCGGTGCTCGGCCCCGGCGCGGGCACGAACAGGGTGCGCCGATAGTAGACGAGCTCACGGATTGACTCGGTGATGTCGGCCAGGGCCCGGTGCGCCAGACCCTTGACGGGCTGGGCGTAGAAGACCCTCGGATACCAGCGTCTGCACAGTTCCTTGATCGAGGATACGTCGACTATCCGGTAGTGCAGATATCCGTCGAGCTCGACCATGTCCCGGGCGATGAAGCTCCGGTCGGTGGCGACCGAGTTGCCTGCCAGCGGCGCTGAGCGAGGGTCGGGCACCCATCGGCGGATGTAGGCCAGCACCATCTTTTCGGCCTCGGCCAGGCTGGTGGTGGACCGGCGCGCCGCCTCGGTCAGGCCGGACTTCGCGTGCATCTCCCGTACGACGTCGGGCATCGAATCCAGTGCGGCATCGTCGGCGTGGATCACCACATCGACGCCCTCACCGAGTATCCGCAGCTCACCATCAGTCACCAGGGCGGCGATCTCGATGAGCGCGTCCTTGCCGACGTCCAGCCCTGTCATCTCGCAGTCGATCCATACCAGACGATCGTTCACGGGCGCGAGCTTAATGCGCTCTCGTCGCGCTGCAGGAATGGCTCGAGAAGTCCAGGCACAGCCTCGTCGGCAACGGCGAGACCATCCGCGATCCCGACGTCGAACACGTGGTAAGCACCGCTGCCCGCCGCGGTCGTGGCGGTGAGGGTGACCAGGCCGGCGCGTCGCTGGAACAGCGACTGAGAGACCGTCCAACCGATCACCCCGGAGCGTTGGAGCGTGACGGTGCGCCGCATGCCCGCGCCGTGCCGAGTGACCAGGTATTGCTCGGTGAGGATGTGTCCCAGGTTGCGGTAGGCGTCCTGCGCCAGCAGCACTGTCAGGGGGAGCAAGCCGAGGGTTGCCCACCCCACCCAGCCCGGCGGCGAAGCAACCCTCAGTACTGGAAGGAGAAACAGCACAGTGGCCACCAGCAGCACCGGCAGCACCGCGCGGACCAGCCGCCTGCGTAGCGCGGCGGTGGGGTGCTTGCGGAGCTGCGCATCGACAGGAAACTGATCATCGGCGAGGATCAGGCTGGCGACTCGGCGCGCTTGGTCCAGCGGGGCCGGGGGGAGCAGGGCGCTGCGGCCTGTGCCACTGGCGCCGCCCAACCCGGTCGCCACGGCGGTGAGGCGGGCGCCGCGCCCCAGGCGCATCAGCAGTGGCTCACCCACCTCGACCCCGCGCAGCCGGCGCTCCTCCAGCGATACCGAGCGGGTGGTCAACAGTCCCCGGCTGATCCGCAGGGTGCCGCCGGGCTCACGGACCAGCCGAAATCCCCACCAGGCCTCGGTGAAGATCAGTAGCGCGCCGATCACCGCGATTCCCAGCACCACCAGGGCGAAGATCGAGAGCCCCAGCCACAGCGGGGCGGCGTCGAACTCCGCGCTGACGCCACTGAGCTCGGCGATCCTGGAGGGCCCCAGGCCGATCTCACCGACGAACTGGGTGAAGGCTCCGACGACCCCGGCCACCGCCGCCAGACTGGACACCGTCAGCGGGGCGAAGCGCAGCCAGGACCAGTCCAGTACAGCCAGCGTGGTCCCCGCGCCTCCCGGAGCGGCGTTGTCCGGCAGGTCCGCACTGTCCCGATCAGCCCCCTCGAGGCGATTCAGCAGCCGTTGGCGGAGCTGGTCGGCCTCTGCCGCGGATACCGCGTCCAGGGTCAGCTCCCGGGACTCGATGTTCCCGACGTGTTCTCCGGTTCCGATCTTGACCACGGACAGCCCGAACACCCGGTGCACCGGCCCGGCGGTGAGGTCCACGCTTCGGATCCGGTCCCTGGGGACCGACCGGGCACTGCGAAACACCAGGCCGGAACGCAGTTCGACGCGTTCACCGGTGATCCGGTACCGGGTGGTCACCCAGCGCAGCACGCCCGCGACCACGACCGCGAGCACGCCGGCCACCAGGGCGTAGAATCGTCCGTCGAGGTCCCTTCCGCCGCCGACCACCAGCACCACGGCGATCACCGGCAGGAACCCGAAGAGCTGCCGTAACGGGGTGACGGCGAGCATTCGAGGGTCGAGGCGCTGCCAGCCCTCCTCGGCTGCGCCGCCGTCTCCGGCGTCGGTGGTCACGTGGCGTCCCCGGGAGTTGCCTGGGTGGTCTCCGTGAGCTGCTGGACCAGATCGACGGCCAGCGTGTGATCCAATCCTGCCAGCCGCAGCGCCCCTGCCGCAGACGCTGTCGTGACCGTGACGGTGGACAGGCCGAACAGCTGTTGCAGCGGTCCACGTTCGGTGTCGACGGTCTGGATCCGTGACATCGGGGCGACCCGCCACTCCTGGCTGAGCCAGCCGGTCGCGGTGTACACGGCATCATCGGTCGCTTCCCACCGGTGCACCCGAAACCGCCACCTCGGCATCACCAGCACGTAGGCGACGCTCAGCACGGCCACGGCGATGGCGATACCGACCAGCCACGCCTGCGGGTACGGCCACAAGGCGAGGGCGATGATCGGAGCAATCACCACTGGTGCCGCGAGCAGCATGGCCTGGGTGGTCCACCAGGTGACCGCGCGGGGGCTCACGCGGTGACGGGGTGGACGCAACCGCAGAGGTTCCCTGAGCGGCGGTGGCTCCTCCATGGGCGCCACCTTATTCATCTCACCGGTGACGGCTGCACAGGCTCGTACAGGGTGGTGCGTTGAGCCAGGGGACGCGCAAGCGGATCGACGATCGCCCGGAACCCGGTTTCGTCCATGCCCTGTCCGTGGTTCGCGCCCGCCGCGCGGCTGATGTTCTCGTCCATCAGCGTCCCGCCCAGGTCGTCCACGCCTGCCTGCAGCAGTTGGCGGGCACCCACGGCACCCAGCTTGACCCAGGAAGCCTGGATGTGGTCGATCAATCCGTGGTAGGCGATCCGGGCCACCGCGTGCACCAGCAGTACCTCTCGCCAGGTCGGGCCCCGCCGGGCGGCCCGTTTGAGGTATATCGGGGTCGCCATGTGTACGAACGGCAGTCCGACGAACTCAGTGAATCCGCCGGTCTCGGCTTGCAGAGCGCGGGTTCGCAGCAGGTGCCGGGCCCAGTGCACCGGTTGCTCGATGGCGCCGAACATCATCGTGACGTTGGAGCGCAGCCCCACCGAGTGGGCCACCCGGTGCGCCTCCAGCCACTCCTCGGTGGTGATCTTGTCGGGGCACAGCACCGCGCGCACCTCGTCGTCGAGAATCTCCGCGGCGGTGCCCGGCAGGGTCTTCAGCCCTGCTGCCCGCAACCGACGTAAATAATCGACCAGCGGTTCACCGAGTCGGCGCGCTCCTTCGGTCACCTCCAGTGCGGTGAAGGCGTGGATGTGTATTTCCGGTGCGGCCTCATGGATGGCCCGGCAGACCGTGAGGTAATAGTCGCCGTCGAAGCTGGGGTGGATCCCGCCCTGTAGGCACACCTCGGTGGCCCCGAGCCGCTGAGCGTGCAGCACCCGCGCCACGATCTCGGAAATCTGGAGCAGGTAGGGCGCGCCGCGCAGGTTCAGGGAGAGCTTGCCCTTGGAGAATCCGCAGAACCGGCACCGGAAGGTGCAGATGTTGGTGTAGTTGATGTTGCGGTTGACGACGTAGGTCACCGTGTCGCCGACGGCTGCGGTGCGCAGTTCGTCGGCCAGCGCGGCGACGGCGGCCACCTGGGGACCGCGGGCCCGCAGCAGCGTTTCCAGCTCATCGATGCCGGTCTGCTGCCCGGCACGGATCCCGTCGAGCACCTCGCGCACCGCTCCGGTCGCCCGTGCCCGCGCGGGCACCAGGAGGGGCGGGGTGGCGTTCGTACCGGAGTACCAGGCGGTGGAGCGCCGCCCGGCCAGGGTCACCTCCGCGCCGTCGGTGACGTTGGTGGCAGCCTGGACGCGTTCGGCGAACACCGCGCCCGGATCGTCCCGGCCGAGCCCCTCGGCGTCGGAGCGGTCCAGCACACCGAAGCGCATCGCCTCGTCCAGCCACCGACCCGGATCGAGGGCGTACTCCGGGTACACGGCCAGGCGAGACGCCAGGGTATGCCCCGCCGCCTCCGTCACGGTGCGCAGCGCGGCCAGCGCGGGCCAGGGCCGCTCGGGATTGACGTGGTCCGCGGTGACCGGGGAGACCCCACCCCAGTCGTCGATACCCGCCGCGAGCGAGCCGGGAAGATCGTCGGTGAGATTGGGTGGGGCCTGCACGTGCACCTCGGGTGGCAGCAGCAGGCGGGCCAGCGCGATGGCCCGCTGGTGCACCTCCGGCGGGCACGCTGTGGCGTGGCGCATCGCGGTGCCCGGCTTGGGCCGGAAGTTCTGCACGATCACTTCCTGCACGTGCCCGTAGCGGCGGTGGGCCGCCGCGATCGCCTCGAGTGCGACAACGCGATCGGCCTCCGCCTCCCCGATACCGACCAGTATCCCGGTGGTGAACGGGATCATCAGCTCACCCGCGGTGCGCAGGGTGGCCAGCCTGCGATCGGGGTCCTTGTCCGGGGCACCGCGATGGGCGGCCAGATCCGGCCGCAGCGACTCGATCATCATCCCCTGGCTGGCGGTCACCGCTCGCAACGCGGTGAGTTCGGCGCGATGCAACGCTCCGGCGTTGGCGTGCGGGAGCAACCCGGTCTGGTCCAGGACCGCACGGCAGGCGGCGACGAGGTACTCCACTGTGGAGTCGTATCCGTGCTCGGCCAGCCATTGCCGGGCCGCTGGGTAACGGTGTTCGGGGCGCTCGCCAAGGGTGAACAAGGCCTCGTGGCAGCCCAGCTCCGCGCCCCGGCACGCGATCGCCAGGACGTCGTCGAGCTCGAGGTAGGCCGAAGGCAACGACCGGGGAGCCTGCGCGAAGGTGCAGTAGCCGCAGCTGTCCCGGCAGAGCATGGTCAGCGGCAGGAACACCTTGGGGGAATAGGTCACCCGGTTGCCGTGCGTCGCGTCTCGTATCGCTGCGGCCTGGGCCAGCAACTGCCCGGTACTCAGGTGGATAAGCTCGCGACCACTGGTCATGGGAGCGCCTCCCCTGCTCGACTGCCTCCTCCCGCACGGTAGCCTGACCAGCCGACGGGTTGTATCAGTAGCTGTAGAAGCCGCGGCCGGCTTTCTTGCCCAGCAGCCCGGCGTCGACCATTCGCAGCAGCAGGGGCGGCGGCGAGTACAGCGGTTCCTTGAATTCGTGGTAGAGCGACTCGGCGACTGACCGCGTGGTGTCGAGCCCGATCAGGTCGGTCAGCCGCAAGGGTCCCATCGGATGCGCACAGCCGAGCACCATGGCGTTGTCGATGTCTTCGGCCGAGGCGAAACCGGACTCGAACATGCGGATCGCGGAGAGCAAGTAGGGGATCAGCAGGGCGTTGACGACGAATCCGGCGCGGTCCTTGGAGCGCACGACGTGCTTGCCCAACGTCTCGGCCGCGAACGCTTCCGTCCGGGTTTCGGTGAGTGCCGAGGTCAGCAACGACGGCACCAGTTCGACGAGTTTCATCACCGGTGCGGGATTGAAGAAGTGAATGCCGATCACCTGCTCGGGGCGGGCGGCGGCGATCCCGATCTTCATGATGGGAATCGAGGAAGTGTTCGAGGTGAGCAGTGCTTCGGGGCTCTCCACTATCTTGTCCAGCTGCCCGAAGATGTCGATCTTGACCTGCTCGTCCTCCACCGCCGCTTCGATGACCAGCTCTCGATCGGCGAAGTCGGTCAGCTCGGTGGTGAAGCGGAGCCGCTGGAGCGTCGCGTCTCGCTCGGCGTCGGTCAGTTTGCGGTGGCGCAGTCCCCGGTCCAGCGAGGCGAGTATCCGGGCGCGGCCCATGGCCAGCGCGTCGTAGTCACGTTCGGCCACGAGAACGTCCAGTCCGGCCCGTGCGCAGACCTCGGCGATTCCGGAGCCCATCAGGCCACATCCGACGACCCCGGCCCGGCTGATGTCGGTCATCGGCGGCCTCGGCCGCCGAAAAGGTGGACGACGCTGACCACGTTGTCACTGCCGTGCCAGCCACCCGCGTTCTGGGTCAGCGCCAGGTTGGCCTCGGGTACCTGCCTGCTTCCGGCGGTGCCACGGAGCTGGAGAACGGCCTCGACGATCTGCCCCAACCCGGTGGCGCCGATCGGGTGACCTCGGGCCAGCAGGCCGCCCCCCGTGTTCACCGGCATCTGGCCGCCCAGTGCGGTCGCGCCGCTGCGGATGAGCGAAGGGCCCTCACCTGGCTTGGCGAGACCGAGCTGCTCGTAGATCAACAGCTCGGCCGAGGCGGCTGCATCGTGCACTTCCAGGCAATCCAGGTCCTCGGGACCTACCCCGGCCGTCTCGTAGGCCGCCTCGGCGGCCAGTGTGGTGACCTTGGCTTCACCGTCGGCCGGAGCGGTGCGCAGAATCGAGGCCAGCACCGAGATCCCGGTGCCGGAGGAACGGTCCTCGCTCACCAGTACCGCCGCGGCCGCACCGTCGGAGATGGGCGAACACATGGGCAAAGTGAACGGCCAGACGATCTCGCGGGCACTCAGCACCTCCTCGACGGTCATCTCCGCACCATACTGGGAAGCCGGATTCAGCATCCCGTGCCGCTGATTCTTGACTACCACCCGGGCGAGGTCATCCCGGGTCGCCCCGGACTGTTCCATGTACCGCAGCGACATCTGCGCGTACATGTCCATCAGGAACGAGCGGTCCGGCGGAATGTCCGGGGGCAGCTCGTCCATGTCGATCGAACCCCCGATCGACGAGAACGATCGGGCCTTGTCCGGGTGGGTCATCTTCTCGGCGCCGACCGCGAGCACCACGTCATACAACCCGGTGGCGACGTTCTGCCACGCGAGGTGGAAGGCCGTCGAGGCGGATGCGCACGCATTCTCGACGTTGACCATCGGTATCTTGCCCAGCCCGAGTGGGCGCAGCGAGAACTGACCGAGCAGCATTTCCTGACCAGTGATCGTTCCGGCTACCGCGTTGCCGAAATGGCAGGCCTCGACGTCCTGAACGGTCTTTCCGGCATCCGAGAGTGCGCCGTGCACGGCTTCGCCCACCAGATCCTTCAGGGTGCGCCCGGGCTGCTTCGCGAATCTGGTCATCGCGACTCCGGCGACGTACACGCCTCTCATCGACCAGTGCTCCTATTTCCGACAGGTGATATACGTCCAGGAGCACGGGAAGTCGTCCTTACCCGGGAACAGCTTCTGCAGGCTTTCCCGGATCAGCTTCAGGCGATGCTGCAGGGCGGTCTCTGACGGTGGCTGACCGTCCACCTTCGCGGACCCCCCGATCCACCCGAGCACGCCTTCGTTGTAAGCCGCCAGCATCTCGTACCACTCGTCGATCCGGGCATAGATTGTCGCGTCGTAGAAATGCTGCACAGTGAATCCGGCGTCGGTGAAGGCATCCAGGTAGAGCTCCAGTGGGCGCACCGGCACGAAGATCTTCTCCCGGAGCTTGGCATACGCGGTCATCCGGTCCGCGTCGTCCAAGACGCCCCGGTACTCCGCGTAGAACGGGTCGTTCGCCACGATGCCGGTCGCGATCTCGTTGATACTAGCGACGGTCTCGTCGATGATCCACTCGTCCGGACGCCGCTGCGGATTGCGCAGATTTCCCGAGCAGATGAGAGCCAGTCCACCGGGCCGAAGCGCCCGGTACCACGACTCCAGTGTCTCGGTGAGGTTGTAATACAGGTGGATGGCATTGGCTGAGGTGACCACGTTGACGCCGCGATCGAGCACGGGTTGATCAACCACCTCGTCGAGGGTTTGCAGCCGCTTCTCCTCCTTGAGGAAACGAAGTAAGCGGAAAGCCACTCGCTCGTCGTCCTCGAAATTGTCGAGCGCCACTCGGAGGAACTTCGCCGATGCGTCCACGTTGAGAATTCCGACGCGGTGACCGATACATGACAGGACACGTCTTCCCAGCAAACCGGTGCCGCTGGAGTAGTCCAGCAGGATATCGTCTTCACCCAGCGCGGCGAGCACCTGCGCAACTGTTGGCTCGAGGTTCTTGTACCAGCCGTGTTCGCCGACGCTGTCGTACTGCCGGCCGAAATCGTCCGGGGCCTGACGGGTCCAGGTTTCGTCGGGTATGCGCTCGAAACCCATCGGCCACGGAGCGATCGACGGTGACTCATCGGTAGTGATGCTGAGGCTTGCGGTCTGAGTCATGAAAGCCCTCCTCATGCCTGCCTGTGAGCTGAGGCACACCCATAGTGAAAGGGCGGCACCAAGGGGGGCAACCGGGTACCAGCACGAAATCGCGGGGGCCGCAGTTGTGGGGTCGGCACAATCACGCTGGCAGACCTCCTGCGCGTAGGCTGCCCAGCCGTGAAGGACCGGACGGTGCTCGTGGTCGACTTCGGTGCGCAGTACGCCCAGCTGATCGCCCGCCGGATCCGTGAGGCGCAGGTGTACTCCGAGATCGTGCCGCACACCGCGACGGTCGCGGAGCTGCTGCGTCACAAGCCCGCGGCCATTGTCCTCTCCGGTGGTCCGGCCAGCGTGTACGCCGATGATGCGCCGTGGCTGGCCCCGGCCCTGTTCGAGACCGGCGTGCCGGTGCTGGGCATCTGCTACGGATTCCAGGCGATGGCCCAGGCGCTGGGCGGCACGGTGGCCCGGACCGACACCCGGGAATACGGACGCACCGAGCTGCAGGTGCTCGGCGGTGCGCTGCATCGTGATCTGCCCACCCGCGGCCCGGTGTGGATGAGCCACGGCGACGCCGTCACCACTGCACCGCCGGGTTTCACGGTGACCGGGCGCTCGGCAGGTTCCCCGGTGGCGGCCTTCGAGGACCTCGACCGGCGGCTGGCCGGGGTGCAGTACCACCCCGAGGTGCTGCATTCCCCGCACGGCCAGGAAGTGCTGCGCCGATTCCTGCACGAGGTCGCCGGCATCCGGTCCAGCTGGACCACGGCCAACGTCATCGACGAGACCGTGGCCGCGATTCGCACCCGGACTCAGGGCGGGAGGCTGATCTGTGGACTATCGGGCGGAGTGGATTCCGCAGTCGCCGCCGCGCTAGTGCACCAAGCCGTCGGAGATGCCCTGAGCTGCGTTTTCGTTGACCACGGCCTGCTGCGAACCGGGGAACGCGCTCAGGTGGAGCGCGATTACGTGGCCGCTACCGGAGTCCGCCTGGTCACTGTCGACGCCCGCGAGCGGTTTCTCGATGCGCTGGCCGGAGTGACCGATCCGGAAGCTAAACGCAAGATCATCGGTAGGGAGTTCATCCGAGTTTTCGAAGGCGCCGCGCGGGATCTGCAAGCGGAGGCGGATCGCTTCGGCGAGGAGATCCGCTTTCTCGTGCAGGGCACCCTGTATCCGGACGTGGTCGAGTCCGGCGGTGGTTCGGGCACCGCCAACATCAAGAGCCACCACAACGTTGGAGGCCTGCCGGAGGACCTGCAGTTCGAGCTGGTCGAGCCGCTGCGGACGCTGTTCAAGGACGAGGTTCGCCGGGTCGGACTCGAGCTGGGGTTGCCCGAGACGATCGTGCACCGGCAGCCGTTTCCTGGCCCCGGCCTGGCGATCCGGATCATCGGCGCGGTCACTGAAGATCGGTTGGCGACGGTTCGCGCCGCCGACGCGATCGCCCGCGAGGAACTCACTGCGGCCGGGCTGGACCGCGCCATCTGGCAGTGCCCGGTAGTGCTGCTGGCCGACGTGCGCAGCGTCGGCGTGCAGGGTGACGGCCGCACCTACGGCCACCCGGTGGTGCTGCGCCCGGTCTCCAGCGAGGACGCCATGACCGCCGACTGGTCCCGGCTGCCCTACGAGGTACTGGCCCGCATCTCCGCCCGGATCACCAACGAGGTCCCCGACGTGAACCGCGTGGTACTCGACGTGACCAGCAAACCCCCCGGCACCATCGAGTGGGAGTAGGGCGGCTTTCCCGGGGGGCGACCGGCCTTGGGTGGCCGGATCACTATCCCTCACTGTCTCCGTTCGACGAATATGGTTCACCAAAAGCAACTAAGATCGGCCAACGACTCGCGTGAGGGAGCGCGGGGTGATCAGCTCGGAGGGGCGGGCATGACGCGGTTGAGCATGATCAACCCGCGCTTCAGCCCGTGCCGGAAGATCATCTGAGTTCAGACCTGCTACAGGCCGAGCTGGGGGGCCGGACCGGCTGTTGAGGAGGCAGACACCGTGAATGCCGACGAGGCGAAGTCCGTGGGCGGGCTGCTGCGCAAGATTCGGCTCAAGCGGGGGCTGACGTTGGAGGTAGTCGCCGGACTGGCGGGTATCACCGCGGGGTTCCTGTCCCGGGTCGAGCGGGGTGAGGCTCCCCTGGAACGGCACTCGCACTGGAAGGGCGTAGCTGCCGCTCTCGGCGTCCCACTCTGGGACCTGCTGCGGCTGGAACTACCCGCTCCAGGCAATGGTCACACGGACAGCGCCACCGTTGCCGTGCAAGACGCGCTCGACGCGGCGAAGGCCGGTTATCCCGGCGGTGAGCTACTTCCGGTGTCTGTGCTGCAGCAGCGTGTGGCCAGAGCGCACAAGCTGGACCGGCAATGCCGGTTCCGGGAGGTGGGCCGGGTGCTGCCGGAACTGATCCGTGATCTACATACCGCGCTGGCCGCTGGCCGTGATCTCGGCACGCTGCTGCCGCTGGGTGTGCTGCTACACGTGCAGCTCACCCGTAACTGGCTGGCTTATGCGGTAGCTCACATCGACGTGCGGCGCCAGGCCATGTTCCTGGCCCAAGACCTCGCCCGGGAACACAACGAGCCGACCTCGCTCGCTTCGGCCGCCTTCGGGTTGACTCAGACGCTGACCATCGGTGGTTCCTTTGCCCTGGCACAAACCGTGCTCGACAAGACCACCCTGCCGCCGGTCACGAGGGAGACGGCGGGCCTGGTGTGCGCCACGCTAGCCGCACCCCGGGCCATGCTCCTTGCCGTCAGGGGTGGTGACCCAACGTCGCCACTCGGGGAAGCCACGGAGATCGCGAACCGGTTCGGTGAGCTCGGTGAAGCGGACCCGCTCGGGTTCGGATACGGGCCGACGTTCGTGGGCTTCCGGTGGATCAAAGCGCGGCTGGAGCTCGGCGAGGTCGATGATGCAGTCCAATCACTGCGCACAGTTCAGCCGGAGCGTGATCCCTTCCGGGACAGCCAGGCGTTTTACTGGAGGATCACCGGACGGGCACTAGCCCTCGCCGGAGGATCGGTGGACGAGGCACTAGGCGCCTACCTGAGAGCGGAAGCTCTCCTACCCGTGAAGCTTTATCGCGATCCCTTGCACCGTGAGATGCTACGGGAGCTGCTGAGCCGGGCACCGGACAACGAGCAGTTACAACAGCTCGCCAACCGGGCCGGCCTAGTGTCTCGTAATGGTGACAGCTTTACTCGCTAGTGCTCTATCACCGCAGGTCAGGACCTCAGTAGCCGTAAAGCTCGCTGCATCAGCCGTAAAGCTCGCTGTATCACGAGACACTAGACGAGCCAGACGGCGGTGTTGGGGGGGAGGCGTTTGCCGTTGGGGGGGATCGGGTTGCTGGGGAGCAGGACCTCGCCGGGGGGAAGGGCTACCGGGACCTGAGAGGTGTTGAGGGCGCAGATCAGGCCGCTGTGCTTGCGGCGGAAGGCGAAGCAGCCCGATGGCGCCCCGTACCATTCCAGTTCGGTGCCTGCGAACGCCGGGTGCTCGCGTCGCAACTCCAATGCCTGTCGGTACAACGACAATGTGGAGCTGGGGTTCTCGAGCTGGGCCTCGACGGTCAGCTCGGCCCAGTCGCCGGGCATCGGTAGCCAGGTGCCCGCGGTGGGAGTGAACCCGTATGGGGGGCAGCTCCCCTCCCACGGCAGCGGCACCCGGCAGCCGTCGCGTCCGCGTTTGGTGTGCCCGGAACGTTCCCAGATGGGGTCCTGCAGCGCCCAATCGGGCAGGTCGATGTTCGGCAGGCCCAGCTCCTCGCCGTTGTAAAGAAAGACCGAACCGGGCAGGGCGAGTTGCACCAGCGCCATGGCCCGCGCCCGAGCGAGCCCGATCTCGCCGTCACCGTAGCGGGTCACCGGGCGTACGGCGTCATGGTTGGAGAGTGTCCAGGTGGCAGGTGCTGGGCTGTCCTGTACCGCGGTCAGCGAATGATCGATGGCGTCGCGGATGGCGTCGGCGTCGAAATTCGCCTCGAGTAACCGGAAGTTGAATCCCAGATGGAGTTCGTCGGGGCGGACGTAGCGAGCGAACGCGGCATCGTCGGCCACCCAGACCTCGCCTACCGCCATCCGCTCCGAATACTCGTCGAGCACCTTGCGGATCATCCGGTGGACGTCGTGCACTCCCTCGGCGTCGAAGCGGGGATCGACGACGTCGGTATCGAGCAGGTGCTCGGTCAGCCCGGGTGGCATGTCCGGTAATCCGGCGGGTTTCGCCATCCCGTGCGCCACGTCGATGCGAAACCCATTCACACCGCGCTCCAGCCAGAACCGCAGGGTCTGTTCGAGATCGGCTGCAACCTCGGGGTTGTCCCAGTTCAGATCGGGTTGCTCAGGGGAGAACAGATGTAGATACCACTGGCCGCTGTCGTTCGAGTAGGGCGGGAGGCGAGTCCAGGCGGAGCTGCCGAAGACACTGGTCCAATTGTTGGGCGGCTCGGAGCCGCCGGGGCCCGTGCCGTCCCGGAAGATGTAGCGGTCGCGCTCCGGGCTGCCCGGCGCGGTGTGGCGAGCCGCCTGAAACCACTCGTGTCGGTCCGACGTGTGGTTCGGCACCAAGTCGATGATTACCCGCAGGCCGTGGTCATGGGCTGCCTCGATCAGACGGTCGAAGGTCTCGAGGCCACCGAACAGTGGGTCGACATCCCGGGGATCGGAGACGTCGTAGCCGTGATCCACCATCGGGGAACGGTAGAAGGGAGTGAGCCACAGCCCGTCCACACCGAGTAGCTCGAGGTAACCGAGCCGGCTGCACACTCCGGCCAGGTCACCGACGCCGTCGCCGTCGGAATCGGCGAAGGAGCGGACGTAGACCTGGTAAAACGTGGCCTGGAACCACCACGGCTGGTCACCGGGTTCCACGGCGCTGTCGTCCTCGGGTGGTCGCACGGACGCTCATCCTGCCAGGTCGGGAGTTGAGCGACGCCACTCGATCGTGCCTATTGGTCAGGAAGCTCTGCTAGATCAGGGAGTTCTGCATGCTGTTCGCCGCCATCTGCAGGTAATCCCACAGCACAGTCCGGTGCGCCTCATCGAGATCTGCCTCGTCCACCGCGATGCGCATACAGCGCAGCCAGGCGTCCCGTTCAGCCGGTCCGATCCGGAAAGGGACGTGTCGCATCCGAAGCCGTGGGTGTCCGCGCTGATCGGAGTAGGTATGCGGGCCGCCCCAGTACTGCACGAGGAACATCCGCAGGCGCTCCTCGGCGGCACCGAGTTCCTCCTCGGGGTAGAGGGGCCGCAACACCTCATCCTGTGCCACCAGCGCGTAGAAGCGGGCGACGATCCGATGGAAGGTCGGTTCACCACCAACGGCGTGGTAGAAGCTCTCGGGTGCAGCCATGGCTCCATCCTGCCTTCCCAGCCGGACACCCCGACATGCAGGCGGTCAGGCAATGGGGCCGTTGGGCCGGATCGGTCTGGGCGACGGTATACCGGCCTGGCCGAAGGCGTCCTTGATCCCGGCCAGCAGCCCTCGCTGTACCACCCACTGCTGCCCGGCCCGCACCGTAACGGTGACCCGCAACGTCATACTGTCCGCGCTGATTGACTGAACCCCGAGCACCTCGGGTGGTTCGAGAACGTGGCCGGCCAGGGGGCCGTCCTCGGCGGTGAGCTCTCCGGCAATGCGACCGGCGAGCTCGGTGGCGGCCGCGATGTCCGCCTCGTGTCCGATCGGCAGATCGACGACAGCCACTGCGGGGCCCTGGCTGGAATTGCCCACCCGGAGCACCTCGCCGTTGCGGACGTACCAGAGTGCCCCGCTGACGTCTCGAACTGTGGTCACCCGCAGGCCTACCGCCTCCACGGTGCCGGTGACCTCGCCGAGGTCGACCATGTCACCGACGCCGTACTGATCCTCAACCATCATGAACAGGCCGGACAGCAGGTCCTTGACCAGATTCTGGGCACCGAAGCCCACCGCGAGGCCGACGATGCCGGCCGAGGCGATGATTGGCCCGAGGTTGATCCCGAGCGTGCCCAGCACCAAGGCGAAACCCACCCCGTAGACCACCGCGCTGGTGGCCGAACGCAGCACCGAACCGATCGCACGGGCGCGGGCGGCGCGGCGCGGCGACAGCGGCGCGGCGACGCGCGGGGAATCGGGAGCCCCCAGCGGCCGTAGCAAGCCCGGTGGTGCCCCCTCCGCGATCACCTGGATCAGCCGGTTGATGGCCCGCTGCAGCAGAAACCGGATTCCCACGGTGACCACGATGATCAGCAGAATCTGCAGCCCTGTGTTGATCACAGTGTCGGCGTACCGAGCCAACAGGTCGCTGTCGGTGAGTTGATAGATGCGTGAGCACCACGAGCCATCGTCCTGGACGCAGTCCGGCTGCGCGACGTGGGGGATCACCCGCGGGACTGTATCGGTATCGGTGTGCCCGGTCTCGCCGTCGTTTTCGTCGCCGTTGCATGACGGATTCGCCACCTGAGGTATGAAGTAGATACGTGCGAGATCGGTGGCTTCATGATGGACTGTTCCCGCGAACTGCGGAGGTGGTCGCGTGCACGGCCGACAACCCAGCCCGGAGGGTCACCAAGCGGAGGCGACCCGATGGTCTGCCTCGCGCTCAGGAAGCTCATCCGGGCTCATCGGAACATCCGTCGTCATGGACAAGGCCACCGCTACCGGTGAGCCGTGCTGGGGGCGTCGCCGGGTGTTGTTGCTCAATGCCTCTTTCGAACCGCTGACCGCGCTGCCGCTGCGTCGGGCGATCGTGCTGGTCGTGTGTGGCAAGGCCGACGTCGTACACGGCAACGCCGCCGGTTTGGTGCTGCGCTCGGCGGCGACCAGCATCGTCGTTCCCTCGGTGATCAAGCTGCGGACCTTCGTCCGGGTTCCCTACCGGGCGCGGGTCCCGATGACCAGAGCGGCGCTGATGCATCGGGACCGTTACCGCTGCGCCTATTGCGGTGCCAGGGCCGAGACCATCGACCATGTGGTGCCCCGTAGTCGCGGTGGCGAGCACTGCTGGGAGAACTGCGTGGCCTGCTGCGCACGGTGCAATCATCGCAAGGCGGACCGGTTGCTCGCCGAGCTGGGTTGGCGGCTGCGGGTGGTGCCGCGTTCGCCGCGCGGACAGCACTGGCGGCTGTTGGCGACGGTGCCCGACGCCGACCCGCTCTGGTTGCCCTATCTCGGCGAGGTCGCCTGAGCGATGCTTTTCAGGTGCTCATCGCGGCTGAGAACTCGATCCCAGGGCACTAGCACCAGAATCAGGGGACAGAGCAGGTAACCGAAGCG
This sequence comes from Pseudonocardiaceae bacterium, assembly GCA_050700355.1. Lineage (GTDB taxonomy): Bacteria > Actinomycetota > Actinomycetes > Mycobacteriales > Pseudonocardiaceae. The sequence continues at coordinate 26,047 of JBOHHE010000137.1, forward strand.
ACTGGCAGGCAGCAGGAGCGCTGCCAACACCAGGCCTAGGGCGACCCGATGCGCCGCCTGCTTTTCATTCCGAGGGGGCTTCAGTAACAGACTGGCCCCGATGCCCGCAGTGCTGGCCAGCAGAAGTATCAACGCCAATACCTGACCACCGGGAACGTACTCCGTCAGCAGGTAGCCCGGCAATGGGCTCGTGTTGGGATTCATATCGTCTTGCATTCCCGCCGGAAAGTGAACTGTATGCGTGATAAGTGCATCGAGGTCGGGAATCCAGGGCAGCAGTATCAGGGCCGATACCGCGAGACCACCGGCCCCCGATGTCAGCGCCGGGCGCACTCCCCGGCGTATCCAGGTGGCAGCGACGAGCGCGGGGAGCAGCGGCCAGGCGATCGTCTTCATGGCACCGGCCACCCCGGCGGCAAGGCCGCTGTACCCGGCTCGGTTCCGGACCGCCAGCAGCAGGGCCACCAGCATCAAGCCGATTACCGGCAGGTCATGGCCGCCGGTGGTCAGCGGCAACGCCGCGACCGGTGAGGCGACCAGCACCAGCCACAACCGAGCACGATCGCCACGAACATGGGTGAGCACGACGACCACGCACACGACATACATCAGACCGAAGGCCAACCGAGCATCCGTCCACCGTGATCCGTCCGCCAGCGCGTGTGGAACGCCGAAAGCAGCCATGGCAGGCAAGTAGGGAAAGAACGCCGCATAGCCCCAGTGTTGCACCTCTGTAACGAGCTCAGCGCCCGATGGATAGAGGGAGCCGAGGTCGATCAGTCTGGCTCCCGCCCGTTCCACCACGGTTACCTCGGGCTGCGCCACACTCCGCCCGATGAGAACGACAATGGGCGCCACCAGTGCCCCCATCGTGGCAGCCGCGAGGAGCACATACCTGATGCTGGGCTGACCATAACGGGAAAGCAGAAAGCCGAGCAACGACACGAGCGCGTAGCTCGGCAATGCCCACATGGCCCACACCCGGTGGGGTGGGAGCCCCATAGTCAGCATGAGAGCGGCGAATCCAGCGCAGAACAGGTAAAGCGCCGAATCTGTCCGCTGGGGTGCGACGGTGCTCACGAGCTCCCGGAATCGAAGTCACGGGCGGCCAGCGCCCGGATCACTCCCGCCCGCCCCTCGGAGACCAACCGGCGCAGCGCGGGCGGTTGCTCGACGTCCGCCAGCCAGGTGTCCGCGCCGTCGACGCAATGCTGGTCGATCGCCCAGGACGGGTAGAGCCCGAGTACGGCGGATTGGGCCCGCTCTGACGTGCGCCGTCCCCACATCTCGGCGATCTCGGCGAAGTAGCGGTCCACGTACGGTGTGAGCAACTGCTTCTGGCTCGGGTGGCTGAAGCCGCTGATGACCGCCTCGTTGATGGCGTTGGGTAGCTCGTCGTCGCGCATCGCCCGCTGCCAGGCCGTTTCCTTGGTCTCCGGGGTGGGCAGCAACGCCCGAGCACGCTCGGCCTGTCGCTGCCCGGTCGAGGTGGCGTCACGGTCGAGCTCGGCGGCGATCTCGTCCTCCCCGGCGGCGGCATGTGCGATCAGCGCGTGCAGCAACCGCCAACGCAGGTCGGTGTCCACTCCGAGCTGTTCGGGTATTCCCTCACCGGCCAGCCAGCCGGCCATCGCGTCCAGCTCCGGTTTGCTCAGCACCGACGCGGTCAACGCGTTGACCAGGGCGAGTTGGTGATCTGAGCCCGGTTCGGCCGTGCCGACCAGATCCATCAGAGTGCTGGTGAACCGTGGCCAGCCGTGCTCGGCGGCCCAGTGCTGATCCGCGTAGGAGGACAACGCGGTCTGCGCCTGCAAGAGCAGCCGCTGCACGACGCCCACCTCGGTCTCCGCGGGCAATCCGGCCAGCACCAGCGTCACGAAGTCTCGGGCCTTCAGCTCGGCCTCGCGGGTCATCTCCCAGGCGGCTGACCAGCACAACGTGCGGGGCAACGACTCCCGAACATTCCCGATCCGCTCCATCAGCGTCGTCAGCGACTTCTCGTCCAGCCGCATCGCGCAGTAGGTGAGGTCGTCGTCGTTGACCAGCACCAGTTCACCGGCAGGCACCCCAACCAGCTCCGGGATCTCGGTGCGGGCTCCGCTGACGTCGAGCTCCACCCGGTGGGTGCGGGTCAGCGCGCCGTCCGGACCGTCGGAGTAGACGCCGACCGCGAGCCGATGCGTGCGCCGCTCACCGCCGCCCGGCCGGGCGCCGTCCTGGAGCACCGCGAACGAGGCGAAGGCGCCGTCATCGTCAAGGGTGTAGGCCGGTCGCAGAGTGTTCAAGCCGGTGGTCTCCAGCCACTGCGAGCTCCAGCCGGATAGATCCCGGCCGGATGCCTCCTCCAGCGCGGCGAGCAGATCCGCGAGGGTGGCATTGCCCCAGGCATGCCGGGAGAAATAGATCCGCAAACCGGCGAGGAACTCCGCCAGCCCCACGTAGGCGACCAGCTGACGCAGGACGCTCGCACCCTTGGCGTAGGTGATGCCGTCGAAGTTGACCTCGACGGCCTGCACGTCCGGGATTTCGCAGGCGATCGGGTGTGTGGAGGGCAGCTGATCCTGCCGGTAGGCCCAGGACTTCTCCACGGTGGCGAACGTGGTCCAGGCGCTGGTGTACTCGGTGGCCTCGGCTTGGGAGAACACCGAGGCCCAGGTCGCGAACGACTCGTTGAGCCACAGGTCATCCCACCACCGCATGGTCACCAGGTCGCCGAACCACATATGCGCCATCTCGTGCAGCACGGTCTCGCAACGCCGCTCGTAGAGATAGCGGGTCACCCGGCTGCGGAAGACATAGTCCTCCAGGAAGGTCACGCAACCGGCGTTCTCCATCGCACCCGCATTGAACTCCGGCACGAAAATCTGATCGTACTTCTCGAACGGGTAACGCACTCCGAATGCGCGGTGGTAAAAAGCGAAGCCCTGCTTGGTCTCGGTGAACAGGCGCTCCGCGTCCATGTACTCGGCCAGCGAGGCACGGCAGTAGAGGCCGAGCGGGATCGGTGCGCCACCATTTTCCGAGTCCTGTGAATCCGAGTACTCGTCGGTCCACCGGGCGTATGTGCCCGCGATCAGCGCCACGATGTATGTGCTGATGCGCGCGCTGTCGGCGAAGACGTGCCGCACGGTCGGGCCGTCCGCATCCTCGGTGCGCTCGCACGGCGCATTGGAGACCACCACCCACTCCGCGGGCGCCACGACCCGTATGCGGTGTACGGCCTTGAGGTCGGGCTGGTCGAAGCAGGCATACATCCGTTTCGCGTCGGCGGTTTCGAACTGGCTGTAGAGGTAAACGCCGCCGTCGACCGGATCGACGAAACGATGCAGTCCCTCACCGGTGTTCATGTATCGGCAGTCGGCGTCAACGACCAGTTCGTTCTCCGCGGCCAGGTTGGGCAGCGCTATCCCGTTCGCCTCGTCGTAGCCTGTGATATCCAGCGGGGTGCCATTGAGCGTCGCGGAGTGCACCCGCGCGCCGACGAGGTCGATCCAGCTGGCGGAGCCCGGGGTGCGACACGAGAAGGAGACCGAAGTGGTGCTGCGGAACGTTTCCGCACCCGATCGGCCGCCGCCATCGGTGAGATCGATGTCGATGGTGTAGGAGTCGACGTCGAGCAGCTCAGCGCGTTCGACGGCCTGCTCCTGGGTCAGGTTCGGGACAGCCACGGATCACCTCGGAAGTCGGATCGGGGGTTCGTCAGCATCCAATCACGGCTCGCAGTCGCCCGGCAGGTGGGAGGATGTGACCGCGAGCCAACTCAACGCCATCGTGGTCACCTGGCCAGCACCCCGCCTCGCAGTCGCGGCGCTGCCTCGCTGGCGTCATGCGCCGCGGCCAGTGTGACGTCGGCGGCGAATCCATCGGCGACCAGTTCCCGGCCGGAGGCGCAGGCCGCGAGCACGCCCCACAGCCCGCGGGAGCGGGCCGCGCCGAACTGGCCTGCCGCCAGTTCCGCCTCTGGTGAGAAAGCGCCGGGTAGCACCGCCGCGATCGCACCCGCGCCGAGGACATCTTCCAGCGCGGGCCGCATCGGTCCGTCCGTCAGCCCCCAGCGCTCGCCTGCCGGGATCAACCCGATCGGAGCACCTCGGGCCAGTCGCTGCGCCGCGCGCGCCGTTGCGGCCGCGTTGCGCAGACACCCGGCGAGCACCCGGGCACCGGTGCGTTGGGCGAGCGCGCACAACATCGCACCGTTGGGGGAAGGCAGCGCCAGTCGCGTTCCGGCGGGGATCGTCTCCAATGCCGTCGGCGACAGCGAGAATCCTGCCGTGCCACGAGGGCCGGCCAGTACTGCACCACCGCGCCGTGCGGCGTCGAGGGCGCGGTCATCACCCCAGGGCAGCGGCACGACCTCGGCTCCGCGTTCGACTGCGATGTCAACGGCGGTGCAGAACGACAGGACGTCGACAATCACCAGCACCGCGCAGTCCATCCCGAGCAGGGCTACGCCCTCCCGCCCCCATTCGAGCCGGACGTCGTAGCCGTCCTGCACATGTTCTCGCCGCACCTGCGCGCTTGCCACCCGGAAATTCTTACCCGTGCACGTTGGCCAATGGGGCGGTATGGCAACATTGCGTGTCGTGCGCGTCTAGCTCGGTTCCGATCACGCCGGCTTCGAGCTGAAGGGCTTTCTGATCGACCACCTCGTCAGTCTGGGGCACGATGTGGTCGACGTCGGGCCCCGTACCTTTGACCCTGACGACGACTATCCACCGTTCTGCATCGAGACCGCCTGCCGGGTGGTGGCCAGTCCGGGCAGCCTCGGAGTGGTGATCGGTGGCTCCGGCAATGGCGAGCAGATCTCGGCGAACAAAGTGGCGGGTTGCCGTGCCGTGCTGGCCTGGAGTACCGAGACCGCACGGCTCGCTCGGGAACACAACGATGCCCAGGTAGTGGGCATCGGTGCCCGGATGCACAGTGCGGTCGAGGCGGCCGACATCGTCGAGGCATTCATCAATACCGCGTTCTCCGGCGGTGAGCGCCACATTCGCCGGATCACCCAGATCGCCGACTACGAGTCCACCGGCGAGCTGTCCCGGCTGCCCGGGAGCTGATCGCCGGGGCGGGCGGTGGAGGAGCACGGTGCCGGAAGGTCATACGGTGCACCGGCTCGCGCTGCGGCACCAGCAATGCTACGCCGGGTCGCCGGTTGCGGTGTCCAGCCCGCAGGGCCGCTTCGCCTCGGCTGCCGCGGTGCTGGACGGGCGGGTGCTCGAGGGTGTCGAGGCGTTAGGGAAACACCTGTTCCATGTGTACGGACCCGATCTGGTCGTGCACGTGCACTTGGGTCTTTACGGTGCTTTCACCGAAGCGACGTTGCCCGTCACGCCGCCCCGGGGACAGGTCCGGATGCGCCTGGTCGGCGCGACCCATTGGACCGACCTGCGTGGGCCGATGGCATGCGAGCTGTTGACCGATCCCGAGGTCGAGGCCGTACGGGCCCGTCTGGGACCGGACCCGTTGCGCTCCGATGCCGATCCGGATCGGGCCTGGGCGCGTATCTCCCGGTCCTCGGCTCCACTGGCCACCTTGCTGATGGACCAGTCGGTACTTGCCGGAATCGGCAATGTGTACCGCGCCGAGGTGCTGTTCCGTCACCGGTTGGATCCGTGGCGACCGGGGCGCGACCTACGGCCGGTCGAGTGGGCGGCGGTGTGGTCGGACCTGGTCGAGCTGATGGGTGACGGCGTGCGCTGCGGCCGGATCGACACCGTAGCGGCTGTGCATGACCCAATACGAACTGGACGAGCGCCCCGGCGGGACCGGCACGGGGGCGAGGTCTACGTCTACCGTCGGGCCGGTGCGCCCTGCCTGGTGTGCGGCACCGAGGTGGCTACCGCTGCCCATGCTGGACGCAACCTCTACTGGTGTCCGACCTGCCAGTGCCCGGCCCCGTCCAACTCGTCCAGCTGGAAATCACCCTAGAAACCGCCGAAGTCGCCGCCCCCGAAGTCGCCGCCCCCCAAGTCGCTGCCCCCGAAGTCCCCGCCCCCGAAGTCACCACCTGCGAAGTCTCCTCCGCCATCGCCGGCATCACCGCCGCCGTCGTCCCCGCCGTCGGCCATGGCATCTTCCTGACCAGCGTCATAGCCCTGCTCCCAGGCGCCTGCCGAGGCGATTCCACTCATCCCGGAGAACATCGCGCTGAACAGCAGTACCGACCCCAGTCCCCAGGCGCCGCCTACCAGCGCCGGTTTCCACCAGGGCTCGCTGTACCAGCCTTGCGGAACCGGCCGCCCCGCAATCCGGCCGCCCGGGTAGTAGTGCGGCGTGTGGTCGCTGGGGCGCGGGGATGCGGCATAGTCGTGGCCTTCCATCTCCACGGCGCGCTCCTCCGTAACTGTCCCGGCATCGGTCTGTCCCGCCATCCGCGGCAGCTCCGGGCCGGGATCCATGCCCATCGCGGTGCGGGCCGCGCGCACGTAGTAGAGCCCCTCCAAGGCGGTCTGGGTGACCAGGCGGGCTTGCGCGGTGGTGCGCGCGGATTCCATCTGGGAGCCTGCTGCGGTATAGCGCTCCGAGGCGTCAACCAGCGCCTGCCTGGACGGTTCGTCGGTGCCGACCAGATTGATGACCTGCCCGCCGAGGCGCTCCACCCAGCGGCGGGCGTCGGCCTGGGCGTCTTCGAGTTCGCCCTGTTGAGTCGCCTGCCGCTGGCGGAGGTAGAACATCGCGCCGCCACCGATGAGCAGTATCAGGACGAGGACCGGGATCAGCGTGCCCACGACTACCTCCCTTCTGGTACCGACCTTCTGGTACCGACCTTCTGGACCGGCTTCTCCCCGACCGGACCGACAGCTCCGACATTACCCGCGAGTCAGACATGTTCGGCGGTGGCGCCGGCCGAGGGCACCGGCGCCACCGTCACCTTCTGGAGATCATTATCGACCGTTCGGTCCGGTCTGTTTCACCGGGCCAGGCACTATAGCCCGGTAGGAGGGTGATGGAAATTGACAGTGCACCGAGCGCCAAGAAGTCTTCGCCGAGGCGCGTAGGGGCGCGCTGCTAACAGGGGAGGCGGGGCGATGTCGACGACACCAATCTTCGATCAGCTGTGTCAGGAGGTCGGGAACATAATTGAATGGGGCGTCTCCACTCCGGCGATTAACCCCGAGGGGGACGCAGTAGCGGAACCCGAACCGAAACCGGCCGCCGACCCTGAAGAGGAAGAGACCGTGGCCGAGTGGTCGGCGCCAGAGGCGCGCTGGGTTACGGTATCCCGATTCGAGGAGCTCCCCGTTGATTACAATCGGCACTAGGCCATAATAGAGTACCACAGATGTTGCGTTTGTAAGCCCGATTAGCCGTCTTGATACTACAACGGCGCACCGGCTAGGATCAATCCTGGCGGACTGATCCGTGATCGCCGTTTCGTCAAAACCAGCTCACTAATATCAGCGCGATGGTCCGGCCTGGGGATTGAGGTAGCGTCGGTGGACGGCATGTAGTACCTCGCCCCGGGATCGGTCGGTCGCCTCGGCGAGCTCGTCCAGCAGGATGCCAGACAACGAGGACAATCCAAAGATTATCTCAGCCAGCCCGCGCAGCGGATCCCGCGCCCGGACGGCGTCGCCGATGGTGCGGTCCATGGCATGGCGGAAGACCGAAGGGTCGGCTTCGGTCTCCGCAATGCTCCACGCACTGAGCACTTCCAGCGCTGCGGGCAGCACCGTGTGCATCAGCTCATGGCGGTTGCCGGCACTCAGGGCAGCACCACTGAACGAGCGAGCTCGAATCGGCGGGCGACATCGGCCCAGTTCGCGACGTTCCACCAGGCGTCGACATAGTCGGCTTTGACATTGCGATATTGCAGATAGAAGGCGTGCTCCCACATATCGAGTAGCAGCAGCGGTACCGTACCTGCGGTCAGGTTGCCCTGATGGTCGTAGACCTGCTGGAGTACCAGACGCTGCCCCAGCGACTCCCAAGCCAGAATCGACCACCCGGATCCCTGCACGCCCAACGCGTTGGCGGTGAAGTGCCTACGGAATCCGTCGAAGCCGCCGAAGTGCTCGTCGATAGCCGCAGCGAGCTCGCCGTCGGGTTTGTCGCCGCCATCAGGCGACATGTTGGGCCAGAACACCGAGTGGTTGACGTGCCCACCGAGGTTGAACGCCAGGTTCTTCTCCAGCATGTTCACCGTCGCCAGCGCCTCACTCTCGCGCGCTTCGGCCAGCTGTTCCAGGGTGGTGTTGGCCCCCTTGACGTAGGTGGCGTGGTGCTTGGAGTGGTGCAGCTCCATGATCTGCCCGGAGACGTGTGGCTCCAGCGCGCCGTAGTCGTAGGGCAGGTCGGGCAGGGTGTAGTCGGCCACGCTGACCTCCAGTAGTGAGAGTTCGATACTGTTGCAACTATCTTGCTGTTGCTTCCTAAGCGCAACCTTTTTGGTCGTGATTGGCGTGCGAGGGCCGCATCGTGATGCCGGCCGCGTCGATCTCACGTCGTAGCCTTGCCCACCCCCACCCGGTTACCTTGGCGAGACTTCGCAGGCTGGCGCCGGCCGAGTAGGCATGGCGCAGGTAGTCACCCAGCTCGTCAAAGCCGAGCTCACGCAGCCGCCGGGCCAGCGCCTGGTCACGTTGAGCCGCCCTGGTCGCCCGGCCCGCGTCCAGGGCCGCGCGGCGAATTCGAGTGGCTTCTGGTGATGTACTAGCGGTGCGCGCGGCGTGGGCCAGGGTGGCCAGACGGCCGGTCTTGGTGAGCTCTTGTCCCACCGCAAGCCGATCCCGCAGTTCGGCCGAACGTCGGTAAGCCTCGGCCTGACGGGTCGCGATCGACCGGGAGAGGGCCTCGGCGACCAGCGGCCTGCTCCGGCACAACCCCATCGCTTCCCGGTATGAGCTGGCAGTGTGCCCATGGGCTCGGACGTGCCCGCCCAGCGAGACATACCAACGGCCGCACAGGTGGCAGCACACCCGGCCGGTCGCGGATTCGATCACCAATTCCCCGGGTGGAGCGTGCAGGCCAGTGCCATCGGGCAGCGACCACAGGTGGGCATGGGAGTACGCCGACTGGGGGCGGTTCACCGGCGCAGCGGCAGTGCTCGTCATGGTCGCTGCCCTTCTATTGCCATATAGTTGCAACTATCGCATCTTGCCTGGATGCCGGGGCGAAGTGCAACAAGCGAAGAGCTTCTGGACAGGATCGCCGGAGCCGCTGAGGCGACTTCGGACGAGGAACTGAGGTGGACGCGGCGCTGGGAGCCGGCGACAAGCACTACGGCGGTCTACAGTCTTCGCATCCCGGCTGATCGGATCGAGGAACTGGGGTAGTCGGCGACTGACCGTGGCGTTCAGCCCATCGCGCTGATCGGGCCGTGGGTGTGAACCGCCCCGGCTCTGATGGAGGCGCGGTTCATATCACTCAGGACACCTTTAACATATTCCTGGTTCGCATAGTAGTTGTCTTCATATTCGGCTGGTGGGATGTCTCTTATCGAGCTATGCGGTCGACGGTGCTTGTATCAGTCCACCTATTCCAGGGTGGCGATCTCGATATCATCGATCGTCCGTCATGGCCCACGTTTTCTGACAAGCTCGGTTTTGTACAGGCCAATCACTGATTCCGCGAGCGCATTGGTGTGTCCTGGAGGGCTGGAGAGGTTCTAGTGAGCCGTCGAACCGTCACGCTGGTGATGGGGGCTCTCGTCTTGCCCGCTGTCGTTGGAGGGCGAGGAAGCCTGTGAGCGCTCCGATGAGTCCGGCGACTGAGCTAATAAGCCCAGCCAAGGCGGTGATGATCGCTGCGGTGTTCGAGGTGCCGTCGCTTGGTAGGGGCGCGGCATCCGGCGGTGGTGGGGCTGTCGTTCGCTCTGCTTCAGACGAATTGGTTGACGTTTCGTTCGGTGGCTCCTCGGAGGAGGTTGGTCGTGGGCTTGGTGCAGGTGGTCTCGGACTGGTGGGGAGGGCCGGCCCTCCTGATGGTGGAGCTGTTGCAGATGGTTGGATTCCTGCAGGTGGTGGACTTGCCACTTGGGACAAAGGCACGGACAAGCTTAACATTATGAGCCCACCCAGGAACAGGCCGACGCCAGTTGTCAGCCATTTTTTGGGATGGCGCACTCGGCCATGCTCCACTTGTGAGCCCATGGGTATGAAGATAACGCTCCCCTGTCTCTTCCTTTAAGCGGGGGACGTCAAGCCATCCGTCGACCGGCCTACGGGAGGTTGACAGGATGGTGTGGTGGCCCACCTGTGGTCCGCAGCCTGGTTCGGTGTTCCCCCATCCCGGAGACCAGCCCGCACGGCGAGTGCCCAGTTTTGATCTATCACCAGTGCTGCTGCGATCCGATGGATGACGTCACTAACCAGGTCATCTGTCCCGCGCCGGCCGCCCGGAGTGGGGAGCGCGGACGGGATGGCGGCGCGTCCGAAGCCGTCTGGCCCGGCTTGAAGCCGTATAAAAAGTTCTCACCGGCAACAGAGCAGCAGTAGCGCTGAGTCTGCACCTTATGACTTGGGCTCGCTACGTTGGAGGTATGAGTGACCTGATTCGGAAGATACAGACGTGGCGTCACTGTGGATGAAGACGATCTGTGGATAACTTGCGCTTGCTCTGGATTGCATCGGCGCTGTCACCATGCTGACCCTGCCGGGCGCTGAGTGACCCGCTATGTCCGGTGGCAAGCCGACCCGCACCGGCGAGCCCGGGGCGGCCAGCGTCTGGGTGTGCTCGACCGGCACCGCCGCATCATCCCCGCCCGGGTGGTGACTGCCCCGCAACACGAGCATACTTTCCAGACCCGCTGGTACTCGGTGACCTTCGGCGGCGGCACCCGGCCGCACGTCGATCACCTGACGGCGCTGACGAGCCGACTCCACCGCCCCAGTCAGCGAGGCATCACAGCGCTGACCGCGATCCGGGGTGATTTCCAGCGTGTCATCGGCCTCGTCAACCAGTCTCCGGGAGGACGACGACGCACCCGGCTGCTTGCCCGGATTACGCCCCGACCTGATACGCGAGGAACGCTTCTTTGCCGGCTTCTTCGATCACGGCGTATCCGACGACGGCGGGCGAGAGGAATTCGACGAGTCCGCCGAAGACTGGCGCGTCAACTCCGCGATCTCATCGGCCTGTTCGGCAACGATCCGCTTCAGGTCCCCCAACCACGCAGACAACTCACCCACCAGCTGCTGCAGCTGCTCATAGGTCGGCGCGTCGGACACGCCGCCACCCTTGCCCGAGCCCGGAGAAAGATCAACCTGCCACGCCGATCAAGGCCACATCAGCCTCACCAGCGGCAACGGGACCAGCTGAATAGCTACCCGGCACCTGGTGGGATGGGTGCCGGGGCGTTCGATTGCCCGCGCGCACCTATAAACACATTGCAGTGGCAGCCGGCAAGAAATACGTAACAAACACACGTCGCCACTACGTGGGGCCAACTGAAAAAATCTAGCTTACCAACACAGGTGAGCACCCATTTCTTCCACTAATGCGAGCAACTCACCTGCCACACCAGGAGGAACGCATGATGCGCCAACCAATCACAATAGCAGCCGCGACCATATTAGGGCTGGCACTGCTATTCGGAATCGCCGGAGTAGCCACGGCCCAGGAGGGGGACGTCATGCCAACAATGTAGGCACGACCGACTAAGAGGAACGTTATAATATCCGTACCATGCCTCCTATCATGGGGGATAAATGCGTAGAGGGCGGAGGGAGGATAGATGTGGTCGACGGTCTTGAATTTGAATGTAGTGGAGGTACCTACAATTCCGCCGATGTTATCTATGTCCCGGATGCATGGTACATGCCGCCTGGGTATAGGAACGCGAGAAGCTGGTCGGGTGGTTGGTAGCGGCCGGGGACGCTGGTCAGCGGCGTGGTCCGGTTCAGCGCTTGTTCTTTGAGAATTGCCAACGATTATTGTTGGTCGTCGCCGACGATCTACCACGGTGCGACACTGCCGTGTGTCACCCATCACAACACGTGGTACGCGTACCACGCGGACAACTGGCTACCGACCGGCGGAACTCCACCGACACGACGATGTACTACTACGACACGGACGCGTTCCGCCTCACCGCGCGGTGGTGTCGTGTTCACGACTGGGACGCACCGGGGAGGTCTAGATCGGCCAGCCATCGGGAACGGTCATGACCTGGATGTTGCCGCCATGCTGGTGATGTTTCCCCGACACGCGGGAGTGCGAGCCGCAAGAAGATCGCACCCAGACTAGAACCCAAGCCTCCGGCCTGGGCCTTAGAGGTGGAGCGGGCGACGGGAATCGAACCCGCATGACCAGCTTGGAAGGCTGGAGCTCTACCATTGAGCTACGCCCGCACGCTCCGCTTCGGCCACGCGCGCTTGGCCTCGGTGAAGTGCCTTGAGCCTACCTGCTGGCAGGTTTGGTGCCGCGCACCCCTCCTGCCGCTCACAAGATCGTGCTCACCGCGTACGCTGCGCAGCGTAGGGCACCGGGGTGTGGCGCAGCTTGGTAGCGCACTCGCTTTGGGAGCGAGGGGCCGTGGGTTCGAATCCCGCCACCCCGACCAGACAGGGCTTATTCAAGCATCGTTCCTGTTGGTTGACTGGTTGTTGATGGCGATGGTCTCTCCTGGAGGCGGTCGCCCTCAGTGCTGTGATGAGGCTGCCAGGAGACGAGTTCGGCTCCTAGGTCACTGGTAGGGGTCTGGGTGGGGCGCCGTATACGGTGTTAGACCGGGTGAGGGTGTAGCGGTCGAGGGTGACGGTTCAGTAAGACCGCGTAGCGGTACACTGAGTAGTAGGTCTTCCAGCAGGGCCGTAACGGTACTTGGTGGCCAAGTCACAGCATCTGTCTGTTCAATGACCAGCTCCGACGTAACGACTTAAGGGCAGTGCGAAAGTTTGCAACCCCCAGTAGTCGCGCGTGGATACCGAGGGCCTGACTTAGCTGGGAAGTGAATCTTCGGGCATCACGTTTAACGGCTTGCTCGTAGTGCTCGATTGCTTCCGTGCTGGCTCGTAGCGCACTTTCTCGATGGCCTAGTTTGTGCAGTATTATCGCCAAGGCGCTTAGACATTGCGCGAGGTGATGTTGATAGGAGGCGGGGTGTTGGCTGATGAATTTCCGGTAGATGATGACGGCTTCGGTCATCGCGGGGCGAGCCTCGTGGAATCTCTCCAGAGCACCGACTCCAGGGCACGGGCGACTTCGCGGCGAACCCAGTCCTCCGGTCGGTCGACCAGCCGTGTGCCCGTATGGTCTGATAAACTCAGCCAGCTGGAGCCGATCACGGCAAGCAGCACATCAGCTTGTTCCAGCTCAGCTCGCAGAGCTGCCGGATAGGGATGACCAGGTTGCAGGGATACACAATCGCGAAACACCTGATTCGTGCCGAACCGTTGAACAAGCAGGTCGTAGAGCATGCCCGCGCCGAAGCGCTCGTCGGCGAACCGATAGTTGATGAACACGCCCGGCATGGGTCTCGTCTCGTTCCTTATTGATCCTTATTGATCACATCGACAGGCGCTCCTCGCCGACGAGGGCACAGGTTCCAGCGTCGGTCATTGCGCAGCCAGCAAGGACTGTTGGACTGCGGCAACCTTCACGGTGAACCCTGTGTCGGCGTTCGCGTCCTGCCTCAGCTTCGGCCCGACTGGCTTCGATCACCCTAATAAACAGACATTCGGGACTACGGTACGCGGCGTCGGTCTCGACACAAGCCTCGCCTAGACTCGGGCGATACCTCCCGCCCGGTGGCATCGCCCAGGCCGGGCCCGCACTCTCGTCTTGCCGAGGAGTATCCCAGTGAAGAGCACCGTCGAGCAGCTCAGCCCGACGCGCATCAAGATCAACGTCGAGGTGTCCTTCGACGAATTGAAGCCCAACTTCGAGCGCGCTTACAAGAAGATCGCCCAGCAGGTGCGCATCCCTGGCTTCCGGCCGGGCAAGGCTCCGGCGCGCATCCTGGAACAACGTCTCGGCCGAAGCGCGGTGCTCGACGAGGTGGTCAGCGAGGCGGTACCCGCGAAGTACAAGGAGGCCGTGGTCTCCGAAGCGGTGCACCCACTTGGGCACCCGGATATCGAGGTCACCGACATCGCGGATGGTGACCACCTCACGTTCAGCGCGGAGGTCGACGTCCGACCGCAGTTCGAGTTGCCCGTGTTCGGCGAGTTCGCGGTGTCTGTCGATGACATCGAGGTGACCGATGCCGAGGTCGATGAGCAACTCAACGGTCTGCGTACCCGATTCGGCACGCTGACCGGTGTCGATCGGCCCGTGCAGCAGGGTGACTTCGTCTCACTCGACCTGTCCGCCACCGTGGACGGGGAGGAGGTCGAGGAAGCGGCGACCACCGGGCTGTCCTACGAGGTCGGCTCCGGGAGCCTCATCGATGGCCTCGACGATGCGCTGACCGGGGCGCAGGAGGGCGAGCAACGGCTTTTTCCCACCACCCTGTTGGCCGGCGAACACGCCGGGCGGCAGGCCGAGGTGACCGCCACCGTCGGTGCGGTGAAGCTGCGTGAGCTGCCCGTGGCCGACGACGAGTTCGCTCAGCTGGCCAGCGAGTTCGACACCCTTGACGAACTCAAGGATGACCTGCGCCGACGACTCGGCAAGATCAAAGTGATGCAGCAGGGCGGGCAGGCGCGCGACAAGGTGATCGAGGCGCTGCTCGCCGCGACCGAGGTGCCGCTGCCCGAGGCGCTGGTCGACGCCGAGGTCGCGGCACGCAAGCATGACGCCGTGCACGTCTTCGACCATGACGAGCAGCGGCTCGAGCAGTGGCTGGTGGAGCAGGGGCAGACGGCGGAGGAGTTCGACACCGAGCTGCGCAGCTCTGCGCGAGATGTGGTGAAGACCCGGCTGGTGCTCGATGAGATCGCCGACCGCGCGGAGCTCGTGGTCACCGACGACGAGCTCCGCGATCGGATCATCCTGCAGGCGCAGCGCTACGGCATCGATCCGAACGAGTACGTCCAGAAGGCGCAGGAAGTGGGTGAGCTGGCCACCCTCTATGCCGAGTTGCGCCGTACCAAGGCGCTGACCGAGGTGATGAGCCAGGCGACGGTCACCGATGCCAGCGGCAACACCGTGGACGTCGAGGCCCTCTTCGGCCGGCCGGCCCCGACGAATGTCGAGGCTATCGACGAGCAGCCGCAAACTCAGGCCGCCGACGATACCCGCGAATCGACGTGACGCTCTGAGCGAACGGAGGCGGTGCCAGGAGGTTTACCTCGCCCGCCTTCGTTAGGGTCGGCAGTGTCCCATTCGGCAGTGTCGTTGCCAGCGGTCTCCCAACCCGCAGCGGCACAGTTGGAGAGCTGGCTCCACCCAACCCACAGACCCGTTGACAGAAGGCAGGTATAAGTGACTTCGGACCACATCGCTGCGGCGGCACCGCTGCGAGGCGTCCCCGCGATGCGGGCCGCCTCGGCTGGCCTCAACTTGACCGACTCGGTGTATGAGCGGCTGCTGCGCGAACGCATCATCGTGCTGGGTTCGCAGGTCGAGGAGAACATCGCGAACCAGATCTGCGCTCAGCTCCTGTTGCTGTCCGCTGAGGACCCCGAGCAGGACATCCGACTCTACATCAACTCGCCGGGTGGCTCGGTGACCGCAGGCATGGCCATCTACGACACCATGCACCTGATCGAACCCGACGTGGCAACCTACGCGATGGGGCTGGCTGCCTCGATGGGGCAGTTCCTGCTCTCGGCGGGCACCCGTGGTAAGCGCTACGCCCTGCCGCATGCTCGGATCCTCATGCACCAACCCTCGGCGGGAGTCTCCGGTACCGCCGCTGACATCGCGATCCAGGCCGACATGTTGACCAAGCACAAGCGTGAGATGGCGGAGCTGATCGCCGAACAGACCGGCCAGCCGGTGGAGCGGATCATCACCGACTCCGACCGGGACCGCTGGTTCACCGCGGAGGAGGCGCGCGAATACGGCTTCGTCGATCAAGTCCTGACCCGCGCCAACTCGCTGCCCGACGCGAGCCGCTGAGCCTCTCCAGGAGCCCCCATGAATCTCATTTCCGCAGGCAGCACCCCTCAAGATCGCATGCCGCAGTCGCGGTACATCCTGCCCTCCTTCATCGAACGCACCAGCTACGGGGTCAAGGAGTCCAACCCCTACAACAAGCTGTTCGAGGAGCGCATCATCTTCCTCGGCGTGCAGATCGACGATGCGTCGGCCAACGACGTGATGGCGCAGCTCCTGGTGCTGGAGTCGACCGACCCGGACCGTGAGATCCGCATGTACATCAACTCGCCCGGCGGTTCGTTCACCTCCCTGATGGCGATTTACGACACGATGCAGTTCGTCCGGCCGGAGATCCAGACGGTCTGCCTCGGCCAGGCGGCATCGGCTGCGGCGGTACTCCTCGCGGCCGGCTCCCCGGGCAAGCGGATGGCCGTGCCCAACGCCCGGATCCTCATCCACCAGCCGGCCACTGAGGGGGTCTACGGGCAGGTCTCGGACCTGGAGATCCAGGCTGCCGAAATCCAACGGATGCGGCGTTTGCTGGAGGCCACTCTGGCCCACCACACCGGCCAGACAGAGGAGCGGGTCCGCGCCGACATCGACCGGGACAAGATCCTGACCTCCTCCGAGGCCAAGGATTACGGCATCATCGACGAGATCACCCAGGTCCGCAAGCTCTCCGCCGTTCGCACCTAGAGCCGGCTCGCCCGACACGCCGAGCGGGCGGGATATCCCCATCCGTCGGCGATGTCGGGAAGGCTGGTGCTCCCGCACCGCGGGGTAGTGCGGGTACCGTCGAGCACACAACACACGCAGCCAGGCGCACTGCACACCACCGCGCCGGGAAGGATGAGAGGCCAGCGCCCATGGCACGTATCGGTGACGGCGGCGACCTGTTGAAGTGTTCCTTCTGCGGGAAGAGTCAGAAGCAGGTCAAGAAGCTCATCGCGGGCCCTGGCGTGTACATCTGTGACGAGTGCATCGATCTGTGTAACGAGATCATTGAGGAGGAGCTCGCCGAAGCGGGTGACGTCAAGCTTGACGAGCTGCCCAAACCCACTGAGATCCACGACTTCCTCGAGACCTACGTCATCGGCCAGGATGACGCCAAACGCACGTTGTCGGTAGCGGTCTACAACCACTACAAGCGCATCCAGGCCGGAGAAAAGGGTCGCGACGACGAGATCGAGCTGACCAAGTCGAACATCCTCATGCTCGGTCCCACCGGGTGCGGCAAGACCTACCTCGCCCAGACCTTGGCGAAGCTGCTCAACGTGCCCTTTGCGATCGCCGATGCCACGGCGCTGACCGAGGCCGGTTATGTCGGCGAAGACGTCGAGAACATCCTGCTCAAGCTGATCCAGGCGGCCGACTACGATGTTAAGCGGGCCGAGACCGGCATCATCTACATCGACGAGGTCGACAAGATCGCCCGCAAGTCGGAGAACCCCTCGATCACCAGGGATGTCTCCGGTGAGGGAGTTCAGCAGGCATTGCTGAAGATTCTGGAGGGTACGACGGCCAGCGTGCCCCCACAGGGCGGGCGCAAGCATCCGCACCAGGAGTTCATTCAGATCGACACCACGAATGTGCTCTTCATTGTGGCGGGTGCGTTCGCCGGCCTGGACAAGATCATAGAGGACCGGATCGGAAAGCGTGGGCTCGGCTTCGGTGCCGAACTACGATCGAAATCCGACATCGACACCAGCGACGTGTTCGCCGATGTCATGCCGGAGGATCTGATCAAGTTCGGGTTGATCCCGGAGTTCATCGGGCGGCTGCCGGTGGTGGCCAGTGTGACCAATCTGGACAAGGGCTCCCTGGTACAGATCCTCACCGAGCCGCGTAACGCGCTGTCGAAGCAGTACTGCAAGCTCTTTCAGATGGATGGTGTCGAGCTGGAGTTCACCGCCAACGCGCTGGACGCGATCGCTGACCAAGCGATCCTGCGCGGCACCGGGGCCCGCGGCTTGCGCGCCATCATGGAAGAGGTGCTGCTGCCCGTGATGTACGACATCCCCAGTCGTGACGATGTCGCAAAGGTGGTCATCACCGAGCAGACCGTGCGGGAGAACGTTAATCCGACCATCGTCACCCGCCAGCCCACCCGCCGCGAACGCCGCGAGAAGTCGGCCTGAGCGTCGTTCAGCGGAAGCGGCGACCCTCGTCGCGCTGGTAGGCCATCCGGCCAAGCCCGCCAGCAGTATCGTCCAGCCGATCAGCGCCGCCACCGTCACGGTGCTCGGTGCAACCCCGGTGAGCACGACTCAGGCCGGTGTTGATGCATACCAGTACGCGGGTGGGGGACCGGGGGATCGTCCCTCGGCGGCAGGCCCAGCGAGTTACGTCAGAGGCTGACTTCCGCGACGAGGGTGTCGTCGCGGCTGGGAATGACCTCGATGCGACCGATATGACCGGCTGCCTGCACATCACCCCGGGCTTCTTCGAAGAGGGTGAGGGAGGAGTTCGGTCCACGGACGGTCAGCTGTTCGACCGCCGCGCGCATCGACAGTTTGGCGTCGGACTTGCTCTTACGCACGGTTCGGATGACATCCGCTGCGGTCGAGAGCACCCGACGATCAACCTCACCACTCACCGCGAACAGCTCACTGGCGACGGGCCAGGCAGCGCGGTGCACCGTCCCGGGGCGCCACCATGACCACACCTCTTCGGTGGTGAAGGGCAGGAAGGGGGCGAACAGCCGGAGCATCGTCGACAACGCCAGGGTCAGCGCGGCCCGCGCCGATGTGGCTCCTTCCTCGCCGTACTCGCCATACGCCCGGATCTTGACCAGTTCAAGGTAGTCGTCGCAGAACGTCCAGAAGAACCGCTCGGTTCGCTCAAGTGCCCGTGTGTAGTCGTAGGCCTCGAATGCGCTCGTGGCGTCCTCGACCACTGCCGCCAGTTCGGCCAGCATGGCGCGGTCCAACGCGTGCGTGATGGTTGCGGAAGGCTCCGCGATACCGAGCCCGAGGACGAACCGGCTGGCGTTCAGGATCTTGATGGCCAACCGGCGGCCCACCTTCATCTGGCCCTCGTCGAAGGCGGTGTCGACGCCCGGCCGGCCACTGGCGGCCCAGTATCGAACGGCGTCGGAGCCGTGGCGTTCGAGTAATCCCTGGGGAGTGACGACGTTGCCCTTGGACTTGGACATCTTTTTGCGATCAGGATCCAGAATCCATCCGGAAATGGCGGCGTGCCGCCAGGGCAGTGTGCCGTTTTCCAGATGAGCACGGACAATGGTCGAAAACAGCCAGGTCCGAATGATCTCATGGGCCTGGGGGCGCAGATCCATTGGAAAGACCCGGTGGAGCAAGTCGTCATCGACGGTCCAGCGACCGGCGATCTGGGGGGTGAGCGAGGACGTGGCCCAGGTGTCCATGACGTCGGGGTCGGCGACGAAACCGTCCACCTGGCCGCGTTGGTCCTCGCGATAGCCGGGCGGAGGCTGCGACGTGGGGTCCACCGGAAGTTCGGATTCGTTCGGGACAAGGAGCTTGTCGTACTGCGGCTGCCCATCACCGTCGAGCGGATACCACACGGGGATCGGCACGCCAAAGAAGCGTTGCCGGCTGATCAGCCAATCGCCGGTGAGCCCGTTGACCCAGTTGGTGTATCGCGAACGCATATGGTCCGGATGCCAGCTGAGCTGGTTTCCGCGATCGAGCAGGGCGGCGCGCAGCTCGCCGTCCCGGCCCCCGTTGCGGATATACCACTGCCGACTCGAGACGATCTCCAGCGGTTTGTCGCCCCTTTCGTAGAACTTCACCGCATGGATGATCGGCTCCGGCTCACCGAGTAGGTCTCCGGATTCCCGCAGCAGCCCGACGATTCGCTCACGGGCCGTGTGCACGGTGGCGCCGGCGAGCTTGGCGTAGGCGGTCCTGCCGGACTCGCCGTCCAATCCGATCGGCGGGTCAGCGAGCAGTCGTCCGTCGCGACCGACGATCGTCCGGGTGGCCAGATCGAGTTCACGCCACCAGATCACATCGTTGAGGTCACCGAAGGTGCAGACCATGGCGATGCCGACACCCTTCTCCGGGTCGGCCAGTCGGTGTGCCACCACCGGCACAGCAACCCCGAACAGCGGGCTTGTGACGGTCTGACCGAACAAGCCCTGGTAGCGCTCATCATCAGGATGCGCCACGAGCGCTACGCAGGCCGGCAGCAGTTCCGGTCGCGTGGTGGCGATGGAGACTTTCTTACCTTCCGCTCCATGGAATGAAATGTGATGGTAAGCGGCGGGCCGGTCGCGGTCTTCGAGTTCGGCTTGTGCGACGGCCGTTCGGAAGGTGACATCCCAGAGCGTCGGAGCATCGGCTTGGTATGCTTCGCCACGAGCCAGATTGCGCAGGAACGCGCGCTGAGAAATGGCCCTCGCCGTATCATCGATTGTCTGGTAGGTCATGCTCCAATCGATGGACAGGCCCAGACGACGCCAGGTTTCTTCGAATGCCTGCTCATCGACGGCAGTTAACTGCTCGCACAGTTCGATGAAGTTCCGCCGGGAGCAGGGCACGGCGTCCTTGCCGGGTTTATCCGGCGGCTGGAAACTCGGGTCATAAGGCAGCGATGGATCGCAGCGCACGCCGAAGTAATTCTGTACCCGCCGTTCGGTCGGCAGGCCATTGTCATCCCAGCCCATGGGGTAGAACACTTCACGGCCGCGCATACGCTGATAGCGCGCGATCGTGTCGGTATGCGTGAAGGAGAACACGTGTCCGACGTGCAGGGAGCCGCTGACCGTAGGCGGCGGGGTGTCGATTGAGTAGACCTCATCCCGAGTCTTCGTCCGGTCGAAGCGGTAGACGCCCTGTCTCTCCCATACAGGTACCCACTTGTCCTCTAACCCGTCTGTGCTGACGCGGTCGGGGACACGGAGTGCAGGTGCTTCGGACGTCATGACGCTCATGGTATTCGGGGCGACCTCGGGTGACTCTCCCGGCACACCCCGCCCCGGGCTGCCATCTCCGATCTTGAGGCAGCAGCTCATATCAGCACTCGAACTATGGGTAGTCATCCGGTTACGATGGGTTGGATGCCGGTGGCGCGGCCGGACAGATGGGAGACTGATGGTGTCGGTACTTCGGCGGATCGTGCACGAGGTTCACTCAGTCGAGTTTGGCGCCATCACCCGTTACGACCAGCACCATCTGGTGGTCGGCCGAGATCAGATCACGGCCCTGTTCGACGATCCCGCGCTGGCGTCGGTCCGTCCCCAGCTCGCCTCGCCGGGAGAACCGGCGCGGATCATCGCGCCGCTGGACGTGGTGGAGCCACGCGCCAAGGGGTCGGATTCCAAGATCGCGGGCGGCGGGATGTTCCCCGGCTGGCTGGCGCCGGTCAACCGCAAGCGCGGGCCGGATACGCATGTGCTGCGGGGTGCTGCTGTGCTCGCCGCCGGTTATCTGCCTCGCAATCAGGAGGGCCTGATCGACATGTCCGGCCCGGCCGCCGCGCTCTCGCCGTTCAGCCGGACGCACAACGTCGTGGTGGAGTTCGTCCCCGCCGAAGGCGCTGCCCTGCTGGACGCGGAGCAAGCGGTGCGGCGGGGACTGCTGCGGCTGGCCGTGCATCTCGCCGATGCGGCTGCCGGCGCCGCTCCTGACGCGGTAGAGGAGCTGGCGCCACCGCATCGGGCGGGCAGTCCGACCGGTGTATTGCCCCGAGTGGGTGTGATCACCAACTTGCAGACCCAGGGCGCGTTCAAGGACGTCTTCGTCTACGGGCGCAGCATGGCGGGCAGCCTGCCGACCCTGTTCGATCCCGCGGAGATCGAGGACGGTGCCGTGGTTGCGGGCCAGTACGGCCACCCGGCCCTGCGCAACCCGACCTATCTGCACCAGAACCACCCGGTGATCGCCGAGCTGCGGGCCCGGGACGGACAGGACCTGCACTTCGCCGGTGTCGTGCTGTGTCCCGAGCCGGTGGAGCAGGCGGGTAAGGAGCACGTGTCCCAGCACGCCGCCTGGCTCTGTTCCGCCGCCGGTTTCGACGCGGCGATCGTGACCAAGGAGGGTGCGGGCAACGCCGACAACGACCTGTCAATGAAGGTCGACGCCCTGGAGGCGGCGGGGCTGACGGCGGTGGCCCTCTACGCCGAGATGTCCGGCCCCGATGGCACCGGACCCCCGCTGGTCGCGGGTCCCCGCCTCGGTGCCGTGGTCAGCACCGGCAACTACGACCAACGGCTACAGCTGCCTGCGGTCGAGCGGGCGCTGGGCGGCGAACGGCTGCGCATCATCGACGCCGAGGCCACCGCAGCGGTCGAGGTCCCGGTCGCCATGATCCTAGGCGCCCTGAGCCCGCTGGGTGCCGGGCGGCTGACCTGCCGACCGGATGTGCCTGGACGAGCATTGGAAGGGGTGGCCTGATGCGAGTCGTGCACTACATCAACCAGTTCTACGCCGGGCTCGGTGGTGAGGATGCCGCTGCCCTCGGACCACGGGTCCTCGAAGGGCCGGTCGGCCCCGGGCGCCTGCTGCAGCAACTGCTGGGTGATGCCCACCAGATCGTCGCCACAGTGGTGTGCGGTGACGACTTCGCGGCGTCCGACCCCGCAGTGGCCCAGGAACTGTTGGGAATGGCCCGCGCGGCAGACGCCGAGTTGCTGGTCGCCGGACCGGCCTTCGGCAGTGGGCGCTACGGGCTGGTGTGTGCGCGGTTGGTGGCCGCTGCGGCTGCCGACGGGTTACCCGCGCTGGCCTCGATGCATCCGGACAACCCCGGCATCAGCGACGCGGGCGCCGCGCCGGTGGTGGCCTCCGGCCCGGTCGCCAAGGAGATGCGGCCATCGTTGGTGCGGGTCGCCGCGGCGGTCACGAAGCTCGCCACGGGCGCGGCGTTGACCATGGACGATGGCCGAGTCACCGGGCTCGCCAGGATTGGCAGGCTGGTCGAGCAGCGTGGGGCATACCGGGCGGTGGAGCTGGTGCTGCGCCGGCTCGGTGGGGACCGCGAGAGCACCGAGGTCCCGATCGGCGGATTCGACACCGTCGTCCCGGCAGCGCCGGTGGCCAAGCTGTCCGACGCGTGCGTCGCGCTGGTGACCGAAGGCGGGGTGGTACCGCTGGGCAACCCCGACCGGCTCGAATCAGCTCGGGCAACCAGGTGGTTGCGCTACCCGATCGACGGTGTGGACGCGCTCGCCGCCGGGACGTGGGAGGCGGTGGCGGGCGGTTTCGCGACCACCTTGGCCAACGCCGACCCGCACCGGCTGGTGCCCCTGGACGCGGCCCGCGCGTTGGAACGCGAAGGAGCGATCGGTCACTTGCACGGCGAGTTCTTGACCACCGTGGGCAACGGCGCCCCGGTGGCCGCCGCGCAGCGGTTCGGCGTCGAGTGGGCCGCGGAGCTGCGTAAGGCAGGCGTGCAGGCCGCGATCCTCACCGCCACTTGAGGAACCGGCACGCGTTGCGGGTCAACGCTTGCGAAGGAACTGGAGCGGGCCGGTATTCCCACCGCTGTGGTGACCAACCTCGTGACGATCGCCGAGCAGGTCGGCGCGCCGCGAATCGTGCCGGGTCGGGGTATTCCCTATCCCTCGGGTGACCCAAGCCTGTCGCCGTCCGCCGAAAGCTCCTGGCGACGGCAGCTGGTGCTGCGGGCGCTGGACGCCCTTGCCTCGCCGGTCGAGAAGCCGACCGTCTTCGACGTCGAATAGGAGCCGACGGTGCCTGATGCGGTCATTCGCGCGGCCAGCCTCGTGCTAGCCCACACCCCGGGCCTGGCCCGGCACGGGTCCAAGCCGATCCGCACGCTGGCCGGGAACGCCGAGCTGACCAGCCGGTTCCTGGCCAATCTGCGCAGCTTCGACGACGCCGTCGGTTACCCGCCCTTTCAGGCTTTTCTGGGTGCCTGCCATCCCCGTGAGCTGCCACCCCGGCCGTGGATCGGGGCGGGGTCGGAAGGGAAGGGGCAGCCCGGCGCGGTGCGGTTTCCACCGTTCGGCGAGCTGATGCCGGAGGAGGAGTTCCTCGGGCTGATGGCCGCGGTCGACGAGTTCGATCTGCTGAAGCTGACCAGTGAGGTCGCCGAGAGTGCGGCGAAGCGGTTGGCCGGGCATCCGTTGGGCGCCCATCTGGATCTGGCCCGCCTCTCGGCCGCGGCCACCGACGTCAACGCCATGCTCGGGCCGGGTGTGCTGCCGCTGCATCTGGCGCCGGACACGTTGGCCGGAGCGCTGCGCGGCGCGCATGACGAGGACGAGTCACTGGCTGCTCCTGTGCTGCTGGAGAACCTTGCCTGCAAGGCAACCGGGACCCTGGCGCTGCTGCACCTGCTGCACGACAACGGCCTCGACCCGGCCGCCGTCGACTATACGATCTCCTGTTCCGAGGAAGCCGTCGGCGACCGCTATCAGCGCGGCGGCGGCAATATGGGCAAGGCCATCGCGGTGGCCGCCGGGCTGAGCGAATCGTCCGGCGCGGATGTCAAGGACTTCTGCGCGGGGCCCCTCCCGGCCCTGGTGATCGCGGCCAGCCTGGTGGTGGCGGGGGTGTTCGAGCAGGTCGTGGTGGTCGCGGGCGGATCGCTGCCCAAGCTCGGGATGAAGTTCGAGGGGCACCTCAAGCACGAGCTCCCCGTGCTGGAGGACGTCATCGGCGGGGCCGCGCTGCTGGTGACCGCCGACGACGGCGTCTCGCCCAAGATCCGGCTGGACGCCGTGGGGCGGCACCGGGTGTCCTCGGGCGGCTCCGGTGCGCAGATCATGCATGACCTGGTGATCCGGCCGCTCGACGCCTTGGGCATGCGGATGACCGATGTCGATGACTACGCCACCGAGCTGCACGACCCCGAGGTCACCGAGCCGCAGGGCTCCGGTGACGTGGCCGCGCGCAACTACAAGACGATCGCCGCGCTAGCCGCCCGCCGTGGCGACATCCGCCGAGATGAGATCGGGGGTTTCATTACCTCCCACGGCATGCCCGGTTACGCACCCACCCAGGGTCACCTGGCATCGGCGATCTGTTACCTGCCGCATGCGCTGACCCGGCTGCGGGCCGGCACCGCGGACAAGGTCTTGTTGCTGGCCAAGGGCAGCCTGTTCCTCGGGCGGATGAGCCAGGTATCTGACGGCATGAGCGTCTTACTCGAGCGCAATGGAGGCTGACGATGGCTGGTGTGGTTGAGGCGACCAAAGAGACCTTTGCTGAGCTGGTCTCCTCCGGTCTCGTGCTCGTCGACGTGTGGGCCCAGAGCTGCCGTCCCTGCGTGGCGCTGACGCCGCATATGAAGGCCATCGCGGACGCTCATCCCGAGCTGACCGTGATCAAGCTCGATGCGAGTAAGGCCCGGCGGATGTGCATGACGCTGCAGGTTCGTGGCCTGCCCACCCTCTTGCTGTACCGGGACGGCAAGGAGGCGGCACGGATCACTGATCCCAGCCTCCTGCCCGAGCAGGTCGATACCTGGCTAGCCACGGAGCTGGACCGATTGGAAGCGAAGGAGGACTGAATGTTCGACGGCAAACAAGTCATCGTGATCGGTGAACGGGACGGGATCGCGGGGCCGGCGATCGCGGTATGTGTTCAGGCGGCCGGGGCCTCGGTGGCGTATGTCGCCACCGAATGCTTCGTTTGAACGGCTGCCGGAGCCATGGATCTGTCCACCCAGGAGACGATCAAGCGACTGGCCGACGAGCACGGTAGCGACTCGCTGCTGGTACTGCTCGGCGCGCCGGACGCCGAAAGCGCCGGAATCGCCGCCGAGACGGTGGTGCTCGGTGATCCGAGCTGGGCAGGACCGTTGGCCGGGGTCCAGTTGGGCCTCCCCGTTTATCACATCCTGGAGGACGAGCTGCGTGCCGTCGTCCCCGACGATGTCTGGGAAGAGCAGGTCGGGTTGATGGTCGATGTGCTGGAGGTGGATGCCATCGCCGAAGCGGTCCGCGAGTTCCGCGACCAACTGGCTAATTCTTAGAGTTACAGCCGCACTCCCACATTGCGAAAGGTTCCGTCGCCTTCCATCCGGCTCCACCTCAATCTCCACGTTCTTGGGGTCGCCGGGTACCATTCGGAGCCGCCTCGTGGTCGCGGTCGCGACCATGTCAGCCTCCAGTCACTTAGCGGGGGGTACGGCTACTTTGGGTTACCACAATGGCGGTGGACACATCGATGCATCCCCTCGATCACTGAAAGTATCGCTCAGTAAGTCGGCGCACTACCCCCTGGTCGCCATCGTCGTGGCATCCGCTGCGCGAGCAGCCGAAAATACTTTTGCATTGTTTTTAACGTGAAGCTACGATAGTTGTTTTCGCTCTCGAATCTTTTGGATTCTCCTATTTAAGACGCAGCCACAAAGAAAAGCGAAGCTGGCCATAAGAAATGATCCGATTATTAGAGTGAAATGCGCAACCAGGTCTGGGATAGTGCCACTATTTAATGTTGAGATAAATAGAGAAAAGATTGCAACTGTGGCGGTAATAAAAAAGGTAAACAATGACGGGCTGGCGGGCCTGTGGGCAATGAAATCGCGAAACTTGTGGAGTATTCCTGTGCCTGCCGTTGCTACCCGTGTGATCACCAAAGACAGAATTAAGATGACTACGATGGAGATAAATCCGATCCACAGTAGGGTGGTTGTTTCGCATGATTGAGAGACGGATTTTTCGGAAAATTTGCATTGATCTTGATAGGCCGAATGAGAATGTGATGCCAAGAAACGAATTACTAAGGCGGGGCCAAAATATACCACGACCTGGTACGCGTACCGGGTGGCTTTCTCGGTTACATTATGTTCGAACATCATCAGTGTCATTGAGTAGAATAGACTGAGTACTGCCATTCCAAGTACTGGTCCGTATATCAGTGCGGCCACAAGCGCTCGGCCGGGGTCGGATTCGCCTGCAAGGCTACTGTACAAGAAGGCGCAGATCGCCAGCGACGACATGGCATAGAACAATGCCGCCACGACTTGAAATGCCCTTATTTTCTCCTTTTCCTCCTTGCTTTTTCTTTCTTGCCTTTCTAGGTAGACGGTCAGGCCGGCGAATGCGAAGCCAGTCATGATACCGGCGAAACTCGCATAAGTCGGGGCATCAAGACCTGATCTTGATATTTCGCTGGCCAGGAGAATCTCCTTGACGAGCACCTCGGTACCCCTCCTGTTAGTTCTCGCTACTTAAATCACCCATTCGTGAGCGCCATGTTAGCAGGTGACCGATCATTACGTCGGAGGCCGCGACACAGTCGGCTGGAAGACTTCTAGCGCGCTATCCCAGCGATACGAGTGCACTTCGTGCTCCCACGTGGAGGTCGTACTGATGTCGTGAACTTGCATTTTCCGGCGGGGCCGAGATCCATGCCGCAGCCCATGCGCCGGAGTGGCTCAAGTGGCTCCGTACACTCGACGCGTGACTGTGATAACTCAGCAATCGGTTCCTCCAACAGCCGGTCGGTGCCTGGGGTGGGTGTGACGCAGCAGGACACCGAGGCGCTGGAGGCGCTGCGGGTGGTTGAGGCTGAGCTGGATCGGCGGTGGCCGGAGAGCCGGATCGAGCCTTCGCTGACTCGGATCGCGGCGCTGGCCGACCTGCTCGGTTCGCCGCAGCTGTCCTACCCGGTACTGCACGTCGCGGGTACCAACGGCAAGACCTCGGTCGCCCGGATGCTCGATGCGCTGCTCACCCGGATTGGGCTGCGGGTAGGCCGCTACACCAGCCCGCAGCTGCAGCGAGTCACCGAGCGGATCAGCCTGGACGGGGCACCGATCAGTCCACAGCGTTACGTCGATGCGTACCAGGACATCGCGGCGTCCGTCGCCCTGGTCGATGCCGGCTCCGAGGTGCCGATGAGCAAGTTCGAGGTGCTCACCGGCATGGCCTTCGCAACCTTCGCCGATGCGCCGATGGATGCCGCTGTGGTGGAGGTCGGCCTGGGCGGCAGCTGGGACGCCACCAACGTCGCGGATGCCGCGGTCGCGGCGATCACCCCGATCGCCCTGGATCACATCGACCACCTGGGCAGCGATATCGCTGGTATCGCCAGGCAGAAAGCCGGGATCATCAAACCGGGCTCGATCGCGGTGCTCGCCGAGCAGCCACTGGAGGCCACCAGGGTGCTCCTGGCCCGCACCGTCGAGGTGGACGCGACAGTGGCCAGGGAGGGCATGGAGTTCGGTGTGCTGCACCGCGACATCGCCCTCGGTGGTCAGCAGCTGAAGCTTCAGGGCCTCGGCGGAGCCTACGACGAGATCTTCCTGCCGCTGCACGGTGCGCATCAGGCGCGCAACGCCGCGCTCGCGCTGGCCACCGTCGAGGCATTCTTCGGAGCGGGCGCCGGCCGGTCGTTGGACGTCGACGTGGTACGGGACGCGTTCGCGTCGGTGACAGCGCCGGGACGGCTGGAGCGGGTGCGCATCGCGCCGTCGGTCTTTCTCGACAGCGCGCACAATCCACATGGAGCGCGTGCGCTGGCGGCTGCCCTGCGCGAGGAGTTCGCCTTTCGCAGACTGATCGCCGTGGTGGGAGTGCTCCGGGACAAGGATGCCCGTGGCATCCTCGCGGAGCTCGAGCCGGTGGTCGACGAGGTCGTGATCACCACCAGCACCTCGCCTCGGGCCATGGACGTCGATGAACTCGCTGCGGTGGCCCGGGATGTGCTCGGCGCGGATCGGCTGCGGGTGCAGCCGCGGTTGTCCGCCGCGATCGAGGAGGCCGTGGCGTCGGCCAAGGAGATCGCTCCCGGTGCAGAGCTCATCTCCGGAGCCGGCGTCGTGATCACCGGCTCGGTGGTGACGGCAGGCGACGCGCGTACCCTGCTGGGCCGTGAGCCGCAGTGATGGTGGCACCTCGGTGAGCGGCTCCGCGGTTCCGCCGGATCCGCTGCGGGGTCTGCGGGGTGTACTGGCAGGTACGTTGGTGATGGAGGCGATCGTCGTCGGGTTGGCGCTGTTGGTCGTCGGCCGGTTCGGCGGCGGGTTCGGCGGCCCAGCCGGCTGGTACACCGGGGGACTGGCGCTGGGGATGCTGGCTGCGGCCTTCGTGCAGGGGCGCCGATGGGGGTTGGGGCTGGCCTTGGCGCTGCAGATAGCTATGGTCGCGGGTTGGTTCGCCCATCCCGCGCTGGGCGGAATGGGACTGTTGTTCGTCCTGGTCTGGGTTTACCTGCTGTACCTACGCCAGGAGACCCTCCGGCGGCTCGGCACCTGACCACGCCACAGCGCAGCCGTCGCCAGGAAAGGGAGTGGCGCCTGATACCGCACCTAACTTCCCGACCGTCGAACTCATCGCTCCGCCGGACGCTCGGTAGGCTCGGCCGCGTCCGTACCCCCGCGATGAGGAGAACGAGCAGCAGTGAGCGAGCGCACCCTGATCCTGGTCAAGCCCGACGGTGTGAGCCGAGGCCTGGTCGGTGAAGTGATCGCCAGGATTGAGCGTAAGGGGCTGACGCTGGCCGCGCTGGAACTGCGCACGGTCCCGCGTGAGCTGGCCGAGCAGCACTACGGCGAGCACGCGGAGAAGCCGTTCTTCGGTGAGCTCCTGGAGTTCATCACCTCTGGTCCGGTGGTGGCCGCAGTGGTCGAGGGCGAACGGGCGGTGGCGGCATTCCGGCAGCTCGCCGGGGGCACCGACCCAGTGGAGAAGGCTGCCCCCGGCTCGATCCGAGGTGACTTCGCGCTGGAGACGCAGTCGAACCTGGTGCACGGGTCCGACTCGGTGGACTCCGCCAAGCGCGAGATCATGCTCTGGTTCCCGGACCTGTAGGGTTCGGCGGGCGCTAGGGGGGCTCCGGTCCCGGGGAACTGGTCGGAATCCGTCAGAGGCCGCGGGTAGCGTCGAGCTCGTGTCCGCAGATGGCGCTGGTTTGGTGCAGGCCCGGAGATTACGCAAGCGGTTCGGTGCGGTCGAGGCGGTGCGGGGAATCGACCTCGACGTCCGGCCCGCCGAGGCGTTCGGCTTCCTCGGTCCCAACGGCGCGGGCAAGTCCTCCACCATGCGCATGATCGCTTGTGTCTCCCCTCGTAGCGCGGGAGAGCTGACGGTGCTTGGGATGGATCCGGACGCCGAGGGGCCGCGGATTCGGGCCCGGCTCGGAGTGGTGCCGCAGCAGGACAACCTGGACACCGAACTGTCGGTCCGGGACAACCTGCACATCTATGGTCGTTACTTCGGCATGTCCCGGGCCGCAGTGCGGGCCAAGGCCACCGAACTGCTGGA
This sequence comes from Pseudonocardiaceae bacterium, assembly GCA_050700355.1. Classification (GTDB taxonomy): domain Bacteria; phylum Actinomycetota; class Actinomycetes; order Mycobacteriales; family Pseudonocardiaceae. The sequence goes on from JBOHHE010000137.1 coordinate 56,129, forward strand.
TTTCGCGCAGCTCACCGACCGGGCCACTGAGGCCGTCGACACTCTGTCCGGAGGTATGAAGCGGCGGCTCACCATCGCCCGCTCGCTGGTCAACGATCCGGAACTGATGCTGCTCGACGAACCCACCACCGGGTTGGACCCACAGGCCCGGCATCTGCTGTGGGACCGGCTCTTCCGGCTCAAGCAGCAGGGCGTCACGCTGATCATCACGACGCACTACATGGACGAGGCGGAGCAACTGTGCGACCGGCTCGTCGTGATGGACGCCGGGCTGATCGTCGCGGAAGGTTCCCCGAGTGAGCTGATCGCCCGATATTCCACTCGCGAAGTACTCGAGCTGCGGTTCAGGTCGGGTGAGCCACACCGCTGGGTTTCCGCGGTGGACGGCTTGGTCGACCGGATCGAGGAGCTGCCCGACCGGCTGCTGCTCTACACCCCCGATGGTGAGGCGGTACTGTCCGCCGCGCACCGCCACGGCGTGCGCCCAGTGTCCAGCCTGGTCCGGCGCTCCACCCTGGAGGACGTGTTCCTCCGGCTGACCGGGCGATCGTTGGTCGACTGATGGCGATGGTCCAGACTCGTCGCTGTGCTGGCCGGGTGCTGCCCGGGTGGCGGGCCGCGCTGTTGGTCGTCGAAGGGCTGTGGATCTGGTATCGGCGTAATTGGCGGGCCACCGCCATCTCCAGCCTGCTGCAGCCGTTGCTGTTCCTGGTCGCCTTCGGCCTGGGTTTCGGCGCGCTGATCGATTCGGGAAATCGCGCGGATCAGGTCACGGGCGGGGTGTCCTACCTGCATTACCTCGCGCCTGCGCTGCTAGCGGTCGGTGCCGTGCAGAGCGCGGCGTTCGAGTCGACCTACCCGATCCTGTCGGCGTTCAAGTGGCAGCGCACCTACTGGGGTATCGCGGCTACCCCGATCACGCCTGGCCAGCTGGCCGGCGGGCAGCTGATGTGGATCGCGCTGCGGCTGACCTTGTCCGGTGCCACCTATTTGCTGGTGATCGCGCTGTTCGGTGCGGTACAGGGGCTCGGGGTGCTCGCCGCGCTGGTCTTCGCCGTGTTGTGTGGGATGGCCTTCAGCGCGCTCCTGGTGGCATTCGCGGCGGCGCAGGACAACGAGGGTAATCGGTTCGCCGCTGTGTTCCGGTTCGTGGTGGTGCCGATGACGCTGTTCTCCGGCACCTTCTTCCCGATCTCACAGCTCCCTGACGTGATCCGGCCGCTGGCCTGGATCAGCCCGCTGTGGCACGGCACCGAACTGGCCCGTGGCGCCGCGCTGGGCAGGTGGGAGTTTTGGTCCTCGGCCGGGCACACCACTTATCTTCTGGCGTTGCTGGTGGTGGGGGCGCTGCTGTCCGTCCGGCAATTCCGGGTGAGGCTCACCCAATGACCGCGCTGCGTGAGGTGCCGTCCGGGGCCGTCGCGTCCCGGAGTGGGCTGTTGGTGCGAATACTGCCACCGGCCCTGTACGCCGGCCGAGCCCGGATGCTCATCGTGCGGTCCTCGCTCGCGTCGCGCAGCGCCTGGCTGGCGATCTTCTCCGGATTCTTCGAACCGCTGTTCTTCCTGCTGGCGATGGGGCAGGGGCTGGGCAGCCTGGTCGGCGAGGTCAGCGGGCCTGGTGGGCAGCAGCTGAGCTACGCGGCGTTCATCGCGCCCGGTCTACTGGCTGCCTCGGCGATGAACGGTGCGGTGTTCGACTCAACTTTCAACATCTTCTTCAAGTTGAAGTACGCGAAGCTTTATGACGCGATGCTGGCCACCCCGCTGGGCCCGGTCGACATCGCGCTGGGAGAGATCGGCTGGGCGCTGATCCGGGGCGGGCTCTACGCAACCGCGTTCCTCGGTGCGCTGCTCGGTCTGGGGCTGATCGCCTCACCCTGGGCGTTGCTGGCGCTGCCCGCCGCGCTTTTCGTGGCGTTCGCGTTCGCTGCGGTCGGGCTGGCTGCCGCCTCGTTCATGCGCTCCTGGCAGGACTTCGACCTGGTCCAACTCGCGGTGTTGCCGATGTTTCTGTTCTCTGCGACCTTTTTTCCGCTCTCGGTGTATCCGCCGGTGCTGCAGTGGCTGGTGCAGGCGTTCCCCCTCTACCACGCCGTCGAACTGATGCGCGGGTTCACCACCGGTGTCGTCAGCTGGCCGCTACTGGGCCATCTCGTATATTTCCTGGTAATGGCCGTCTTCGGCGTCGTGGTGGCCTCCCACCGCCTGAAGTCCCTCCTGCTCCGCTAGGTAGCCCTTGAAGGGCGGCCAACTAGGGTGGGCGGCATGGCTGTCACGTCTGTGTTCGGGCAACTTGAGTTGTTGCTGCCTCGGGTTTCCAAGCCGGTGCAGTACGTGGGAGGCGAGCTCAACTCCACGGTGAAGGACTGGGACACCGCGGCAGTGCGCTGGGCGCTGATGTATCCGGACGCCTACGAGGTGGGGGTGCCCAACCAAGGAATCATGATCCTGTACGAGGTGCTCAACGAGCAGCCCGACGTCCTCGCCGAGCGCACCTACGCGGTATGGCCGGATCTTGAGAAGCTGATGCGCGAGCACGGTGTTCCGCAGTTCACCGTGGAGGCGCACCGACCGGTGGGGGCGTTCGACGTGCTCGGGGTCTCCTTCGCCACCGAGCTCGGTTATACCAATCTGCTCACCGCGTTAGATCTTGCCGGAATTCCGCTGCACGCGGCCCAGCGCACCGACCAGCAGTACCCGGTGGTCATCGCGGGGGGGCACGCCGCGTTCAATCCGGAGCCGATCGCTGACTTCATCGATGCCGCGGTTCTGGGTGACGGTGAGGAAGCGGTACTTGAGATCACCTCGGTCGTGCGGGACTGGAAGGCGCAGGGCCGCCCGGGTGGCCGCTCCGAACTGCTGAACAGGTTGGCCACGATCCCCGGCGTCTACGTGCCGAGCCGCTACGAGGTCAGTTACCGAACCGACGGTGCCATCGAACAGGTCACCCCGATCAGCCCAGGCGTCCCGCAGCGGGTGGCCAAACGCACCACGATGAACCTCGACGAATGGCCCTACCCGAAGCAACCGCTGGTACCGATCGCGGAGAGCGTGCACGAGCGGATGAGTGTGGAGATCTTCCGAGGCTGCACCCGCGGCTGCCGCTTCTGTCAGGCCGGCATGATCACTCGCCCGGTCCGGGAACGGTCCATCGAGGGGATCGGTGAGATGGTCCAGCGCGGCCTGGCGGCGACCGGGTTCACCGAGGTGGGCCTGCTGTCGCTGTCCAGCGCGGATCACTCCGAGATCGGCGAGATCACCAAAGGCCTCGCGGACCGCTACGAGGGCACCGGCACCAGTCTGAGCCTGCCTTCGACCCGTGTCGATGCGTTCAACGTCGACCTCGCCAATGAGATCTCCCGCAACGGCCGTCGTTCCGGTTTGACCTTCGCCCCCGAAGGAGGCTCCGAGCGGATTCGCCGAGTGATCAACAAGATGGTGTCCGAAGAGGACCTCATCACTACCGTCTCCACGGCGTTCGCGGCGGGCTGGCGGCAGGTGAAGCTGTACTTCATGTGCGGCCTGCCCACCGAGACCGACGACGACGTCCTGGCGATCGCGCAGATGGCGCACAACGTGATCCGGGCCGGTCGGGAAGCCAGCGGTCGCAAGGACATTCGCTGCACGATCTCGATCGGCGCCTTCGTGCCGAAGCCGCATACCCCGTTCCAGTGGGCCGCTCAGGAGCATTCCGACGTGGTCGACGCGCGACTGCGCAAGCTGCGCGCTGAGATCAACTCCGACCGCGGAATCGGCCGCAATGTCGGGATGCGATACCACGACGGCAAGCCCGCACTCATTGAAGGTCTGCTCTCCAGGGGGGACCGGCGGGTTGGGCGGGTGATCGAGCGGGTGTGGCGCGCGGGCAGTCGGTTCGACGGCTGGAGTGAGTACTTCTCCTACGACCGGTGGATCGCCGCGTCCGTGGAGGAGCTCACCCCCCTGGGAGTGTCTCTGGCGTGGTTCACCACCCGTGAGCGCGACCGGGACGAGATACTTCCCTGGGATCACCTGGACTCCGGGCTGGACAAGGAATGGCTCTGGGACGACTGGCAGGACGCGCTGGCCGGGCGCGAGCAGGACGACTGCCGGTGGACGCCGTGTTTCGATTGCGGAGTCTGCCCTTCGATGGGCACCGACATCGAGGTCGGCCCGAGCGGTAGGCAACTGCTGCCGATCAGCCCGGTGGGGCAGGGCTCTCCGGTCGGCAACCCCGCTTTTCAGGGTTCCTGAGTCACCGCATCCAGCGCGTCCACCAGGCCATAGCCGGAAAAGGAGGTGACCCGCTCCCCGGTGCAGCCTGGATGTGCCGAGCACGGCAGCGGGTCAGCCTGCCTGCGTAGCAGAGTGGCCAGCTCCGCAGGGCCTGCGCTGGGCCGGGATGAGGCTAGCAGCGCGGCTACCCCGGAGGCGTGGGCCGCCGCCATGGACGTGCCGCAGGCGTAGCCGTACCCGCCCTGGATGGTGGAAAGCACGCACCCGCTGGAGGATGTCCACGGTCGCTGGTCGATGTCTCCGCCCGGCGCCGTCACCGCCACCACGCCCAGCCCGAACGAGCTGTACGTCGAGATACGCCGGTTCGCCCCCACCGCCGACACCGCGACCACCCCGGGTAGCTCTGCGGGCAACACGTCGCATGCGTCGTTTCTCAGCTGGCGCGGTGGGGCGGGTGCATTGTCCCGGCTGCGCCGGCGTGGGTCGGCCAGGTCTATTCGCGCGTTGCCCATCGCGGCGACGCTGAGCACTCCCTGCGTCGTTGCGTACTCCACCGCCCGCCGGACCGCCTCATAGGCCACCGCCTGTCCGGGAATGTCGGAGCAGGCCAACAGCCACGGATCGACGAAGTAACTGCTGTTGGCGATCCGCAGCTGAGCCTTGACCGCCCACATGAAGGCGCACACGACGTACTCGGGATAGATGAATCCGTTGTCGTCGACGACCTTCACCGAGGCCAGCCGGACTCCTGGCGCCACCCCGGTGACGCCGCGGCTGTCATCGGCGGCGGCAATGATCCCGGCCACGTGAGTGCCGTGGGAGGAGGTGGTCGGGCGCCACGCGTCCGACCTCGGATCGGGCCTGCCGGACAGACATCCGGCGGAGCGCGTGGTGTCGATGGCGGCGGCCAGGTCGGGGTGGGTCACGTCGATCCCGGAGTCGAGTACGCCGACAACCACGTCCGGACTGCCCGGGTTGATCGCCCTGGCCTGTGGTCCGCGAATCAACGCCATGTTCCACTGCTCGACGGAGCGGTCGGCGGCACCTCCTCGACGCGGCTCGGGTAGCCGGGCGGGGGTGTGCTGAACCGCCGGTCCAGCCGACCCGGCTGCGGCGGATGCCTCGGCTTGAGCGCTGTAGGCGCGGTCGAGGCCGAGCCGGTCGGCGAAGCCGGGCTCGGCGGAGGTGGCGACGGCTACCCCGATCTCCGGGTAGTAGGCGGTGCTGGTGCCGCATGCGGCCCGGATCGCCCCGGTCGTCTCGGGCCCGGGTTCCGAGGCGGCGAACAGCACGACGTAGCGCAGCGAAGGACCGGATGGGTGACATCCCGCCGGTTGGGGCGCCACCGCGGGCACATCCAGGGCGGAGGACAGTCCGCTCAGTGCGACCACGACACCGATGGTGGCGACGACCCGCGGTCGCAGACGCAGGAACACCCACGGCCTCCAGCTGGACGGGGCACGCACCCGTGGACCGGACATGGTGAAACTAACTGAGCCACGCGGGGCGGGAACGCCCAGGGCGGGAACGCCCCAGGGAAGAAACAGAGCGGTACCGTTCCTCCGTGGACCAGCGCCCCAACCCCTCCGCGGCTCCAGTCTGCAAGGTGCGGCTGCGCTACGCCAAACGGGGGAATCTACGATTCACTTCCCATCGTGACGTCGCCAGGGCATTCGAGCGGGCATTGCGCCGGGCTGGATTGCCAATGGCTTATTCTCAAGGGTATAATCCGCACCCGAAGATTTCTTGGGTGGGTGCAGCGCCCACCGGCTCAGCCAGCGAGGCGGAGTACGTCGAGATTGCGCTCGTCGCCCAGGTCGAGCCGGACGTGGTCCGCGCCGAGCTTGACGCGGCCCTGCCGGAGGGGCTCGCGGTACTTGAGGGTGTGCTGGCAGGTGCCGGTGGGCTCGCCGAACGGATCGAGGCCAGCCGATGGCGGATCGAGATCCCCGGACTGGACACTGAGCAGCTGCGAAAGGCGGTCAGCGCGCTGCTCACCGCGCCAGAAGTACTGGTGGAACGGGTCACCAAGGACGGGAAGCGTTGCATTGATGCGCGGGCGGCGATTGTCTGGCTGGCAGTTGAGGATCATCCGGTGCACCCGCCCGAGCACGATCACCTACCCGAGTGTGGGATACTGACCGCGGTCGTACGGCAGGCCAGCCCGGCGGTTCGACCCGATGACGTGGTGAGCGCACTCGGCGTCGTCGCTGGACTCCGGCCCCCGGTGCCTGCAAGGGCAACTCGGGTGGGGCAAGGTCGGCTCGACGATGGCGGTGGTCTCGTTGATCCACTGGCTCCGGACCGGGCAGCCGCCCGATTAGTTCCGGTGGAGTCCGGTGATGACGAGCCGGATCAGCACGGTGTCGGAGCACCTGCCAGCCGAGCGTCCCTTTCCGGGCAGCAGCTGGTGCACAACAGGATTGCCGTCGCCGGCGCGGTGACGGATAACGCAGAGAGCCCCTGCGCGGTCGCTTCCCGACACTCGGGACGCGCCCGGGGGCTGGAGGAGTTGAATGGCGAACGTAACGGCGCCCGCTGATGACCTCGGCGGACGGAGCGGCACATCCGATCCAGATCTATCCAGGGAGACTGAGCTCGCGGCCTCATTGCCCGACAAGTTGCGGGTGCATGCACTGGCTAAGTTGCTCTCCGTGAGCAGCAGGGAGGTCATGGCAACTCTGACCGAACTCGGTGTCACGGTGCGCAGCGCGCAGTCCAGCATCGACCGGCAGAGTGCCGTACTGGTGGCGCGAACGCTCCTGCCGGATCCGGAGTCGGAGTCGGACGTGGTCACATCCGACCCTGAGATCGACTCAGTGGCCGCCGGATTGCCGGAGCTGGGTAAGCCGGGTAAACCGCTCGCGCCACTGTTCAACGCACCCGCACCGGTCTTTCTCCCACCGAGTTTGAAGCCTTTACCCGCCGAGGACTCCGACGTCGAGAGCGAAGAGGACCTGGACGACGGCGAGGCGGACGCTGAAAGCAGCGCGCGGCGCAGGCGTCGCCGCGGCCGACGAGGCCGGGGGCGGGGTCGGGGAAACGAGGACACCGAAGACGGCTCGACCGAACAGATCGCCCAGCCCGTCGACGGCCCCGCTGACGACGATCGCTCCGAGGACCAGGGCGACGACCCGGCCGAGGAGGGTGGGACCGAGGAAACCGACGACGTCGGAGGACGGCGCCGGCGCCGCCGCAGACGCCGTCGGGACGTCGCCGACGATGAAGCGGTTCCCCGTGAGGACGACCCACCAGACACCGTCGTGCACGTCCGGGAGACCAAGGACCGATCCGCTGAGGACGAGGTACAGGCCGTTCGCGGCTCCACCCGCCTGGAGGCCAAGCGGCAGCGCCGAAGGGACGGCCGAGAGGCCGGTCGACGGCGGGCGCCGATCCTGTCCGAATCGGAGTTCCTGACTCGGCGTGAAGCCGTGGCGCGGACCATGGTCGTGCGTGAGGACCCTGAGCGCATCCAGATCGGTGTCCTCGAAGACAGCATTCTGGTGGAGCACTTCGTCACCGCGTCGGGCTCAGGATCGCTGGTCGGAAATGTCTACCTGGGCAAGGTGCAGAACGTGCTGCCCTCGATGGAGGCCGCGTTCGTCGACATCGGTCGGGGCCGCAACGCGGTGCTCTACGCGGGTGAGGTGGACTGGGACGCAGCCGGTCTCGCGGGTAAGGCACGCCGGATTGAGCAGGCCCTTTCCAGCGGCGACAACGTTCTGGTCCAGGTCACCAAGGACCCGGTGGGCCATAAGGGCGCCCGGTTGACCACCCAGATCAGTCTGCCCGGTCGGTTTTTGGTGTACGTGCCGGGTGGGCGGGCCACCGGGATCAGCCGCAAGTTGCCGGACAACGAGCGCAAGCGTCTCAAGGAGGTGCTCAAGCAGATCGTTCCCGAAGACGCCGGTGTGATCATCCGGACGGCGTCCGAGGGGGTCAGCGAGGAGGAGCTGGCTCGCGACGTGCGGCGGCTACAGGCGCAGTGGGAGGTCATCCAGAGCAGGTCGGGTTCTGGTGGAGGCCGGGCAAAGGCGCCGGAACTGCTGTACGAGGAACCTGATCTGCTGGTCAAGGTGGTGCGCGACCTGTTCACCGAAGACTTCCGCGAGCTGGTCGTCCAAGGCGAAGACGCCTGGGACACAGTCGAGGGTTATGTCAGGCACGTGGCCCCGGACCTGATGGCCCGAGTACGGCGCTACGCCGGTGACGGCGATGTGTTCGGCGAATTCCGGATCGATGAGCAGATCACCAAGGCGCTTGATCGAAAAGTGTGGCTGCCTTCGGGTGGTTATCTGGTCATCGATCGTACCGAGGCGATGACCGTGATCGACGTCAATACCGGCAAGTTCACTGGATCGGGCGGCAACCTCGAGGAGACCGTCACCCGCAACAATCTCGAGGCGGCCGAGGAGATCATTCGCCAGCTCCGGCTCCGGGACGTCGGCGGAATCATCGTGATCGATTTCATCGACATGGTGCTGGAGTCCAATCGTGACCTCGTGCTCCGGCGACTCACCGAGTGCCTGGGCCGGGACCGTACCCGGCATCAGGTCGCCGAAGTCACCTCGCTCGGTCTGGTCCAGATGACCAGGAAGAAGGTCGGGACCGGTCTGCTGGAGGCGCATTCGACCAGCTGTGAACACTGCAAAGGCCGCGGCGTGCTGGTGTCCGCGGAGCCGGTGAACGTCCGCAGTGTGGCCCCGCCGCCCGCATCCGGAACTCGCGACGCCAGTGGGAACGGCGCCCGCCGGGCCCGGTCACGTGGCCGGGGGGCAGGTGGTGACGCTGTGGTGGCGGAGCGGCCCGGCCCGGAGGAGGACCAGCCGATTGCCGAGGAGACACCGGTGTTACCGGAGATCACCACCGGTGAGCCCGCTACGGCAGCGGTCGCGGAGACCGAGGAGCTAGGGTTGGGGGTGCCGCAGCAGGCGGTGCGCACGACGACACGGCGCCGCCGGGCCGCCTCAAGGCCTGCGGGGCCTCCGGTCACCGATCAGCAGGAAGGCGCGGATAAGAGCGCGCAGGTGTCCTCCGCTGTCCAGCAAGCCGGGTGAGCACCCCTGGTTTGCGCCGGTCGGAAGGCTGGGGTGTATCCTCGGTCTCGGCCCGCCCCACCCGGCGGGCCGCAGTATGTATGTCCCCATCAATGTGTATCTCAGAATGTGCGTCCCAGTCTCATCCACATCGAACAGCAGGAGTCCCACCCGATGTACGCGATCGTGAAGACCGGCGGCAAGCAGTACAAAGTAGCTGTCGGGGACGTCGTCGAGGTGGAGAAGCTCGAAGGCGAACCGGGTAGTGCGGTCAGCTTTCCCGCCGTGCTCCTTGTTGACGGCTCCGAGGTGACCACTGACGCCGCTGCCCTCGGCGCGGCCTCGGTCACCGGGAAGGTCGTCGAGCAGACCAAGGGCCCCAAGATCCGGATCCACAAGTTCAAGAACAAGACCGGCTACCACAAGCGCCAGGGACACCGGCAGAAGCTGACCCGCGTTGAGGTCACCGGCATCTCGAAGTGACGCTAGCAACATCTCGGAGGTAGCGAACACCATGGCACACAAGAAGGGCGCCTCCAGCTCCCGGAACGGCCGCGACTCCAATGCCCAGCGGCTCGGGGTGAAGCGGTTCGGCGGCCAGGAGGTTAACGCCGGCGAGATCCTCGTTCGCCAGCGTGGCACCAAATTCCACCCCGGCGTGCATGTCGGCCGTGGTCGGGACGACACCCTTTTCGCTCTTGAGGCCGGCTCGGTGCAGTTCGGCACCAAGCGCGGGCGTAAGACCGTCAACATCGTTCCTGCGCAGGCCTGAGCTCGATCTTCAGGTGTCCCGATTCGTTGACCGTGTGGTGATCCACGTCGCTGCGGGCGATGGTGGTCATGGTTGCGCCTCGGTGCACCGGGAGAAGTTCAAACCACTGGGCGGTCCGGACGGTGGCAACGGTGGTCGCGGTGGCGACGTGGTGCTCGTGGTCGATCCCGGGGTACACACGTTGCTCGACTTTCACTACCGTTCCCAGGCCAGGGCCGCCGGGGGTAAGCAGGGGCAGGGCGGGAACCGTAATGGCGCGGCCGGCGGGGATCTCCTGCTGCGGGTGCCGGATGGCACGGTGGTGCTCACCCCGCAGGGGGATGTGCTGGCCGATCTGGTGGGAGCCGGAACCCGATTCATTGCGGCAGCGGGCGGGCGCGGCGGGTTGGGCAATGCCGCACTGGCCTCTACAACGCGCAAGGCACCCGGATTCGCTCTGCTCGGCGAGCCCGGCGAGGTCGGGGAGCTGGTGCTGGAGCTGAAGTCGGTGGCCGATATCGGGCTCATCGGATTCCCCTCAGCGGGTAAGTCCTCCTTGGTCTCGGTGCTGTCCTCGGCTCGGCCCAAGATCGCCGACTATCCGTTCACCACGCTGGTGCCCAATCTCGGGGTGGTCACGGCGGGGGAGACGGTGTTCACCATCGCGGATGTGCCCGGATTGATTCCCGGGGCCAGCGAGGGCAAGGGACTCGGATTGGAGTTCCTGCGGCACATCGAACGGTGTGCGGTGCTGGTACACGTCGTGGATTGCGCGACGCTCGAGCCGGGACGGGACCCGCTGTCCGATGTGGACACCCTGGAGCGTGAGCTCGCTGCATACACTCCGGCGCTGGGTGGTGAGCTGGCGTCCCGCCCCCGGCTGGTGGTGCTCAATAAGATCGACGTTCCGGACGCGCGGGACCTGGCCGAGTTGGTGCGTCCGGAGCTCGAGGGCCGGGGACTGCCGGTGTTCGCCGTCTCGACCGCGAGCACCGAGGGGCTTCGAGAGCTCACCTTCGCCCTCGGCGCGGCCGTGCGACAGCACCGAACCAGTAATCCGCCGTCGGAGCCCACCCGAGTAGTGCTCCGCCCCGCTGCGGTCGACGAGTCCGGTTTCGAGGTCCATGCCGACCCCGAGCAGGCCGAGGGATTCGTGGTGAGCGGCGAGCGTCCGCAGCGGTGGGTGCGGCAGACGAACTTCGGCAACACCGAGGCCGTCGGATACCTCGCCGACCGGTTGGCTCGGCTCGGCGTGGAGGACGCCCTGACCCGCGCGGGTGCGAGGCCGGGATCCGCGGTGACCATCGGCGGCGTCACCTTCGACTGGGAGCCCGCAACGCCTGCCGGGCCCGGCGCGGTCCGCCTGACCAGCCGGGGGACCGACCCGCGGTTGGACAGCGACGATCGCATCAGTGCGGCGCAGCGCAAAGTCGCCCGGCGAATCCGGCGGGATCCCCATGCTGGTGATCTCGATGGCGACGATCTCCATGCTGACGGTGGGATGGCGCGGGAGTGAGCTCGACCCGGTATCTCGTGGCGCAGGCGCGGCATCTGGTGGTCAAGGTCGGTTCTTCCTCGCTCACCACCCAGGCCGGTGGGCTGGACCGGGCGCGGCTGGACAGCCTGGTCGACGCGCTCGCCGCCCGTGTCGCGGCAGGCACCCATCTGGTGCTGGTGTCCTCCGGGGCCATCGCCGCCGGGCTGGCACCGCTCGGGTTGCGTCGCAGGCCTCGTGACCTGGCCACCCTGCAGGCCGCCGCCAGCGTCGGGCAGTTGGCGTTGACACACGCGTATGCGGAATCGTGGGGACGTCATCGCCGAACTGTCGGTCAGGTGCTGTTGACCTGCGATGACGTGGTCCGGCGCGCGCACTACCGCAATGCCCAGCGCACCTTCGCCCGGCTCCGCGGCCTCGGGGTGGTACCGGTAGTCAACGAGAACGACACGGTGGCCACCGAGGAGATCAGGTTCGGGGACAACGACCGGCTGGCCGCCCTGGTAGCGCACCTGGTCGGGGCCGACGCTCTGGTGCTGCTCTCCGACGTCGGCGGGCTGTACGACGGTGATCCACGCCAGGGCCCATCCTGCTTCGTTCCCGAGGTGCTCGGACCCCAGGATCTGGACCGAGTGCGGGCGGGCGACGGTGGCGCTTTGGGCATCGGCGGAATGGCCTCCAAGCTCGACGCCGCGACCATGGCTTCGCAGGCCGGGGTTCCCGTACTGCTGGCCGATGCGGCGCAGGTGGGGCGAGCATTGGGGGCGGCCGACGTCGGCACGGCGTTCGCTCCCACCGGGACGCGACTATCCGCTCGGCGGTTCTGGCTCCGGCACGCGGCGGGAGCAGCCGGTCGACTGCGGCTCGACGACGGCGCGGTGGCCGCGGTGCTGGGCCGCAGACGTTCGCTGCTCGCTGCGGGCATCACCGGGATCGAAGGTGATTTCGAGGCGGGCGACGTCGTGGAGCTCCTCGATCCCCAGGGCACAGTCGTCGCTCGCGGCATGGTCGGCTTCGACGCCGGAGAACTGCCCGCCCTGATCGGCCACTCCACCCGAGACCTCCCCCCCGAGTTCCGCCGCGAAGTAATCCACGCCGACGATCTGGTCCCCCTCTAACCCACGGCGTGTCCGTCTCTAATGCACGGTGTGTCCGTCTCTGATGCCCGGTGTGTCGTGCGTTGGGGACGTTAAGCGCGGCTCGCGGCGGAGATGTTCGGGGAGGTGGAGTTCAGCGGGTACGTCGATCTCGCCCCGCAAGGCTCGCCGGACAGCGAGGAAATCGACCACGTCGGCCACGTCATGGACCCGCACGATGGCGGCTCCGGCATCCACGCCCTCACCCAGCGCCGCCAGTGTGCCCGCCAGGCGTTGTCTCGGTCTCCGATTGGTGAGGGCGCCGATGAAATCCTTGCGGGACACGGCGAGCAGGATGGGCCGGGACTGCGCTGCCAGCATCGGCAATGAGCGTAGGACGGCGACCGTCTGTGCCGGGGTCTTGGCGAAGTCGGGCCCCGGATCGAGCACGAGCTGCTCCGGCCGGACCCCTCGATCCAGCGCCGTTGCGACGCGCTCGGTCAGGAACTCGACCACATCCTCGACGACGTCGTCGTAGGCCGGGAAGCCCTTGACCTTGGGGGCGGCCCGGGTGTGCATCACCACCAGCCCAGCGCCGTGCGCGGCGCAGAGGTCGGCGAGAGTCGGGTCCGCGAGGCCGCTGACGTCGTTGATCATGAGGGCGCCGGCGTCGAGAACAGCGGCCGCCACCGGAGGTTTCCAGGTGTCGACCGAGACCAGCTTTCCGGCCGCGGTCAGCTCACGTACCAGGGGGAGGACCCGCCGGAGCTCCTGGTCGGGGGTCAGGGCCGCCTGGTTGGTCACACCCGATTCGCCGCCCACGTCGAGGAGATCGGCGCCGTCGTCGAGGAGTTTGCCGGCCAGCGCCAGTTGGCGGTCGACTGTGGCAACCTCGTTCCCATCGGAAAAAGACTCGGGGCTGGTATTGACGACGCCCATCACGAGTGGTTCGCCAGGGGTGATCCGCAGCGTGGTATCCCGCAGGACGAGGATGAAGGCTTCCGATGGCGGAATCTGTGGTCCCTCCCCTCGAGGTGTCGGTGCCCGAACGCGTCGGTGTGGCCGGAGGATGATGACACGGGCGGGGTGGGCTCCATCGTTCTGCCCTGATGTGTCCCCGTAGGCTGCGGGGTCGTGCAGTTGCGAACGAATTCCGACACTGCGGCCGACGTTGTCACCGGCTGCGCACGGCGGGCACAACGGGCCGCGCCCGCGCTCGCCGGGGCGCCCGACGAGGTGATCGACGCCGCGTTGCACGCCATGGCTCAGCGGCTGAGCGCGTCCGCCGCCGTGGTACTCACCGCGAACGGTGCGGACATCGCCGCAGCCGAGCAGTCCGGGATGACCCAGGCGCTGGTCGACCGGCTGCGCCTGAGTGAAGCACGGCTGGCCGAGATGGCCGACCAGCTCGCCGTGCTCGCCCAGGCCCCGTTCATGCCGCGAGACCGGATCCTGGAAGACCGCCCGGACGGGCTACGGTTGATCGAACGACGCCGTCCGGTCGGCGTGGTGGGGGCTACCTTCGAGGCCCGGCCCAATGTCACCGTCGACGTCGCCTCGCAGTTGGTGAAGTCCCGCAATGCCGGGGTGCTGCGGACCGGATCGGCGGCGCTGCGCTCCGCGCTGGCGCTGTGCGAGCAGGTCATCGCGCCTGCATTGGCCGATGCCGGGCTGGATCCGGATGCGGTGCAGTTGTTGCCCGACCCACGCCGAGACAGCGCCGTCGCTCTTATGCAACAGCCTGAGCTGATCCCGTTGGTCATCGTGCGGGGCAGTGGTGATACGACCAGGGCGCTGGCGACCGAGGGCGCCCGCCACGGGGTACGGGTGCTGGCCCATGCCGACGGGGGCGGGGTGCTCTACATCGACGATGCCGCCGACCCCGCGCTGGCTGTCGAGCTGTTGGTGGCAGGCCTGGACCGGCTGGGCGTCTGCAATCGGGTGAACCTGTTGCTGGTTGCGAACGGCACTCCGGAGCAGTTGTACGACGAGCTGCTCGACGCCGCCCGCGACCGGGGCATCGCGCTGTCGCTCCCGCCGCACGATCACCCGCTCGGGCACGAGTGGGCACTGGACACCGGTCGCGAGACGACGTTGACGCTGAGCCGGGTCACCGGTCCGCTGGAGGCCGCCCACGTCGCGAATCGGGAGACTTCCGGGCTCGCTGCCACGATCGTCACTCGCAACGAGGCGGCCGCGTACATGTTCCTGGACAACTACACCGGAACCGGCGCGTTCTGGAATGCCAGTACCCGCCTACTCGACGGTTTCAAGTTGCGGCGGGTTCCCGAGACCGGGATCAACGTCGACCGGGTACCCGGTCCCCGAGGCCCGGTCACCTTCCAGGATCTGTACCTGCGCCAGTTTGTGATCGTCCCGTCCCCCGTTGCCTAGGTTGCGTCCATGTCCGGCCGAAGACTCGGGGTGATGGGCGGGACCTTCGACCCGATTCATCACGGCCATCTCGTCGCCGCGAGTGAGGTGCAGGCCCGCTTCGGGCTGGACGAGGTCGTCTTCGTGCCCACTGGGATTCCGTGGCAGAAGGGTCAGCGCGAGATCAGCCCGGCCGAGGATCGTTACCTCATGACCGTTATCGCGACAGCCGTCCACCCACGGTTCACGACCAGCCGGGTGGACATCGACCGCGAGGGTCCCACCTTCACCGTCGAGACCCTTACCGATCTGCGTGTTCAATATCCGGACGACGAGATGTTCTTCATCACCGGTGCCGACGCGCTGGGGCAGATCCTGTCCTGGAAGCGGGTCGGTGAGGTGCTCGACCTGGCCCATTTGGTCGGGGTGACCCGCCCAGGGTTCCAGCTGGTCGACAAACACCTGCCCTCCGGTGCGGTCAGCCTGGTCGAAGTACCCGCCATGGCGATCTCCTCGACGGACTGCCGGAAGCGCGTCGCTACCGACCTGCCGGTCTGGTACCTGGTACCCGAGGGCGTGGTGACGTACATCAGCAAGCGTGGTCTGTATCGAGCGGCATAGGCCCGGGAAGCGGTGACGCTGCGACGCCATTAGCTCGAAGAGCTGAGGCGGTACAATTCGGTCGGTGGCTGCGAACGGGTTCACGCCAACGGGTAGGCGGTAACGGTGGTCGCGGCACGGTGGGCGGGGTTGTTCACAGCGCCTGCGCACGCCGCGGATCCGCAACCGATGCGCCGGCGCCGGATCGTCGCGCTCGCGGTGGTGGGGGCCTGCGCCATCGCCTTCGTTGTCGGTCTGATCGCGTTGATGCTGATGAAGTCGCCAGAGCAACAGCTCGCCGACTCCTCCGCCCCGCCCGCTTCGGTGATCACCGCCCCGGTCGAGCTGAAGATTGTGACCAGCACTGTCGTAACCCGCGGCCGGGTCACCGCCTCCTCGGTACTCGAGGTGACACCCACCAGTGCGCTGGGCGCCTCCGTGCTGGTGGTGACCGAAGTGCGGACGCGGGCCGGGGATGAGGTGGCACCTGGGCAGGTTCTGCTGGCGGTGTCGGGACGGCCGTTGATCGCATTGCCGGGAGCGGTTCCGGCTTACCGTGACCTGAAACCGGGTGATTCCGGTGCTGACGTCGTGCAGTTGCAGGCGGCGCTCACCAGTCTGGGCTACGCCACTGGCGAGGACGCATCCGGCGTGTTCGGCTCGGGGACGAAGGCAGCGGTTCAGCGACTCTACGAAGCCCTGGGATACCAAGTGCCGAACACCGATGGCCTCGGTGGTCGCGACGACGGAGCTGCTTTGAACACAGCCCGCGCCGCAGAGAAGGCTGCTGAGGGGGACGTCACCGCGATGAAACGTCGGATCGTGGCCGGACAGACCGCCGGGCCAGGCGAGGAACCCCTGGGCGACCAACTGGCTCGTCTCGAGCGGCGGCTCGCCGAGCTGATCCAGGACCGCATCGAGCTCACCGACCGCACCGGCCCGATGCTTCCGCTGAATGAGGTCGTGTTCGTACCGGCCTTTCCGGCCAGGGTGGCGGCCTTCCCGGCGCGGGTCGGGAATCCGGTGACGGCTCCATTGATCACGCTCTCAGCCGGTCGGCTGGAGGCGCCGGTGCGGCTGCAGCCGGACCAGGCGGCGCTGGTGCGACCGGGGATGCCGGCCACCCTGATCTCCGAGCAGTTAGGCCAGCAGGCTTCCGGGGTGATGGCGAGTGTCGGCGAGGTGACCGTGGACGCACCCGCCCCTGGCACCGCAGCGCCGGGTGGCGGGGCGCCGGGCGCTGCCTACCACCCGGCCACGGTGACCCCCCAGGAGCCGCTGCCTGCGCACTGGTCCGGCTACGACGTGCAGGTGTCCATCACCGCGGCCCGCACCGAGCAGCCCGTACTGGTGGTGCCGTTGTCGGCGATCTCCGCCGACGCGGATGGCCGCACCACGGTGGTCGTTGTGGGCGATGCCGGACGGCTGACGCGGCGTGAAGTGCGAGCTGGGGTGTCCGGGAATGGTTTCGTGCAGGTCGAGCCTCTGGACGGGCTTCTTGCCGAGGGTGCACGCGTGGTGGTGGGTACGGGTTGACGCCGGTGATCCGGTTGGTGGGTGCCGGGTTGACCTATCCAGGCCCACCGCCCGTACCGGCGCTCAAACCAGTCGACCTGATGGTCCAACGTGGCGAGTACCTGACCGTGATCGGTCCTTCGGGGTCAGGTAAATCGACTTTTCTCAATGTGGTGGGACTTCTGGATCGGCCTACCGAAGGTGTTGTCGAGCTGGATGGAATCGACGTGGGCCAGCTGGACGAAGCGCACCGCGCGGCGATTCGCTGCCAGCGGATCGGCCTCGTATTTCAGGAATACCATCTGCTTTCGTACCGCACGGCGGTGGAGAACGTCGCAATGGGGCAACTTTACGCGGCGGTACCGAAAAAACGACGGCTGGCAGCGGCCCGGGACGCTCTCGACTGGGTCGGGCTCACCTATCGCCGTCACGCGTTACCGACGACGCTGTCCGGTGGTGAGCGGCAGCGGGTGGCGATCGCCAGGGCGCTGGTCCACCAGCCCAGCCTGTTGTTATGTGACGAGCTGACCGGAAACCTCGACTCGACATCCGCTTGGGAGGTGCTGGTGCTGCTGGACGAGCTGCACGCCGCCGGCCTCACCCTGGTGGTCGGCACCCATGACGCAGGCGTCGCGGCGCGTGGTCAACGAATGATCATGATCCACGACGGGATGCTCTATGCGTGAGCGTTCCCGACTTCTCGCCAGTGATCTCCTCGGCGAGGCATCGGCCGCATTGCTGCAGCGCCCTGGCCGGTCGCTGCTGGCTGTGCTCGGTATCGCACTGGGAATCGGGACGTTCGTCGCGACCCTCGGGCTGACCGTGACCGCAGCTGGGCAGCTTGACCCACGGTTCACCCTGTTGACCGCAACCGAGGTGATCGTGCAGGACATCGGGGGAGCGAATCCACTCGATACCACGATGTCCTTCCCCCCCGACGCGGCCAGCCGCGTCGGCAGACTGAACGGGGTGGTGCATGCCGGCGTGCACTGGGTGATACCGCTGCAGAATCCGACTATCAGCGCAACACCTGGTCTCGTCCGGGGAAGTGACGGTCTTGGCTTCCTCGCGGCCGAGCCGTCCGCGCTGCTGGCGATGCGCCCTATCCTGCGCAGTGGCCGGCTCCACGACTGGTTCCATACCGGACGGTCGGAGCGGGTCGCGGTGTTGGGTGCGGCCGCCGCGGCACGGCTGGGCATCACCGGCCTCGACGCGAACCCGGCGGTATTCGTCAACGACACGCCGTACACCGTGCTGGGCATCATCGGTGATGTACAGCGCCGGCCGGAGGTGCTCCGGTCGGTGGTCATACCCACCACCACGGCGCTGGCCGCCTATGGTGAACCCACCGATCCGCGGGCCGAAATGCTGATCGAGACTCAGGTCGGCGCCGCCGAACTTGTCGCGTCCCAGGTGGCCGTAGCCCTTCGTCCGGACGCTCCCGACCGGTTCCAGGTCCTGGCTCCGCCGGATCCGCCGGCCCAGCCCAGCAACATCAGCTCCGTCGTCAGTGTGCTGTTTCTGCTGTTCGCCGCCCTTTCGCTCATCATCGGTGCGTTGGGTATCGCCAGCACAGGCCTCATCGCAATGTTGGAAAGAACCACCGAAATAGGTCTTCGCCGGTCTCTCGGAGCCCGGCCCGTGCACATCGCCGCACAGTTCCTCACCGAATCCAGCGCGCTCGGTCTCCTCGGTGGCCTGCTGGGTGGCAGTGGGGCGGCAAGTGTGGTCGTCATCACCGCATTGGCTAGAGAATGGACAGCCGTCCTCACACCATGGACAGTCGCGTTCGCTCCGCCGATCGGTGCCTTAGTGGGTCTCCTCGCCGGCCTCTACCCCGCGCTGCGGGCCGCCCGGATCGAGCCGGCCGACGCACTGCGACGATGAAGTCGGGACCGCCGCCGGTGATCGTGCCGTACCCGTACGCTCATCGGGGAGCCGGATGTGGACCGCCGGACCGGGGTAGTAAGGAGTGACGTGTCAGCCACTGACCACGCGCGGGAACTGGCGTTGACCGCGGCGAACGCCGCAGCAGGCAAGAAGGCACGCGACATCATGCTGCTCGACGTGTCCGACCAGCTGGTGATCACGGACTGTTTCGTGATCGCCTCGGCGCCCAACGAGCGGCAGGTGCAGGCCATCGTCGATGCCGTCGAGGAGCAGATGGCTGCGGCCGGGAGTAAGCCGGTGCGCCGGGAGGGCGCCCGCGAGGGTCGCTGGGTGCTGCTGGACTTCGTCGATGTCGTAGTGCACGTGCAGCATGTCGAGGAGCGTTCCTTCTACGGCTTGGAGCGGTTGTGGAAGGACTGTCCGACGATCCCGTTCGAGGCCGCTCCCGCAGGTCCGGAGGACGAATCGACGTGACCCTGCGGCGGCTGGTGTTGTGGAGGCACGGTGAGACCAACTACAACGCTGCGCTGCGGATGCAGGGCCAACTGGACTCTCAGCTCACCGCCAAGGGTCTTGGACAGGCTCGCCGGGCAGCTCCGGTGCTCGCGGCCCTGCGGCCGGATGTGCTGGTGACCTCCGACCTGTCCCGGGCGGCGGACACCGCAGCGGTGCTCGCGGCCGTGACCCTGCTGCCGCTGCGGGTCGACAAGCGGCTGCGGGAGACCCACCTCGGGCAGTGGCAGGGCCTGACGCACCTCGAGGTGGAGGCCGGCTGGCCGGGTGCCATGCAGATCTGGCGGGGAAATTCGGAATGTGCTCCACCGGGTGGTGAGACTCGGGTCGAGGTGGCTGCGCGGGCCGCGCACGTGGTCGAGGAGCTCGACGACGGCGGTCCGGCGACCGCGGTGCTGTGCACTCACAGTGGGCTGATCGCCGGTTTGACGCCCCTGTTGCTCGGGCTGCCGGTATCGAGTTGGCCGGTATTCGGCGGGATCGGCAACTGCCAGTGGACCGTGCTGCTTCGCCGCGGCCCGCGCTGGCGGTTGGAGTCGTACAACACCGCCGCCCCGGTGTGAGCGACTGTGGCCGTATGCGTCGTCACCGATTCCACTGCCTATCTCCCGGACGGGCTGGCCGAGCGGCGGGGGATCCGGCAGGTGCCGATACACGTGTTGGTCGACGGCTGCAGGTGGCTGGACGGCGTGGAATTCGGACCCTCGGACCTGGTGGCCGCGCTTGCCCGGCGGGCCGTGGTGAGCACCTCCCGTCCCACTCCGGGGGAGTTCGAGGCGGTGTATACCGACACACTGCGATCCGGTGCCGAGGGTGTGTTGTCGGTGCACTTGTCGCGGGCGCTTTCCGGTACCTGGGAGGCGGCCCGGCTCGCAGCCGAACAGGTGGGGGCCGACCGCGTGCGGGTGGTCGACTCGCGTTCCACCGGGATGGGCCTGGGTTTCGTCGCGCTTGCCGCGGCTGCGGTCGCCTCGGCCGGTGGTGATCTTAATAAGACGTTCGATACGGCCGAGGAGGTTGCCGCCCGCACTCGCACCTTCTTCTCCGTAGACACCCTGGAGCACCTTCGCCGCGGGGGGCGGGTCGGCTCGGCCGCCGCGCTGCTGGGCACCGCTCTGGCGGTTAAGCCACTGTTGCATGTCGACTCTGGGCGAATCGTGCCGCTGGAGAAGGTCCGTACCGGTGCCCGGGCCCGGGCCCGGCTGGTGGAGCTGGCGGTGCAGGCGGCGGGGCGGTCCCCGGTCGGCGTCGCGGTGCACCATCTCGGTGCCCCAGCCCGCGCCGCAGAGCTGGTGGACCAACTGCATGCCCGGCTCCCGGCGCTGGCCAATGGCCTGGCCTCCGAGGTTTGCCTGGTCTCCGAGGTCGGCGCGGCGATCGGAGCGCACGCCGGGCCAGGGATGCTCGGCGTCGTCGTCCTACCCGGTGGCCTGGAAGCTCCGCCATGATCAGGGTTAGTACTGCAGGGGAGGGGGGTGAACCGAGACTTCTCCTCGACGATGGCGTAGGTCCTCACCGCCACCAGCTCCTGACAGAGCCGTCACGTTACTCATAGTCTGTAGCCTCATAATCTTCTGGCCCCTAGCGTCTCCCCGTCATGGCACACCTGTCGGCAGAGGAGTCGCAGGCTCTCCGGAGATCGTTCGGCGAGCGCGTCCGTGTACTCCGTGAGCACCGAGAGTTATCGCAAGAGAGGTTAGCGGAGCACGCCGGTGTGCACCGTACCTACGTATCTAGTGTCGAACGCGGTCATCGCAATATAGGCCTAGAAAATATCCACGCGTTTGCCAATGCCCTTGCCGTATCCCCAGCTCAATTCTTCGAAGAGGGATGACATTGGGCCTCATTGATCGCCGTCGCCCTGAGAATGCCCGCCTGGATGACGGATGTGTTCATCGCTGTTGTTCCATAGCTGGCATTTCTCATGAAGATAAGTAGAGTGTGGCGAGATCTTGCCCTTTTCGGGCGAGGTAGATCACCCGACTCGGTCCACCAAAAGTCATATTTCGTAGTGCGAACACGCGTAGCGCGCGGTTATTTAAACGCGATTGTGCCGAAACTAGAATTTGATTCCAAAACATTTTTTCCGTTTCTCGCTAGCGTTATCTTGCCGGGGCGTGCTAGAACTCGAATCTGGCTGCATTTAGATGATGAAGATCTCGTGCCCGCAGGGGGCCTCGCCATGTCCTTACCTGCCTTGCGAAGTTTGCAACTTGACGCGCCCGGCTCCGTAGTGCTTCTTCAAGTTCCAGATCATTTGCATCTGGAGGTGCGAACTCCGCCAGCTCTAGATCTTCCTACCGGCGTTGGAGTGCATATAAATAGGGTCACGTACAAGGCTGTTCTCACTGGCCGCCACGTCTGGCGCCAGGCTCTCTTGACGACCGCTCAGGGCGTTGTTATTCCGGTACGAGTCCGTAAACGAGCGGTTGATCCAAAAGCCATACTTGT
Organism: Pseudonocardiaceae bacterium; assembly: GCA_050700355.1. Classification (GTDB taxonomy): domain Bacteria; phylum Actinomycetota; class Actinomycetes; order Mycobacteriales; family Pseudonocardiaceae. The sequence goes on from JBOHHE010000137.1 coordinate 78,046, forward strand.
GCCGATGTCTCTTCGTACGCTTGGCGGCATCGAGAAAGGAGCCGAAATCCAGTTGTCGGCAATCCCCAAAACCTCCTTTCGGGACCGTCGTGACGCTGCATCTAGGCGAGTTCTTAGCCGTAGGCCACGGAACCGGTTGGTGAAGCTACTAACTGTAGCTTCAGGCTGTCTACTCCTCATTATACGGGTCCTTGACGTTTGCGCAGAACTGCTCTTGCGTGCTGCTTTCCGTAGCCAAACTCTGACCTTCCGGGTCGTGCAGGCCCATCCTGGAGACGACGATCTCGGAGACACAATCCGACTTCACCCAGGTGCTTTCGGAGCTCTTTCCTTGCATCCTGGTGGACAAGTCTTACTGTCTTGGGGCGGGCAGCGTATGGCGGTCCGTGCGTTGGAGGATCAAAAGCCTTTTGGTGGGGAGCCATCGAGTTATGTAATGAGGTCCGTAGGTTTACATCTTGATGCCGAGCCTCTTCCTTCCGACTTTCCTGCACATCTCATCGCAAGGATACCCGCTCCGGTTCGGCGTACCCTTAACATACCTCCCAACACCGTCATCGAGATGCGCCGGAAGCTCCGACCAGCCTTGATTGGGCAGCTAAGTCAACTGGCAGTTCCTGTGGCTGGCCTCGTAGCAACAGCTGCAGCTCTTCCTGGAGTGCGAGGATGGCCTCTGCTCCTAGGCGGGATACTTGCCGTAGTCCTTGGCCTAGCGCCATTGAGGATGCCCCGCCCGCCTAGAGGACCATGGCCGTAAGATACGGAGTTATGATGGCAGACATGCCAACAACACGGCTCGGGTTAGGTCCTCATCGAAGCACGGGAGCATGCTCGTAAAGTCGGGACAAGAGTTCACCTCGAGCACGAGTGGACCAGCCGTCGTTCGCAAAATATCAATGCCTGCATGACCAAGTCCGATGACACGGGCGGCATCTTCAGCCAATTGTCTCTCATCCGATGTCAAATTGACCGGATGCTGAGTCGCTCCTCCTGCAATATTACTCCGCCACTCGTTTCCGGCAGCTGTCCGCAGGGTTGCTGCAAGTAAGTGCCCGCCTGTAATTATGGCACGAATGCTTCGCCCATAGAATTCTGCAACTTCCGGTTGGAGTATTAGAGCTCCAGGACCCTCGGATTCAAGTTCGTGGAATGCCTGCGTCAGAAAAACAGCATGCTCAGCCCGACGAACCCATCTCCCCTGTGCTCCGTGAGTACGTTTTATAACCACGGGGTAGTGAATTTCTTCGGCTACAGAGAGTGCGCGTTCCAGCTCAAGCGAGCAGATGGTGCTGGGTACCTGAGGGAGTGACGCCATCGTCAACTGCACCGCTGTCGACGCCTTATCGTCCGCTATCAAAACGCTCTCAACTGGGTTTTGTGTGTGCGCTTTTCGGGCAAGTATGCGAAACGCGTGGGCCGCTGTCGGATACCCAAAGAGTAGATAGGGTGCAAGGCTGTTAATTTCAATACGCCCCGTTGCGTCGCGGGCGATTGCTTGCCCATCTGAATTGATGTCGACAGTGAGCGTTGGGAGATCGATAACCCGAACCGGAATATCGAGTTCGGTAGCCGCCTCAACAAGCCGGGTGGACACGTTCGTAGCATATGGATTGCGCGCAACCCCAAGCGTCATGTAGCTGTGCCCTCCAGTCGGCGTGTCATGGCAAGTCTGAGTATAGCGCCCGCGACGTCTGTACCTGTCGCCGCAGAAATACCGGCAAACCCAGCCCACGCATCAACCTCCAGGACGCGAATGGCGCCGTCGTCATCCTCGATAAGGTCAACGCCGCCGTAATCAAGTTGACACGCTTCCAGTGCCGATACCGCAGTGCGTGCCGCCGGGTGATTCAGTGGAAGTTGGGTACAGGTTGCGCCAAGCGCCAGGTTTGCTCTGACTTCGCCCGGAGCCGCTTGGCGCTGCATTAGCGCCACACAAGCACCCGCGACGACGAAGGCGCGTAAGTCACGGCCACCCCCGTTAATTAGTGGCTGAGCCACGTAATGCTCCCGTACAAGGGGGAAAGGAGGTACTTGCCCGCGATTATCTACCCAAGCTGCCAAAAGTTCATCTGTTGACAAAAAGGCTTGAATTCCTTCACCACGAACTCCATGAGCTGGTTTCAATATTACATGGTGATCTTTAAGGGGAGCCATGGCTTCTGGGCTCGGTTCAACGAACGCGATCGTATGAACGATCGGTACCTGGGCGCGCTGTAACGCAATAGAGGTCAATAATTTGTCTCTTGATCGGTAGGCCGCGTCAGGTTCATTCAGGACGATAATCCCTTCGGAAGTCCACAATTTTAATGCAGGAATCACAATTCCTTGAAACGCTGCAACTGTACGGTGGAGGATGACCCCGGGGCGTACTCGCTTGCCATCATAATAGCTCCAGATTCCATCGTCTATGCAGCAAATCTGAAGTCGATGAGGTTCCCAACTGGTAAGGCGAATACCCTGCTTACGGGCAGCTTCGCACAGCAACTCCCAGTTGGCATGTCGCACATCGGGATAATGCAGCGTTACGATGTCCTCCACGTCATATATTGTACACGCCACAGTAGTCGGGTAAGATGGCTTCCTGTGGCTTTGGAGACTGCTTTTGAGGATATTGTTCCGTTGATTCCAGAAGAGGAGGAGAAGCGGGGAAAGGATCTGGAGTACTTGCTGGAGTTAGCAGGAGGACCGCGAGAGCGCGGATTGAGCCCGAAAGGCCCATGGGATTTCGTTCGGGGCGCCGGGCCACTATTTTCTGCTCCACATGAGGTGGCACAACTTCGCGATGGGGTTGAGAAAGTTGCTGAGCGAGGCACAGCTGACCTCGCATTTTCTTTGGCACATGCTACAGGTGGATCGGGGCTGGCTACGGCAGTCCGTCAGCTAGGTGATCCAAATTGGGAACTTAACCACCCTTATATTGCAAAAGCTGTCAGCTTAGCTGGTGATTGGCCGATCATTGATTTACATATGATGCGTCCTAGGGGGTTGGAAATTTGTATTGGCCTCGGCCCGGAACCAAAAATGAGTGCGCTGCTGTGGAGGCCATTTATGGAAGAAGCTGTAGCGAGCGGGCTAAGAGTATCTGTCAATTGGCCTTTTGGTGCCAATCCCAGAACTGTGACCGGTCAGATACAACGTCAGGGCCGCAGGGCGATTCAGTTGGAACTTTCCTGGGAGTGCTACGACCGGAACCATCCTGCAATGCGGCGTTCTTGGAGTGCCTTGATGAGGGCCTCGAGGCGGCTGGTTGAAGATCTTTCTATTGGTCTTCCTTGAGTATGCGCTGAGCCCATGGTGTGAATCTGGGTGATAGTTCATCAGATGCGGGGCAAGTACTTGAGTTTCGGGTTTTAAAGATCGGTTGATCCGTTGTGCCCACGAAATTTTCAACGTTTGACTGCCGACACGATCTGGTTGATTGGGGCTGGCTGCTGCTTGCCGGTAAACGGCTCAGTGTCGCATCATGGTCCGACACTGCTGGAGATCCGAGTTCGGGGAAGTCGGAGTTGTCCCCACTCGCCCCTGTTATCCACAGGCAGTGACCGGGGCTGCCTGCACTAGCCGGGAATCGTTCTAACGTCGCCACGTGGCCCTGTTCCGTGGCATCGCGTCAACTGATTCGCCCCCCCAGCACCATGTCCGGGCGCGGCTCGTCGCGCTGCGCCACGCTCACGATCCCACGCCTGACCTGATCGATCCCGGCGCTGCTGACCCGGACTCCACCGGCCCGGACGACGATAAGGATGACGTGCCTGCTACGCCGCCGCTACTGCAGGGCAGGTTGGTCCGGTGGTGGATTCCCCGTCCGCTGCGTGACGCCCGGTGGGAACCGGGACGGCCGGGCGCGCTCATGCTGTCATTGGTCGCGGCGCTGGCGGCGGTGATCGCTGCGGTGGGAGTGTGGTGGGAGCGGCCGGTGCCCCTACCGGCGCCGATGCTGTCGCTGGTCACGCCAGCCCCGGTCGTGGACCCGGCGACTTCGCCTGCGGCAGGACCAGAATTGGTGATCAGTGTGGTGGGCCGGGTTGCCCGCCCCGGGCTGGTTCGGCTTCCTGACGGCTCCCGGGTGGCCGATGCGTTGGACTCGGTGGGTGGTGCCCTGCCTGACACCGATCTGATGGGCCTGAACCTGGCCCGTCGGCTCTCCGATGGGGAGCAACTCATGGTTGGGGTGACGCCGCCGCCCGGACAGCCAGCAGACGGCGGAGTTGTGAGCGCTCCGACCGGGACAGATCCGGTGATCAATCTCAACACAGCGACTGTCGAGCAGCTCGACGCACTGCCTGGGGTTGGGCCGGTTACCGCGCAGCGGATCCTGGACTGGCGGGTCAAGCACGGCCGATTCACCTCGGTGGATCAGCTTCGTGAGGTGAGCGGGATCGGGCAAGCGCGATTCGCCCAGATCCGCGACCTGGTGCGGGTATGACCGCCAGACCATCGGCATCCGCTGCGGGTGCCGTGCTGACTGGGGACGGCACCGGTGCGCCACCTGACCTGCGTCTGGTGCCCGCCGCCCTGGCGGGTTGGGCCGTGGTGCTCGCCGGGCTCTACGTCGGATCGTCGGCTGCGGCGATACTGGGTGTCATCGGTCTGCTCGCTGCGGCGGCCGCTGCTCTGTGTCGCCAGTCGCCTGCGGTATTGGCGGTAGGCGGAGTCAGCGCCGCGCTCGCGCTGGTGGTGGGTACGGCGGCCTGGCAGATGGAGCACCATCCGGTGCGGACAGCTGCGGCAGACGGTTCGGTGGCGACGCTGGTCGTGCAATTGTGCGATGACCCGAGGGTGATTACGTCGGCGGGCTACGGCGGTCGGTCACCGCAGCAACAGCGGATCGTGGTGAGTGCCGTTCTCGAGGCCGCCGACCTGGCCGGTCAGCACTGGCGGGGCGGTGGCCGCGTGGTGCTGCTGGCCCCGGCGCAGGGCTGGATCGGGCTGTTGCCCGGCCAACGGGTGCAGGCCAGTGGCTTGCTCGCGGTCCCGGACCGATCCGATCTCACCGTCGCCGTCCTGCGGGTACGCGGCCAGCCGGAGGTGCTGGCGGCCCCGACCCCGATCCAGCACGGAGCTGAGCAGCTGCGCGCTGGACTCAGGGGGGCGGCGAGCGAGGTCCTCGGTCCGGAAGCAGCCGGACTGCTACCCGCCCTGGTGGTGGGAGATACCTCGGCGATGGTGCCCTCGGTCGAGGAAGAGTTCCGGGCTGCCGGGCTTACGCATTTGACGGCGGTCTCGGGTGCCAACGTGGCGATCCTGTGCGGAACCGTTCTCGGACTGGCCCGACTGGTCGGGGCAGGGCCGAGGACCGCAGCGATTGTGGCCGGTTTGGCGTTGGCCGGTTTCGTGGTGTTGTGTCGTCCCTCGCCGAGCGTGCTGCGGGCTGCGGTGATGGGCGCCGTCGTCTTGCTCGCTCTGGTGCTCGGCCGCCATCGGTCGGCAGTGCCTGCGTTGTGCGTTGCGGTTTGCGCATTGCTCCTGGTCGATCCGGCACTCGGTGCCGATCCGGGCTTCGCCTTGTCTGTGCTGGCCACCGGCGCCCTGGTACTGCTGGCCCCGAGCTGGGCCGCCGCTTTGCGTCGTAACCGGGTACCACCAGGGATCGCTGAGGCCCTCGCGGTACCTGCTGCCGCGCACGTCGTCACCGCTCCCGTGGTGGCGGCGTTGTCCGGTCAGGTGAGCCTGGTAGCGGTGCTGGCCAACTTGTTAGCAGCCCCGGCGGTGGCGCCGGCCACCGTGCTCGGGGTGCTCGCCGTGGTGCTGGGGGCGCTACATCCCACAGCGGCTGTCCTCGTCGTGCATCTTGCGGGACCAGCGGTGAGCTGGTTGGTGCTCGTGGGTCACCACGGAGCAGCCGTGCCGGACGGAGTGCTGCGCTGGCCCGAGGGTGTGTCGGGCGGGTTGTTGCTGGCCGGGCTCGCGGCCTTGGTGTTGCTGGTGCTGCGGGCGCACCGGCTGCGGGTGCTCGTCGCGGCGGGAACGGTTGGGGCGCTCGTGGTGCTGGTGCCCACGCGGTACGACCCGCCCGGTTGGCCGGTCACCGGCTGGGTGGCAGTGGCTTGTGATGTCGGCCAAGGCGACGCCGTGGTGCTGGCCACCGCGGAACCCGGCACCGCCGTGCTGGTTGACGCGGGACCCGAAGGTGGGTCGGTGTCCGCGTGTCTGGACCGCCTGGGGGTTCGTCGGCTCGCCCTGGTAGTGATCAGCCACTTGCATGTCGACCACTTCGGAGGACTGGCAGACGCCCTACAGGGCCGGGCCGTCAGCGCGGTCGCACTCGGTGCCGGTCGCAGTCCCCCATGGGCGTTCGCCGACATGGTGCGTACCACCACGGCGGCTGGGGTGCCCATGGTGGCGCTGACCGCAGGTCAGCAGCTGACCTGGCCGGGGCTGGTGCTCGACGTACTGGCCCCGCTGGGGATCTCCCCACCCTCCGGAGACCACGACGCCGAGGTCGACGGCACCGTGGTCAACAACGCCTCGGTGGTTCTACGAGCGAATAATCCGATCCATATCAGGGCTCCGCCGGGACCTCGGCACGGTCGCCAGAAGATCCATCGGCCCCACCCCGAGCGCCTCCGCAATGCGCTCAAGATCGTCAACATCGAACGGTACTACGCCGTTGAGGCGCCTGCTCGACCATGTCTGAGCCTCGCCGAGACGTCGGGATAGCTCCCGACCAGTGATCTTTCGACGCGCCAGGTGGGCACGTATCTCTGCCGCCACGAGCTCGCGGAACGTGCCCCCCGTGGCCTCTCCTACTGCTGTGGTCATGCCGAAAGAGTACGAGTGATGCTCTACGCGCGTCAACCGTGCTCGACACGTCACCCGTTTGCGAGTTGACGTGAAGCGCTAAACGCTCCAGAATTGCTGGCATGACCGCATCGAGCTGTTCCATCGCTTCATCAGTGCGGGCTGAGATCGCACGCGCCGGGATGAGTCAAAGGCAGTTTGCCGCACGGCTCGGCTGGGAGCCGTCCCTGCTGGCGAAGAGGCTGCGCCCGCAGGGAGGTATCCCCTTCCGGGCCGACGAGCTGTCCAGGATCGCCGACGAGCTGAACATCCCGATCGAGCGTCTTTACGCCGCCGGGGCCGATCCGACCGTCCCGGCCCAGCCCGACGTCACGGCGTCATGACCATGCCCATGACCGCCCGCTATTTCCTGGTCCTGACTAGTGCCGGCGTGTTGCACGCGGTGCCCGTCGCGGGTGCGCGGGCTCCGTTGTGCGGTGCCCGCTATCGCGCGGGGCGGGTTGTGGCCTTGGCCGCCCGGCTGCACATGGCCCCGGCGTCGTGCGCTGGGTGCTTGCACGCCCAGCAGCAGGAACTGGACGCCGGATGAATACCCCCAGTACTCCACCCAAGCGCTGGATCAGCGCTGAACAGTGGTTGCGCCGCGTGGACGAGGACGAGACCCAGTGGCCGATCCGCAGCGGCAAGGCCCGAGCACCCCCGAGCACCCCTGAGCACCAGCACCAGTACCTATCCGACCCGAGAGGACATGAGATGACCATCGATCCGACGACTGCGCCCACTGATCCGATCGCGACTCCCGATCCGTACGGGCATCTGCGCCCGGGTGATGTCGACCCCTACAGAGGCAGCCCCGCCCCACCGTGTGCCGACATGTTCGGCGACAGCCAGAACTTGTGCTGCACCCGGGATCAGCACCCCGCCCATTGGGCGCACATCGCCTCAGGTATGTCGGGAGTGATCATGGCACTGTCCGTGTCCGGGCCGAGCGCGGCCGAACCCGACCCGATGAGTGCGCTACGCCCCGGTGATCCGCTCACCGCGGCCCACCGGCAGGCGCGGCTGCTGCGGGCACTGGCCGACCATCTGGACGAGCACCCGCACCTGCCCACGGTGGCACAACCGTTTCGACTCCAAGGGGATGAGCTTGAGCTGCGGGCCCCGGATGGCCCGGACGGCCTGAGTGCCTGGGCCAGGTCCATCGGGGCGACCCAGTTGCGGGTGGTGGCCATCAAGGACAAGGGATGGTCGGCCATCTACGCCCGGGGGGCTCTGCGGGGTGCCATCTCGGTAGAGGTGTGGTCCTCGGTGGGGTGGTCCTCGACCACCCAGGAAACGATCACGGTGGACGAGCTCGATCGTCTCGCCGAGTCCGGCGTCGGCGCGCCAGCGGGGGCGGTGGCCCGGTGACCACCCACGGAGTGGATCTATCAGGAATAGTCCTGGCCACCGGCGCGCACGATTCGCCCGAGGACGGATATTGCCTGATGGAGGCCGTGACCTGGATTCAAGGCCGAGTCAGGGTCGCGACGGACACCAACAGCTGGCGCTGGGAACTCGGACCGGGAACCGAGTGGACCGACCAGCCCGCGTGCGTATCGGAGGTCCTGGCGGAATTCGGGCGCCAACTCAACGACCTCTTGCCCGATGAGCAGCGTCAGCAGCTTGTCCCGCTCATCCCGCTGCTGCTCGGTACCGCTGGTGACGGAAAGGACGAGACCCGGCGCTACTTGGCCTTGGATTGGCTGATCAGAAACTGGTTGCCCACGTGGCTGGATCTCGTACCCGCATGTCGGGAGGATGCCTCCGCGCTGCGGGCGCTGGGCCGGATCGCGGACGTGGCTGCGGCGAAGCGCGCCGCGCTGGTAGTGGGCGAGGCGCGTGGCAAGGCACGTGCCGCCAGGGCCGCCGCCGGGGACGCCGCCAGGGC
>JBOHHE010000138.1:0-17319 GCA_050700355.1 Pseudonocardiaceae bacterium
GGGTGGCGCTCAGCTGGATCATGGGCGAGACTTTCTGCGCTTCGGCCCACTGAGAGTCGCGTTTCCCCACCAACTTTAGGAGGATTTTTATGTCTGACGTGGTGAGCTTTACGGAGATCGACGGGCAGCAGGTGGATCTGCTACCGGCCCGCACCTTGCTGCAGTCCAGCGGTGGCAGTGGCCCCGACGGCGCCGCCGCTCCTCTCGGTCCCCTTCTCGGCGGTGTCACCGGCGGCGGCGACGACAGCAACGCAAGCGGCGGTGGCCTCGGCGGTGGCCTTCTCGGCAGCGTCACCGGCGGCCTCGGCGGCCTCACCGGCGGCGCATGATCTGAATAAGTCCTGTCAGGGGGTGCACGCCGGATTCGTCGTCGCTGCGATCGGGGGTGAAATGGAAAAGGCGGCATCCGCAAGCCGATCCCCGGCATGGCCACGTCAGGATCGACTGGACGTGCGGATGGATCAGTGGAATGGGTCGTCGCCGTTCCGGCTGAGGCACTTGCCGAGGTCCCCCGAACCGTTACCGCCATAGCAGAGAGCCCGTCCCCGAGGTTGGTGGTCAACTATCGTCAGGACAGCCATGGGGTGCAGGACACCACGACGGGCGTAGCCTTACCGCCTTATGAGGTTGCGGAACCCTGTCTACGCCGTCTACGAGCGCAGACTGCGCCGGGCGCTGGCTACCGCCGACTGTCCTCGGCACGTCGCGGTGATCATGGATGGAAATCGTCGCTGGGCCAAGGAGGCTGGGTTCTCCGATGTGAGTGACGGCCATCGGGTCGGGGCCGCCAAGCTGGTCGAGCTGCTCGGCTGGTGTCGGGAGACCGAGGTCGACATCGCGACCTTCTGGCTGTTGTCCCCGGACAACCTGCGCAACCGGTCCCCGGACGAGCTGACCGAACTGCTCGGGATCATCGCCGATGTCGTCGACGAACTGTGCGGGCCGGACGTCAGCTGGCGGGTGAAGGTGGTCGGCGCGCTCGACCTGCTGCCATCGGAGATGGCGCAGCGGCTCACCACGGCGGCGGCGCGGACCCGGGACCGGTCCGGGATGCTGGTCAACGTCGCGGTGGGATACGGCGGTCGTCAGGAGATCGCCGACGCATTACGCAAGCTGCTGCTCAAGCATGCGGAGGCGGGCACCCCGATGGAGGAGCTCGCCGAGGTGCTCAGCGTCGAGCAGATCGCCGAGCATCTCTACACCTCCGGTCAACCCGACCCCGACCTGGTCATTCGCACATCGGGGGAGCAGCGGTTGTCGGGTTTCCTGCTCTGGCAGTCAGCGCATTCGGAGTTCTGGTTCTGTGATGCGTACTGGCCTGAGTTCCGGAAGGTGGATTTCCTGCGGGCGCTGCGCGACTACGCCGCGCGGCATCGCCGGTATGGCTCGTGAGCCCCGTGAGTGGCATTACGTGCCCCAGCACTCAACGCCACTCACGGGATACTCGTATCCATGAGTGTTACTGATCTTGTCCGTGAATATCTGCTGCTGGGGTTGCGGTTCGACCGCCTCGTCGAGGGCTTCGTCGATGCCTACACCGGCGACCCGGCGCTGCGCCGCCAGGTTGACAATGAGCCCCGGCCGGATCCGGTGGTGCTGGCCCGCCGGGCGCACGAGCTGCGAGCCGAGGTTCCGGCGGCCAGCCTAACCGAGCCGAGGAGCCGTTTCCTGGACGCCCACCTCACCGCGTTGGAATGCAGCGGGCGGGCGTTGGCCGGGCAGCAGGTCGGGTTCGTGGCAGAGGTGGCGGCCTACTTCGACGTGGTCATCGAACCCGGGGACCCCGATGTCTACCATGCGGCGCATGTGGAGATCGGCAGGCTGCTGCCGGGTGGGGGCACCGTGGCGCAGCGGTTGGCCGCCCACCGGCGTGATGACGAGGTCGCTTCGGAGCAGCTGGAACCGGCCGTGCAGGCGTTGTCCAGCGCGCTGCGGGATCGGGTTCGCGGCCGCTTCGGGCTGCCCGCTGAGGAGATCGTGCAGTACGAGGTCGTCACCAACAAACCCTGGAGCGGATTCAACTACTACCTCGGCAACTATCGCTCCCGGGTGGCGATCAACGCCGACCTCGGGCACCGGATGGCAAACCTGCCGCATCTGGTCGCGCACGAGTCCTATCCCGGCCACCACACCGAGCACTGTCGAAAGGAAGCCGGTCTGGTGCATGAGCAGCGTCAAGCTGAGCAGACGATCTTCCTGGTGAACACGCCGCAGTGCCTGATGGCCGAGGGACTGGCCGACCTCGGGTTGCCTGCGGCGGTGGGCCTCGGATGGGGGCCGTGGGCCGAGGAAATCCTCGGCGATCTGGGCCTGCGGATGGACGGTGAGCTTGCCGAGCGGCTGGAGCGGGCCGCCGCGGGGCTACTGGGCGTTCGTCAGGACGCCGCGTTGATGCTGCATGATCAGGGCGCCGATCCGGCTGATGTGCTGGCCTACCTCCAGCGCTGGTTGCTGGTGAGCGAAGCGCGGGCTCGGCAGATCCTGCGTTTCCTCTCCGATCCGCTGTGGCGGGCCTACACCACCACATACGTGGAGGGCTACCGCCTCTTGCGCGCTTGGCTGGACGCCCGCCCGCCGACCGAGCCACTCGAGCGGCGCTACCTGCGGCTGCTCGATGAGCCACTCATCCCGTCAGTGATACGAGCCGAACTGGTCGAGTAACGCTGACGCTTTCGAGGTGGAATTCGCCATCTCCATGACCGATTCCGGTCACGGAGACGACTGGTCAATTCACCTAGGTGGATGCATGCACATGGCCGCCCTGCGCAGGTAGCGTGCAGTAGTGGCGGGACGTGCCGGAGGCGTAACGCCACGGGAGGCCCTGGTCGTGATTGCTGTCGGTGAGATGGCTTCGCTGTCTCTGCTGTCGACGGCGCGCGCGGGAGGGCCGGCACCCGGCCCTTGTGGTCGGCTCTGCTGACCCCAGCCGGGGGTGGTAGGGCGCGAGCAACCAGGGTCGCACCGGCCCAACGAGGAACGGGTGTGGGTGCCGCGCTCGCCAGGGAGCTGCCTTGAACGCCTCTCGCTCGCCCCGCTCCACCGTCCCCGGTATCCGCACCTACGTGCTGGACACATCGGTGCTGCTGTCCGACCCATGGGCGCCGTCCCGGTTCGATGAGCATGAGGTGGTGCTCCCGCTCGTCGTGATCGGGGAGTTGGAAGGCAAACGGCATCACCCGGAACTCGGCTGGTTCGCGCGGGAGGCGTTGCGCCTGCTGGACGATCTGCGGCTGGCCCATGATCGACTGGATGTGCCGGTCCCGATCGGTGCGCTCGGCGGCACCCTGCACGTCGAGCTGAACCACACCGACCCACAGGTCCTCCCCGCCGGGTTCCGCACCGGGACCAACGACTCCCGAATCCTGGCCTGTGCGCTGAACCTGGCCGCAGACGGCCGCGACGTCACGCTGGTCACCAAGGACATGCCGCTGCGGGTGAAGGCGGGCGCGGTCGGCTTGCCCGCCGAGGAGTACCGCGCGCAGAACGTCGTGCCGTCGGGTTGGACCGGGATGAGCGACGTGGAGGTCGGCCCCTCGGTGCTGGCGGCGCTGTACAAGGACGGGAGCGCCGAGCTCACCGAGCATCCGGAGATCGCTGAGCTGCCCTGCAACACCGGGTTGCGCCTGCTTGCCGGAACCGCGACCGCGCTGGGCCGGATCACCGCGGACAAGCGCATCCGGCTGGTTCGGGGGGACCGGGAGGCGTTCGGGCTGCATGGCCGCTCCGCCGAGCAACGCGTGGCGCTGGATCTGTTGCTCGACCCCGGGGTGGGCATCGTCTCCCTCGGCGGGCGGGCCGGCACCGGCAAGTCGGCGCTCGCGCTGTGTGCCGGCCTGGATGCGGTGATGGAGCGCGGGGCGCACCGGCGGGTGGTCGTCTTCCGCCCCCTCTACGCGGTCGGTGGCCAGGAGCTGGGCTACTTGCCGGGCAGCGAGAACGAGAAGATGCAGCCGTGGGCCCAGGCCGTGTTCGACACCCTGGGCGCGATCGCCTCGCAAGAGATCATCGACGAGGTGGTCGATCGGGGCATGCTCGAGGTGCTGCCGCTGACCCACATCCGGGGCCGGTCGCTGCACGACAGTTTCGTGATCGTCGACGAGGCCCAGTCGCTGGAGCGCAACGTGCTGCTCACGGTGCTCTCCCGGCTGGGCACCGGCTCGCGCGTGGTGCTCACCCACGACGTCGCCCAGCGGGACAATCTGCGGGTCGGCCGCCACGACGGGGTAGCCGCCGTGATCGAGAAGCTCAAGGGTCACCCGCTGTTCGCCCACATCACCCTCACCCGCTCAGAACGCTCCCCGATCGCCGCCCTGGTCACCGAAATGCTGGAGGGCTACGCCCACTGACGCATTTGGTAGCTCTTCAAGAGCTACCAACCCCACTGGGGGTTGTCTTGAAGAGCTACCAACTGGGCGACGTGAACGCGCTGGTGGGGTCGGGTTGATGCCTGGTGTTACCGGTGCCCTAGCGAGGCGGAGTGCGCGGCCGATCCTGGTGCTGGGGCAGACCGCGTTGATCCATGCGGCTGGCCTGCGCCGTGGTCGGCGTTTGGTCACGACCCTGGGGTTCCTCGCGCGGCTTCTGCTCCGTCGGTTCTGCGGACTTCTTCTCAACGGGGAGCTGCGCCATGCTGCGGCGTTGCGAATTAGAGTCACCGCCGCGCTTCCCCTGATCACCGCCAGGGGGCAGGCTGCCACCGCCCTTGTTGCTATCGTTATCCTCCGATTTCTCTTTTAGTACTTTCGGCTCGACCGGGCCGCTCTGCTCGCCCAGAATTTTGCCGACTTTCTTCGCGTGATCCTCTCGGCTATGCCACCTGTTTCCTTCGGGCCGCTCCGGCGTTTCGGGCTCTTCCCGTGATTTTCCGAGTTTTTCTCTCATATAGCTGTTGGTGTCCGCCACATTTTTATCCACGGTGCGTGACTCAGGTTTTTCCTGGGGGCTTTCAGAAATTTCTCTAGCCATTTAATCCTCCGAGAAGTCGAGCGGTCGGATCAGGTCTCTCCGGGGACCAGGTAGTTTAGCGGCCAGGTGCAGCTGATGAACTCCGCGAGCTGTTCGGCCACTCGTTCTGACCAGTCCGGGAATTCGCGACTTCCGCCGATGGCGGTGACGATCGCGGGTGCGGTTTCGACCCCGTAGGTGACTGCGTGGCAGGCAGCGCGATCACGTTGGTCGATGTCGAACCAGCGGCGGACCTCGGCTAATTGGTCGCGATTGGTGACGCCGGGGATGGTCTGACCGTACCGGGTTGCCCATTCGTCGGAGCGGGGGTGGCGTCCGGCGGTTGGATTGTCGCGCTCGACTGTCATGAGCGCGTCCCACACCAGGCACCACCGATATGGCGTGGCCAGCCACTCGGGCTCGTCGGCGATGTGCCGCTCCTCGTGCTCGATGAGCAGCCCCATCGCGTCGATGACGTGCCCGGCGAGGGCGTGGGGGCTCATGCGGGTTGCGGTCACCGCGCTTCGGGCGGCGACGGCGGCATCGACGGCGTGAGACAGTGCGCAGTCGCGGGTTCGGGGCGGCAGAGCTCGCACCGTGTTGAGCAGGGGTTGGCAGGGTACCGGCATGGTCCAGCCGGTGAGGTGGGCCACGACCGCGAGTTCGGCCCAGAGGACGAGGCGCGGGTCGGTCGCCAAGACGCGTTGGGCAGCGCGCATCTGTCGCAATGTGCACGGTGTGTCGCGGCAGTCGGTACCGCAGGTGGCGCTACGTGGTGCGATCAGGCCCGCAGGTGTGACGGGGGAGTGATCGGTGTTCTGCTCGCGGGCGCTGCCGTCGGCCATTCGCACCAGCAGCGGGTAATCCATACCGTCGGTGAAGACTGCGGCGCTGCCGGGTTTGAGTGTGACGAGGTACTCCGACTGCGCGTCGGTGATGTTCATGGTCGCCCCGACAGCCGCACGGTCATCGAGGGCGGGCAGCCGGTGGACGATCTTCACTGCGGTGTTCTTGATGACGTCCGGTACGAGTTTGCTGGGAATCTGCTCGGCGATGATGAGCCCCTCGCCATAGGCTCGGATCTCGGCGAGCAGCCCGGCGAACATCTCGACGGCGTGTGCCGCCGGACCGGACCCTTCGGAGCGCCGAAGCAGGCGGTGGGCTTCCTCGAAGACGCTCAGGTGCCGGAGCGCGACGGCGTGACCGCCGGTACGTCGCTGTTCCATGCGCAGATGCTCGACAAGTCGGACGAGGACCGTGCCCATGAGGAACGCCTTGTCCCGGTCGTCGCCGACGTCCTCGATCTCGAATACCACGTTGCGCTCGAGTAGTTCACCGAAGTCGATCTGGTGCCCTCCTTCGAAGAACCGGCCGGTGGTCCCCAGCCGCAGGCTCGAAAGGCGTACCCGGATGAAGCCCCTGATATTGTCGGTGATCTCTTTGCCGTAGCCGATTTCGGTGACGATCTTCTCCGCGCAGTGTTGCAGATCACCCAGTGTCGGATAGCGTGGCGTGACGCCGTCGGTCATCGGCTCGCCGATGGCGAGGTCCCAGCCTAGTTCCGTGTAGGAACGGGCCAAGGCGGCACTGAGTACCTGCGGAAACGGCTCCTCGGCCTCGAAAGCGGCCAGGAAGAGCGCGCGCACGAGGTCTGCATGAGTCTGTAGCGGGAACCGCCTGCCCTCGGCGTCGCAGGCCGGTTCCAGTGGATTGATCCCGGCCGGCATGGCATCGACCTCGCCTGGCCGAATCGTCACGACGTCCGAGATACCGGCCAATCGGGCGGCCATGAATCGGTACTCGGCTTTAGCCGGTTCGACCACGAGAAAAGGAAGCTTCTCATGGGCGGCCGCCTCGAGTAACCCTCGTACGGTCTGTGACTTTCCCGCCCCGGTGGCGCCGCAGACGAACGTGTGGCGGTTGAGGCTGGAGCGAGCCAGTGCCAGGGTCCCGACCGGGTTACGGTTGCGGTCCATGATCTGCCCGAGCTGCACGTTCGATACGGCGGTGTCCGGAGTTTCGGGTGTGACGTCGAAGGTCGGCCGCAGGGTGAACCGGACGCCGGGGATCTCCTGGGCGGGCGGTCTCGCAACCGCGGCCAGCAGGGCCGAGCTGGCGTAGAACGGTCCCTCGCCCGCGTGGTCGGTGGGCGCGATCTTCAGCATCGTGGCGAGCCGCTGGACATCCGTACCCGGAGTCAACGCGTACGGCAGGCGCTGGAGATCGGCCGATGCGCACACCAGCGCCGCCACCCGGCGCGCCGCGTCAGCGCGGTCGCCACCAGCGAGCATGCGCACTCGCCACAGCCCGGTCGACGCTCCCCGGCGCAGTTCCGTGTGGCGCCGTTCCATCCGCTGCGCCTCGACCGAGTACTCCGGCGACGTCGACGCCTTCGTCTGAGCTCGTCGTTGCCGATCGGCGACCTCGCCGGCGATCTCCTCGATGTCCTCGGCGCTCACCGGCTCCGCAACGACCAACCAGGCGAACGGCTGTTGCCAGACTCCCAGCAGGCAGTCCTCCAGCGAAGGGCGCAGCGATTCCCTTTCATCGGCCGGGCGATCATCGACCAGCAGGCCATCGGGAATTCCGGTGATGCCGGTCCAGCATGGCAGTGTCTCGAGCGCCTCGATCAGCGTCCCGGTGGCCAACCGGGTGCCCCGACCCCCTGCGGGAAGGCTGAGCACGGCCGCACCGTCGTCCTGGAACCCGAGTAACGAGGAACCGCCGACATAGACCTCCACGTCGCCTGACGCAGAAGCTCGACGCCAGCCCATCGCCACCACGCCACCGTCGGGGATCTGCGAGTGATACGCCGAGACCAGCGCAGCCAATCGTTGCCGCGCGCTGCTGTCGTGTTCACCGGTGGTGAGGTCCCGTGCTGTCTTATTGCGCGGTATCTCGGTAACGCGGCAAAAGTCCAGATCGCGCAGGCGTTGCCACGCTGTTTCCGGGATCATCGTCAACTACCGATCGGCTCTGCTACGAACCATACGGATAAGGGCTTTGCTGCGGGGCCCAGCTTTGCTGCGGCGCGCCGTGCTGGCCCGGATTTACCCACGGCAACGTGGGTTGGCCGATCGGTTGCGAACGTGGCGGTTCGGGCAAAGGAGCAGTGCTGACCCGATCCAGGGTGATGATCTCCGGATTGAACTCCACCATGCGCCACGCGGCGGCACCGCCGACCTGGCGATCGAGGAGGAGCAGCGCGAAGTCCGGTAGACTTTGCAATGCGGTGGGCTCCATCAGGAACTCGTATACCCGCTGCTTGGATCCGGCATTGCTCCAGTTCGTTCCCTCGGCGTGGGTCCGCGTGGTTGACCAGGTCGCGCTGGTGGACTCGCTGGTGCTTGCGGTTTCCGTCTGGCTTCGACTACCGCCCACCGAGTGGCCACTCGTGGTGGATCCCGGTGTGGATCCCATTCCTGCCGGACCGCTGGGCTGACTGGTCTGTGAGGTGTTCGAGCTCCAGTTGGTGCCCCAGTTGATAGCCGAACTCAAACTGGAACCTCGCGTCCTGGATCCACCATCGGACTTGGCGACTGAGTAGTTCTCGCTACCGCCGAGTGTCTTGGTCAGCTGGCTGAGCTCGAACTTGTGCCCACGGCCGATGAATTCGGCGCCGTTCATGGCCTCTTTGTGGTTGCCGAGCCGCAGAAATCCGACCGCGCCACCACCGATCAGTTCCTGGGTCGTCTCACGCAGATGCGGGAAGAGGAACATTACCTGAATATCACAGCGTTCGCACACGTCCGAGAGCCGTTCAAGATGGCGTCGTTTGACATCCTCGCCCCCGACGACGATGACCGCGGGCGCCAGCCGCTGCACCACCCTGAGCTGACGTGTCAACCACTGCACCATGAGGTCGATCAGCAGCTCGTTCTGCGCACTGACGCCGTCGTCGTCCAGGGCAAGGCAGGTGAGGTAGGCACGTTTGAACTCGGCGGGCCGACTGCCCAGTGCCTCCAACGGGTGGATGAACGATTCGATGCGGCGGATGTTGGTGTGGGCCTGGCGGCGGTATTCGTCGCTGAACAGTTCGTCGGCGATCCGGTTGCGTTCGCTACGGGTGAGTATCTTCGATTCATCCTGCTCGCCCATCAGGGCACGCAGCCCGGCGCCCAACCGAGAGATCGTCAATTCCGCACCGAGGGCCTTACAGAGCTCTTTCAGGATGCGGGTATCCATGCTCCGGTCGGCCCGTGCGGCGTGCACGTCGTCTCCGTACATCGACTCGATCAGGGCATCGATCAATTGGCTCGACTCCAGCCCGGCCAGCAGCGTCGTGCCGGCCAGGCCGCTCGGCAGCAGCTGCAGGTCGACCGGCACTCCCGCCTCGATGGCCAGGGGCACAAGTTGCTCGCAGATCTTGTCGGCCGTGAGGTCGAGTATGATCACTGGGCGCTCCGGCAACGTGGAGGCGGCGTACACCGTCACGAGGGCCTGCCTGCTGCGCACGTTGCCACCGAAGACATCGACCCGGGAGGTCGTGGGCGGGACACCCACTGCTCCCCATTCGTCGAGGCGATTCACCCGGTCGGACTCCGCGCGCTCGTGGGCGAGCTTGCGCTGTTGCCAGGCCTGATGAACGTATTCGTAGTTGCGCGCTTGCGCCTTGCCGTAATCCTCGACGGCGCGCCGTGCCTGTACATGGCGAAAGGAGGACATGGCCAGCGCGCCGGCCCCGCCCAGGACGACCAGGAGCGCAAGTACCACGAATCCGGAACCGACGATGATCGCCAGGAGCAGGAGGAACACGACCGCTCCACCGCTGATCTTGGTGACCCCCCGGACTCGCTCGCGGTGATCGAGCGCGGCGCTGTGTGCCCGGCGCAGCAGATCCCCGGATTCGACGGGTTCGGCCGGTGGGGGCTCCACGAACGGCTGGAAGGAACTCCGCCGGTCCCGGAACACCCAACCCAAGCGCTGGCCGGGTGCAAAAAGACGAGCCCGGCTTCGCAGCAGATCGGGCGGTTGAATCAACTGCGCGTTCATCGATCACTGCTCCTGAGATCAGACTCTAGGGCGCCCGCAGACCCTGTTCAAATTCCTCCAGTCGCCGAATCCGGTCGTGGAGTGGTGGGTGGCTGGCCATGAGACGTGCTAGTAAAGGCGTACGAGTGTCTTGATAACCTTCCTGGGTCTGGAAGCTGTTGAGAGCCTCGATCAGCAAGGGACCGTAGCCCAGTTCAGCGGCGAACCGGTCTGCCCGCTTCTCACCTTGGCGCTCGAACCAGGCCAGCGTAGGCGGAATCAGATACACCACCAGGAGGAACGGCGCTGCCGCGAACGCGAAAAATATCAAGCCGATCACCATGAACCATACACAAAGGTAACCAATGATCGAGATATGTTTGGCCACCGCCAGCGCAAATCTGACGACGAATTTGAGTACCGCCCACGTTATTCGCAGCACGATGCGACCTGGAACTGCATACCAGGAACTCAGCAACAGTGCCCAGGAGTGCCCACCCATGTGATGTCCCAACTCGTGGGCGAGCACTGCGGCGAGTTGACGAGGTGGCGTTTTCTCCAACGACCATCGCGTCACGCCAACGATATGTCCGCTGGCGGCGAACGCATTGAGTTCTTTGCGGTCCTGGACCCATAGCGTGTACTTCGACCCATCCACCCCGGCGGTACTGGTCACTTCACCCCAGAGGTGCTCGAGCTGCTGTTGCTGGGCCAGTGTCGGCCTTCGAAATCTGAAGTACACCCGGGCAAGGGCTTCTTCGGCCGGCCGAAAGAGCACGAAGACCAGACCGGAGGCCAGCCAGCACAGGATGAGGACCACCCCGGCGACTCCTCCCAGAAGCTGCGCCAGGAACCATATGACGACGAGGCTGCACAGAAATTCCGGCACGCTGAGCAGCAGTTGGCTCACCGCCGACACGTCTGCCTTGCGGCGTCTCGGCCGGACGGGGTGTCGCTGATCCGGTGGGAGAGCGGACGGCAGAGCCTGTGAGGGCGGCACTGGGCCGGGATGGCCGTAAGCAGGCGGTTGCCCCGGTGGACCGGGCACAAAGCCGACCGTGGGATGCGGATTACCCGGCGGTTCCTGAGGTGTGTTCAAGATCGCATACCCCCCTCGCGTAGCTGCGTGTAGGCCCGGACGCTACCCCCTCGTCACTGGCGTTTGAATACCCAGAGTGACAGGAAGATGGCATTGAGTACAAGTTGCCAAGAGAGGTCCGGGCGGCGACAAAGCTTGCGTGCTGTCCACTGCGCAAGCGCCCGGGATAAAGATCACCTCGGAGCGGGTGGCGAGGAATGCTGAGTCATCGCGAGCACGTCGAGGGCCTCGTCGAGCTGCTCGGTGCTGAGCTTGCCGTCTTTTATGTGCCCGCGCTCGAGTACCACCTCGCGGATGGTGCGCCGCTCGTATAGCGCCTGCTTAGCGATGGACGCCGCCTCTTCGTAGCCGAGATAGCGGTTCAGCGGGGTGACGATGGCCGGAGAGGACTCCGCGTACTCCCGGCAGCGTTCGACGTCGGGCTCGGTGCCGTCGATCACCTTGTCCGCGAGCAACCGGGCAACCGCCGCGACGAGCCGGGCCGACTCCAGCACGTTGCGGGCCATCACCGGCATCATCACGTTGAGCTCCAGGTTGCCCTGGGAGCCGGCGAACGCCACACAGGTGTCGTTGCCGATCACCTGCGCCGCCACCATCATCGTCGCCTCGCAGATCACCGGGTTGACCTTGCCCGGCATGATCGATGAGCCGGGCTGGAGATCGGGCAGCCGAAGCTCGGCCAGGCCGGTGCGCGGCCCGGAGCCCAGCCAGCGAATGTCGTTGGCGATCTTGAAGAGGGACACGGCGACGGTGCGCAGCGCACCGGAGCACTCCACCAGACCGTCCCTGGCGCCCTGGGCCTCGAAGTGGTCGTCAGCCTCGGAGAGCATGTCCAGGCCGGTCGAGCGGCGCAGCTGCTCGACGGCGGCGGCACCGAAGCCCTCCGGGGCGTTGAGCCCGCTGCCCACCGCGGTGCCGCCGATGGGCAGCTCGGCCAGCCGGGGCAGACAGCTCTCCAACCGCTCGACGCCCCGGCGCGCCTGCGCGGCCCAACCACCCGCCTCCTGCCCGAGCGTGATCGGTACGGCATCCATCAGGTGGGTGCGGCCCGCCTTCACCACCTCGCGCCACTGCTCGGACTTGTGGATCAGCGCCGAAGCAAGGTGCACCAGCGCGGGCACCACGTCGTGCGCCACGGCCTCGGTAGCGGCCAGGTGGATGGTCGTCGGAAACACATCGTTGGACGACTGCGAAGCGTTGACGTGATCGTTGGGGTGCACCTCGACGGCGCAGATCCGGTTGGCCAGCGTGGCGATCACCTCGTTGGCGTTCATGTTCGAACTGGTACCCGAGCCGGTCTGGAACACATCGACGGGGAACTGCGCGTCGTGCTCGCCTGCCGCGACCTCGTCGGCGGCGACCGCGATGCTCTCGGCGAGCTCGGCGTCGAGCACACCGAGCTCGCCGTTCACCCGGGCGCACGCGGCCTTGACCAGCCCGAGCGCCCGAATCTGGGAGCGTTCCAGACCTCGACCGGAGATCGGGAAGTTGTCCACAGCACGTTGGGTCTGGGCGCGGTACAGGGCGCCTGCGGGCACGCGCACCTCGCCCATGGTGTCGCGTTCGATGCGGTACTTCTGCTCGGTATCGGTCATGCCGGCAGTGTGGACCGACCGGCGCGGCTATTCCATGAGGCGTGCCTCACCGGAGGTGAACTGGCCGATGTCCACCGGGGCGTACTCGCGCAGCTTGGCCAGCCGGTGGAAGCTGTCGATCATCCGAACGGTGCCGGACTTGGAGCGCATCACGATGGACTGCGTGCTGGCGCCGCCCGGTCGGTAGGTCACCCCGCGAAGCAGCTCTCCGTCGGTGATCCCGGTGGCGCAGAAGAACACGTTGTCCCCACAGACCAGGTCCTCGGTGGTGAGGATCCGGTCGAGGTCGTGCCCGGCGTCCAGGGCCGCCTGGCGTTCGGCGTCGTCCCGGGGCCACAGCCGGCCCTGGATCGAGCCCCCGACGCAGCGCAGCGCGGCCGCGCTGATGATGCCCTCCGGGGTCCCACCGATGCCGAACAGCAGGTCCACACCGGTGTCCGGGCGGGCTGCGGCGATCGCGCCCGCGACGTCCCCGTCGGAGATGAACGTGATCCGGGCACCGGCCTCGCGGACCTGGCGCACCAGGTCGTCGTGGCGCGGTCGGTCCAGGATGCACACGGTGACGTCGGAGACGTCCAATCCTTTGGCCTTGCCGACCCGTCTGATGTTTTCCCCTACCGGCGCGGACAGATCGATGACCTCGGCCGCCTCCGGGCCGGTGGCGATCTTCTCCATGTAGAAGACGGCGGAGGGATCGAACATCGTGCCGCGCTCGGACACCGCCAGCACCGCCAGCGCGTTGGGCATGCCCTTGCTCATCAACGTGGTGCCGTCGATCGGGTCGACCGCGACGTCACACTCCGGTCCCTCGCCGTTGCCGACTTCCTCGCCGTTGAACAGCATGGGCGCCTCGTCCTTCTCGCCCTCGCCGATCACCACGACGCCGCGCATGGACACCGAGCCGACCAGCTTGCGCATGGCGTCCACTGCGGCCTGGTCACCACCGTTCTTGTCACCGCGGCCGACCCAGCGCCCTGCGGCCATCGCGGCGGCCTCGGTGACCCGAACCAGCTCCAACGCCAGGTTCCGGTCCGGTTCTTCCCGCGTCAGTTTCTGATCGGTGGTCGCAAAGGTACCCATGGTGTCCTCCCGAATGGACTGGCAATATCTCGATCCTTCCAGAAGCATGGCGATGTTCAGCTGAAAGAATGGTGTTGTGACTCAGTCCCCACCAGACCGTCCACGCAGCGTGCAGACCGTTCGCGGATTGTTGCTGTCGTTGGGTGTGTTGGTCTTGCTGGTGCTGATGGTGGCCGGGTTGGCCGGCCAGTGCTCGCTGCGTCCGGGCGGGCCGGACACCCGGGGTGCGATGGTGCCGACCGTGGACGCCGAAGCGGAGCTGCGCAGGCTGGCCCGGGCGGTGGCTTTTCCCGTGCGGGTGCCGCAGCTTCCTGCCCAGTGGCGGGCGACGTCGGCGGACGTGGACCGACTGGGCCCGGCCCCGGACTCGCCGACTGCGGTGTGGGTCGGTTGGCTGCCCTCCGAAGGCACCTACCTGCGGTTGTCCCAGTCATCGGCGGCGCCGGACGAGCTGGTGGCCTTCGAGACCGGAATCCGGTCGACGGCTACCGGGGTGGTGCGGGTGCAGGACGAGGACTGGGCGATCTATCCCGGAGTGCACGGCGAGCGGGTCTGGGTCACCGACCTGGGTGCGGTACGGATCCTGATCACCGGCAGTGCTGGAGAGCCGGAGTTCCGCACCCTCGCGACCGCGACGCTGACCGCACCCCGCGCGCCGGGCTGACCGGCCTGCGCCAGCGGCTGGGGAGGGTGTAGCACCTGACGGCGGAGCGGGTGTCTGTCACCGCAGCCGATATTGGTGCTGCTGCTCGGCACAATCCCGGTGCTGCGGGACCCGGGCGAGGTTTTCGGCAGGCAGCGCTTCGTCGGCTGTCCGCCACGCCGCATCCATGCCTTTTAAGGCAGTCGAGATGTATCGGTTGTTTGGCTTGTCCGAGGGGGGTGACGGTGGGGCGATTGATGTGCTGGTCGGGGTGTTTTCGAGCCCCGAGTTCGGGCCGTGACAGTGCTGCTGATACCCGCACCCACTTACTGTCGGAGTGGGTTGTGTAATGGTGTTCTGGTGGGGTCGAGGATTGTCGGTGGGGTGAACTCGGGCAGGCCGCGTCCGTCGAGTCGGATGTGCCAGCCTTGGCGGTGCACAATATTATGGTGGTACTCACACAGCAGGCAGGTATTGCTGAGTTTCGTCTCGCCTCCATCGACCCAATGAACAAGGTGATGGCCATGGCAATAACGGGGTGCGCGACCGCACCCCGGAAATGCACACCCACGATCCCGCTGGGCCAACGCCGCCCGCAAAGCGAACGTGACCAAACGCCGCTCGCGCCCGACATCCAACGGCATCGACTCACCATCCAGGACCATCGGAATGATCCCGGCATCACAGGCCAGGCGGCGGGCCTCCAGAGCACACAGCGACCCCCCGGCATCCAGACTGATGCGCCCAAGTCCGTGGATCAAATCGCTGAGAGTCAGAGTGATCACCAGGTGCGGGCGTTGCCCACCCCGGGTGGGCAGTTCCCCCTCGTCGAGCAGGCTCGTCATGGCCTCGACCAGGGCATCGGCATCGCGACGGGCCGGGCTGCGCTCATCAGGGACCCCCTCGATAGGTCCCCGGCGCTGGTTAAGGGAGCCCAGGACCTCCTTGACACGGGCGCCGCCTTCGGGGTCGAGGGTCCCGGCCAGGCGCACGGTTCCATCCGGATCGGTCCGGACCCGCAACTCCCGCTGCTCTTCGGGTTCTTCGGAGGGTGCGGTCCCGTCGGGGTCCAGGTGCGCCAGGAGGCGCTCGGCGATCCGGTGCAGGGCTGGGGGGTCGAAGCGGCGGGCCATGTGCGCCAGAGTCTGTTCGGCCTTGGCGACCTCGTCGGGGTGGGTGGCCGGAGGTACGCGGCGCATCGCCGCGGTGATCACCCGCAGCTGGCTGGGTCCGATCGCCCCGGCCACTAACTCTGCGGCGGTGGCCGGTAAGGCGGGGGGTAGTTCCTGCCCGGTCAGCGACCGGCGCACGGTGAGCACCTCGGCGTGCTCGACCCGGGTACGGGCCTCGCCCGGGGACAGGTTCAACACCCCGGCCAGCAGCCGGGCGGTGGTCCCGAACCCGGCTGCGGCACCCACCTTCGCTGCGTCCACCTCCGCCACCAGCTCCAACACCCGGGCATAACCGCGCCGGTACTCAGCCTCAGCGGCGCGCAACGATTCCAGCAGCCCGCCAATCCGGGCCTGCTCAGAGTCCAGCACCGCCGTGGTCACGCCCTTATCCTCACCAGCGGCACCGACACTTTCGGCCCACTCAGCAGCGGTTCCGGGAAGAATCTTAGGAATGCGGTGAATGGTCATCTTGGAGGGATGGGCGGTAAAGTTTCGGTCGACTACAAGCCGCACTACCTCGGGGCGGGCGTAGTGGCCGACCGGGTCGAACTGGCTGCGGGCGCGGCGGGCGGCCTCAATGTCGAGGTCGGTGTAGACGATTCCCTCGATCCCCGCCAGCTCAGCGAAGGGAACCAGGGACTCGGCGGGCAGCGCGGTTCGGCGTTCACGAAAGGCGTCCGGATCGTCCGGCACTGGACATGTGGAAACGCCCCCCGGATGGGCCAGGGGGCGTTCTGCGCAGGGAATCATTCCAACTCGTTGTCGCGTATTCTTGCGATGAACGCGGTCCACTCGGCCGGGGTGAACTTCAGCGCGGGCCCGGCCGGGTCCTTGCTGTCGCGCATAGCCCGGTGACCGCCGTCGAGACCGGTGACCTCGACGCAGGTGTTACCGGCACCGCTGCGGCTCGACTTGCGCCACTGAACATGTCTTAGATCATCATGCATCTGTCCTCACTCTCGTGCTTGCCATGTCAACTCCGAGAGCCATTGCCGGCTCTCATCGGACGAGAGTGCCTGGCGGCGAAGATGTTCCCACAGCTTCAGCAGTCGCCGGACCACTTTCTGGTCGTCCACGACATGCCCGCCAATGGCGTGCTCCTGGAAGCCGAAGGGCGGTGCCACGTCATCATCGAAGGTCAGCACTGAGAACGACCCGGACATGCTCGGGTGCAATCCGGCTGTGTACGGCAGGACATGGACCGCAACGTTCGGCCGCTGCGCCAGCTCGACGACGTGGGCGAGCTGTGTTGGACCGATCTCGGTGTCCCCCATGGCGCGTCGGAACGCGGCCTCGGACACCACGGTAGCGACGCTCAGCGGTGCCTCATCGTCGATCAGCCGCAGCTGTCGACGTTTCCGCGCCGCGACGAACCTCTCAACCTCGTCAGAGCTGAACATGTGGCCAGCCACCAGATGGACGCGCCGCGCGTACTCCTCGGTCTGGAGTAGGCCGGGAATCAGCTCGCTCTCGAAGCTGCGCAGCTCGGTGGCGTCGGTCTCCATGTCGATGTAGGTCCGTAACCAGGACGGCAGCCGGTAGGTGGATGACCAGCCGCGCCGTTGACTGGCCTCCTGGCGCAGCTCCTCCAGGTGCTGGTGTTTCTCAGGGCTCATGCCGTACAGCTGCACGAGCGCATCGAGTTCGAGCTTGCGGACGGCGTTGCGCCCGTTCTCGATGTGGCCGATCCGGGAGTCCGCGCAGTCGAGGACCCGCGCGGCCTGCTTCCGGTCGACGTTCGCGTTCTTGCGCAGCTCTTCGAGCTCCGCGCCCAGCTGCCTACGACGCATGGTCGTGGTCGGCTTCGGCATGCCG
>JBOHHE010000139.1:0-4125 GCA_050700355.1 Pseudonocardiaceae bacterium
GAGGGCAAGGACTACGTCATGGCCGACGGCGACATCGTCGAGTTCCGCTTCAATGTCTCATCCTGACACACCAGAAGACTGCGTCCGCGCCAAGCTTGAAGCCGGGATTCTCCTCTAAGCTGGGTAACTGGCTCCTTTTCGAGCTACGACCGCTCTGGTGACGAACCCCACCGCGACGAGGAGCTTGCTGAGGTCGATGCCCGTTGCGGTCAATGCCACCGTGATGGTCTCGCTCATCCACCAAGAAGCTTCTGGCATACGGCGTGGATCGCCGGCGGCATGGTGATCCGGTAACGCCGCAGGGCCACGCCGACCATCGCCAGGATGGTCTCCGGGTAGTCGAGACCGCGCCCGTAGCGAAGGCAGAACGGGAAGTAGCTGATGTGCTGCACGGCGCGCCGCAGCCCGGGCAACGTGTTCACGTCGATCACATATAGTTCGCCGGACTCGTCCCCGAGGATGTCCACTCGAGCCATGTCCTCGATCTGCAGTGAGACACAGGTTGCGATCGCGAGATCTGCCAGGCGATGTCTGGTGTGTTCATCCGTGACCGGGACCGGTGTCTGAGCCAGCATGTGCAGCTTGACGTCGGCGGACAGGAACCCCTCCCCTGGGGGCAGGGCGACCTCCATCGGGAATCCTTGACGCTCCGGGCCGTTACCGATAACCGCGACAGTGAACTCTATGTGGTGCACCCATTCTTCGACGATGACTGGCAGCGAGCCGCGCGCTGCCATGGTTTTCAGCTCCGCACTGAGAACACTCGGGTCCGCCACGCGCGTGACTCCGACACTTTCCGATCCGGACTCCGGCTTGACGACGACCGGGAACCTCATGCCGGTGCCGGCATCTTCGATATCGCCGTCATGTACGATCTTCCAGTGCGGAGTCGGTAGATTGTTTTCGGTCAGGATGTTCTTCATATGGAGTTTGCTCCGCGCCGCATGCCCCGCCGGCCCTGAACCCACAAAAGGAATTCCGCGTCGGCGAAGCAGTTCCTGAAGACAGTGGGTTCGCCCCAGGTCGTCTCTGAAACGGCGGGAGTTCGGTAAGGCGACAAGGCGAGGGATCCGAAGTTCAGCGAAGTCCCGGGGGGAGGAGACGGTGGCGATGGTGGCGTGCACGTCCGCGGTGGCGAGAGCCTCGATGACTTCGGTGATGGCTTCCTCGCCTCCCCAGCCATCCAGTGGGTCAATCCGCGCCCCGCGCACGATCAGCACGTCAACGTCATCATCGCTGAGGGGGAAGCTGTCCCTACGCGCTCCCACTGCGCCTCGCGAGCGAATCCAACGTTTCGACAAAGGTATCTATCTCTTCCCTGGTATTGTAGTAATGTACGGATGCTCTGATGACACTGCCGAATCGCTGCGCGATGGGATACCTGGGGGTCAACGTGGGTTCGGATATCGACACATTGATACCACGGTCGGCAAGAGCGATCCGCATTTTTTCTGGTTGTGCCGAACCCACGGCGAAGCTGACGATGCCGCAGGCGTCCCCGGCCGTGTCGTAGAGTTGCACCTCCGACAACTCGGACAGCGCCATGCGCAAGTGGGCGCCGAGGGACCTCACCCGTAACCAGGTCGACGCCACCCGCCACTGGTTCGCGTACTCCACCGCGAGGCCGAGACCGATCTTGGCGGCGCAGTTCGTCTCCCACGATTCGAAACGCCGGGCATCGTCTCGTACTCCGCACCTCCCGTCGGGCAGCCATCGGGTGCCGTAGACATCCGCCGGAGGAAAGTGGCTCAACTTGGTTACGCTGGTGGAGCGGGCGTACAGGATCGCAGTCCCTCGTGGCCCGCGGAGGTACTTACGCCCGGCGGCCGTCAGGAAGTCGCAGCCGACCGCCTGGATGTCGATAGGCACCTGACCCATCGATTGGCAGGCGTCAACCACATATATGCTGTTGGCCTGATGTGCAATTCTACCGATCTCAACGATGGGATTGACCCGGCCGCCGTAGATGGGAATATGAGTGACTGCTATAAGTTTTACATGCTCGTCGACCATGTTCCTGAGGGTGTCGACACAGACCCGCCCTTCTTTGTCGGTGGGAATCATCTGTAGCCGAGCGCCTGTCCGGGCGCAGATCGCCTCAAGGGCGATACAGTTGCTGATGTACTCCGCTTCGCCGACCAGGACCCGATCACCTTGGCCCAAGGGAATTGATTGTACGACGAGGGTCCAGGCCCGGGTTGCGTTGTCGAGTATGGCGATCTCGTCGGGTGAGCATCCGAGCATGGTTGCCACGGCTGTATAGACGAGGTCGAGCTGTTCCGTTGCATCGATCGCCGCCTCGTAGCCTCCTACGCTGGCTTCAGCCTGCAGATGGCTCACCATCACCTCAACGACCGGCCGGGGCATAAGCGCCGCGCCCGCATTATTCAGGTGCAGAACCGACCGACATCCCAGCGTATCGGCCCGAGCTGATTCGATGTCAAACTTGTCGACAGTGCAGTCTCGTGCCACGGCGGCCGAGACCGCCTGATTGACGGGAATCGGGGAGACGGTGGGTCCTTCGGGCTCCCACTCCATACGCACGAGGTCCCCTCCTCCGTAGGCAGCAGCGCCGGACCGACGGTCAGGCTACCGGCAAGTCCACTACTTTGTCACTGAGATGCTCGGCAGGGTGAGTACCGCCGAGGACTTTCGGAGCCCCGGATCCGCTCCTGGGGAATCGAGATCAATGCGAAATACGCGATAGAATCGGTCACCGGCGCTGGGTACCATCGAGGTGAACCTCGCTATATGATCGATTCGCCGTGACCCTCTCCAGGGGTGAGACCGTTTCAGTGGCCCGCAAACTTGCTACAGAACCGGAGGAACTGTGGAACGAGCCATCGGGTGGAACGAGGGTGCGATCTTCGCCGTCGACCAGCGGGCACTGCCGCATGAGCACCGCATCCTGAGCTTCGGTGACCTTGAGGGTTTGATCCAAGCGATCCGGCAGTTGGCGATCCGGGGTGCACCTGCGATCGGCGTCGCCGCCGGTCTGGGTGTTGCGCTCTCAGCACGGCGGCACATCCAGGGCGGGGCGGTGGATGAGACTGCCGTGCGGGCCGATGCGCAGCGCCTGATCGCGGCCCGACCGACCGCGATCAACCTGAAATGGGCGGTTGACCGGGTGCTCGGCCGGTTGTCTGAGGGCCCGGATGCGGTGCTGGCCGAGGCGCTGAGCATGCTTGACGAGGACGAGCGGATCAACCGGGCGGCGGCTCACCGTGCGGTCGAGCTGATCCGGCAGCTGTGCCCGGATCGCCGGCTGCGGATCCTCACCCACTGCAACACCGGTGCGCTCGCCACGGCGGGGTGGGGCACGGCGCTGGGCGCGATCCGGGAGCTCGCCGAGGCCGACCGGGTCGAGTCCGTGCTGGTGAACGAAACCAGGCCGCTGCTGCAAGGCGCTCGACTCACCGTCTGGGAACTGGCCGAGGCCGGCATTGCCCACCGGCTCTGTGTCGACATGGCAGGAGCGGCAGCAGTGGCGTCCGGCCTGGTCGACTGCGTGATCGTCGGTGCGGACCGGGTCGCGGCCAACGGCGACGTGGCGAACAAGATCGGCACCTATGCGCTGGCCTGCGCGGCCGAGCACCGCCGGGTGCCGTTCATCGTGGTCGCTCCCGAGTCGACGATCGATCCGGCGACCCCGGGTGGTGCGACCATCGTCATCGAGCAGCGGCCCGCCGAGGAGGTGACCCGGATGGCCGGGGTGCCCACCACGGTGGCCGGCACCCAGGTCTTCAACCCGGCCTTCGACGTGACCCCGAACGAGTTGGTAACTGCCCTGGTCACCGAGTCACGGCGGTACCCGACTCGGGGGGCGTTCGGGTACCGGGCCGGGCTGCCGGCCGACCACGGGTCCGCCGCGGTCGCGGTGGCCGACGTCACCCGCAGTCTCTACCGGCGGGGTTGGATGGAGGGCACCTCGGGCAATGTGTCGGTGCGGCTTCCCGGCGCGCAGGAGCTCGCCGTGATCACCGCCAGCGGAGGTGGCAAGGGCGAGCTCATCGCCGCGGACACGGTACCGGTGGCGGTGACGTCGGGGGATCCGATCGGCCCCAGCAGGCTCCGTCCGTCCGCGGAGACCGCGATCCACGTGGCGCTGTACCGCACCTTTTCCGA
>JBOHHE010000140.1:0-5196 GCA_050700355.1 Pseudonocardiaceae bacterium
CTGCCCACCCCCCGAGCAGTGTGGATCATGGTGCCGGCCGGCGACGCCACCCGGGAGACCGTCACCCGGCTTTCGGAGCTGCTGACCGGGGGCGACGTCGTGGTCGAAGGGGGTAACTCCCGATACACCGAGGACCGGGTGCACGCCGAGTTGCTCGCCGAGCGCGGTATCGGATACCTGGACTGCGGTGTCTCCGGCGGGGTGTGGGGTCGCGACAACGGTTACGGGCTGATGGTCGGTGGCGCCACTGAGTACGTCGAGCGGCTGATGCCGGTGTTCGACGCGTTGCGTCCGGCCGGACCGCGTGATGAGGGTTTCGTGCACGCTGGCGGGGTCGGCGCGGGGCACTTCGCGAAGATGGTGCACAACGGCATCGAGTACGGCCTGATGCAGGCCTACGCCGAGGGTTTCGAGCTGCTCGACGCCGCGGACGTGGTCACCGACGTGCCCGCGGTGCTCAAGGCCTGGCGGCGCGGCACGGTGGTTCGCTCCTGGCTGCTGGACCTGTTGGTGCGGGCGCTGGAGGCCGATCCGAAGTTGGCGGAGCTGCGCGGCTGGGTGCAGGACTCCGGCGAGGGCCGCTGGACGGTCGAGGAGGCGATCAACCACGCGGTGCCCGCGCCGGTGATCTCCGCGGCACTGTTCGCCCGGTTCGCCTCCCGCCAGCCGGATTCCCCGGCGATGCGCGCGGTCGCGGCGCTGCGTCAGCAGTTCGGCGGGCACGCCGTCACGTCGGCCCGCTCTGAAGCCGACACCTCCCAGTAGCTCATGCATGTCCGCCGGCTCGCGGTCGTCGACTTCCGCTCCTGGGAGCACGCCGAGCTCGACCTCACCCCCGGGGCCACGGTGCTGCTCGGCGCCAACGGTCAGGGAAAGACGAATCTGATCGAGGCGCTGAGCTACACCTCGACGCTGAGTTCGCACCGGGTATCCACCGACGCGCCACTGATCCGCCGAGGAGCCGAGCGGGCCATCGTGCGCACCTCGGTGGTACACGATGGCCGGGAGCTGACCGTCGAGCTGGAGATCTCTTCCGGGCGAGCCAACCGGGCCAGGATCAACGGCTCCGCGCTGCCCCGGCCCCGGGAGGCGCTGGGTGTGTTGCGCAGCGTGCTGTTCGCGCCCGAAGACCTGGCACTGGTCCGAGGCGATCCCGAGCAGCGCCGTCGGTTCCTCGACGACCTCGTGGTGTCGCGCGCTCCCCGATTCGCCGGAGTACGGGCGGACTACGACAAGGTACTGCGCCAGCGCGTCGCGTTACTCAAGTCCGCCGGGGCGACACGTCGCTCCTCGGCAGGCGCTGATCTGCGCACCCTGGACGTGTGGGACGGCCACCTGGCCCGGTCCGGCGCGCAGTTACTGGGCGCCCGGATGGACCTGATCGCGGAGCTGACCCCGCACGTCGCCGCGGCCTACCGGGGAATAGCGCCGCAATCTCCGGAGGTTGCGCTCGTTTACCGGAGTAGCGTCGGCAAGCTCGGCGCAGCCTCGCCGGACAGGACGCCCGAGCCCGGCGGGGTGCTTGAGCCCGGCCGGGTGCTCGCGGCCCCAGCCAAGGCTGATGTCGACCTGCTGGAGGTGGCGATGCTCGCCGAGCTGGCGCGGGTGCGTTCGACCGAGGTGGAGCGCGGCGTATGCCTGGTCGGGCCGCACCGCGACGACCTCGAGCTCAGTCTGGGCGGGCTGCCCGCGAAGGGCTACGCCAGCCACGGTGAGGCGTGGTCGTTCGCGCTGGCGCTGCGGCTGGGCAGCTACGAACTGCTGCGCAGCCGCGGCGCTGAACCCGTGCTGCTGCTCGATGACGTGTTCGCCGAGCTCGACGCTCAGCGCCGAGCACACCTGGCCGAGGTCGCGCAAGCCGCCGAACAGGTGGTGGTCACTGCGGCGGTGGCCGCCGATGTGCCGGAACAACTCGAAGGCGTTCAGTTCGATGTGCACGAGGGGCAGGTGCATCGTGTCGGATAGCAACGCAACGTCAGCTGGGGATAAACCTGTGGATGGTGTGGACAAGTCGTTGACCAGTAAGGGAGCGACTCCGCGGCGCAGATCTGCGATCACTCGGGCAGCGGAGTCGGCAACACAGCGTCGATCAGCGGCCGTTAGTCCGCTCAGCCAGCTCAGTGACCCTCTCCCGGAAGGGTGTCGGGGCGCCGATATCGCCCGCGCCGCGCTGGATTCCGCTCGCGCCGCCGTCCGGACCAGTGGAAAGGGCGCATCGGGGCGGAGACGTTCCACCGGGCAGGCAGCGGGACCCCGCCGTCGTCGCGGCTGGTCCGGCCCCCGGCCTGACGACCGCGATCCGCAGACCCTCGGGCGGCTGGCGGCCCGGTTGGTCGCCGACCGCGGCTGGGTGGACCGGGTGGCGGGCGGGCTGGTGTTCGGCCGCTGGGCGCGGCTGGTCGGTGACGAGGTCGCCGAGCACGCCCAGCCGGTGTCCCTGCGGGAGGGAGAGCTGACCGTGCAGGCCAGCTCGACCGCATGGGCCACCCAACTGCGGTTGCTGCAGCGCCAGCTGATCGTCCGCATCACCGTCGGAGTAGGCCCCGGCGTGGTGACCCGCCTGAAAGTACAAGGTCCGGCCACCCCCAGCTGGGTGCACGGTCCCCGGCACATCCGCGGCCGTGGCCCCCGCGACACCTACGGCTAACCCCCTCCCGGCGTGTCCGCCCTCCAGGCACGGTGTGTCGGCCGCTCGTGCACAGTGTGTCCGGCCGTGGTGTACGCCATGGCACCGAAACGGCCGCTCAGCGCGCGGCAGACGTCGCAGTGCCGATAGTCAGCGGTCGGGACCTGTCCGGATTCGAATAAGCCGCTCTGTGAGGGGTTTAGGGGTGTCGTTGCCCCCCTTGCGGGTGGAGGGTCCAGTAGAATTAGGGTAAAGCTCCGACCCGGCCGCGTTAGGCTTGCCGCCGGGTCGGGTACCAGCACCCGCCGCGCTCTTCCTTCAGCGGCCGGGACCAGTGGTTTCACACCTCAAGGAGACACCGAGGACCGTGGTTGCCAAGAAAAACGACTACAGCGCGTCTTCCATCACTGTCCTCGAAGGGCTCGACGCAGTCCGCAAGCGGCCCGGCATGTACATCGGATCCACTGGTGAGCGTGGCCTGCATCACTTGGTTTGGGAGGTGGTGGACAACGCCGTCGATGAGGCGATGGCAGGTCACGCCACCAAGGTCGAGGTAACCCTGCTCGCCGACGGCGGAGTGCGGGTGATCGACGACGGCCGGGGCATCCCGGTCGACATGCACCCGGTGGAGAAGCGGCCCGCCATCGAGGTGGTGCTCACCACGTTGCACTCCGGTGGCAAGTTCGACGGCAAGTCCTACGCGGTCTCCGGCGGCCTGCACGGCGTCGGGGTGAGCGTGGTCAACGCGCTGGCCAGCGCGCTGGAGGTGGAGATCCACCGGGAGGGGTTCGTGTGGCGGCAGCGCTATGAGGATTCCAAGCCGGTCCATCCGGTGCGCAAGGGCGAGCCGACCCGGCGCACCGGCACGACGGTGACCTACTGGGCGGATGAGCGGATCTTCGAGACCACCGTCTACAACGCGGAGACGGTCGCGCGCCGGCTGCAGGAGATGGCCTTCCTCAATAAGGGGTTGACGATCGTGCTGCGCGATCAGCGGGTCAATGGCAGCAACGAGACCGAGGACGCCGAGGGCCGCACCGCGCAGGTCAAGGAACGCACCTTCCACTATCCCGGTGGCCTGGAGGATTTCGTCAAGCACATCAACAACTCCAAGGACCCCATCCACCGCAAGGTGATCGGATTCGAGGCCGCCGGCGACAGCATGGAGGTCGAAGTCGCGATGCAGTGGAACGGAGGCTACACCGAGTCCGTCTACACGTTCGCGAACACGATCAACACCCACGAGGGCGGTACCCACGAGGAAGGCTTCCGCTCCGCGCTGACCACGGTGATCAACCGCTACGCGCGGGAGAAGAAGCTGCTCAAGGAGAAGGACGCCGCGCTCACCGGGGACGACGTGCGTGAGGGCCTGGCCGCGATCGTGTCGGTCAAGCTCAAGGAGCCGCAGTTCGAGGGTCAGACCAAGACCAAGCTGGGCAATACCGAGGCCAAGTCGTTCGTGCTGCGGACCTGCAACGAATGGCTGATCGACTGGTTGGAGCGCAACCCCGCCGAGGCCAAGACGATCATCAACAAGGCGGTTTCCTCCTCCCAGGCCCGGCTGGCCGCCCGACGCGCCCGCGAACTGGTCCGCCGCAAGTCCGCCGGGGATCTGGGTGGGCTGCCGGGCAAGCTGTCCGACTGCCGCTCCACCGACCCGTCCCGCTCCGAGCTGTTCATCGTGGAGGGCGACTCGGCGGGTGGCTCGGCGAAATCCGGTCGGGACTCGCTCTACCAGGCGATCCTGCCGATCCGCGGTAAGATCATCAACGTGGAGAAGGCCCGGCTGGACCGGGTGTTGAAGAACACCGAGGTGCAGGCCCTGATCACCGCGCTGGGTACCGGGATCCACGACGAGTTCGACCTCGCCAAGCTGCGCTACCACAAGATCGTGCTGATGGCCGACGCCGATGTGGACGGCCAGCACATCCGCACTCTGCTGCTCACCCTGCTGTTCCGGTTCATGCGCCCACTCGTCGAGCACGGCCATGTCTTCCTCGCCCAACCACCGCTGTACAAGATCAAATGGCCGCGCGCCGAGGCCGAGTACGTCTACACCGACCGTGAGCGGGATGCGGTCATCGAGGCCGGAATGGCGGCGGGCCGCAAGCTTCCCAAGGAAGACGCGATCCAGCGCTACAAGGGTCTCGGCGAGATGAGCGCCAAGGAACTGTGGGAGACCACCATGGATCCCGATGTCCGGGTCCTGCTCCAAGTGACCCTGGACGACGCCGCCACCGCCGACGAGTTGTTCAGCGTCCTGATGGGCGAAGACGTCGAATCCCGCCGCTCCTTCATCACCCGCAACGCCAAAGATGTCCGCTTCCTCGACGTCTGATCCGCCGCCGATGCCCGAACCGCGATGTGCTTCGGACCGTGGTGCCGGTCTGGAAGACTGGTTGAGGACGTGAGGAGACGCCGTGACAGCTGCGCCGGAGCCGCCGGGCCGCCTGCTGACTGTTGAGGCATACGCCGCGCTCGGTGAGAACGACCGCTACCGCTCGGAGCTACAGGAAGGCAGCCTGATCATGTCGCCGGGCCCGGCGCCGGATCACATGATCGTCATGGGG
>JBOHHE010000141.1:0-2892 GCA_050700355.1 Pseudonocardiaceae bacterium
GACTACCGGCGAGGAAGACCCGCGGCGGCCACAGCGCGCAGCGTCGAGCTATGCCAAGCGTCCGGCTCGCCGCGCGACGCCGCGCAGCGTAGCGGCAGTCCGATCCTTGCTCACTCTTGCGCCAGTGGACGGTGACGGGCCAAGGTGAGGGTCCCAGGAGACGTGACGGGCGTCGCCACAGGAGCGGGAACACGACGAGAACGCCAATCGTCTGGAACAGTGGAGGCTGGGAATCCGATCTCAGAGTTGACGGGTCGGTTACTTGAACATCGCAGCCGCGGTGGTCACAACCGGCTCGATCCGGTCCGGTCACCCCGACTGGGCCAGGACGGAGGGAGACGCCATGACCAGCACGCTCACCCGCCCTGAACTGACCGCATTAGACCGTTGCGATCGGTGTGGCGCGGCCGCGCGCGTTCGGGCAGTGCTGCCCTCCGGGGGAGAACTGCTGTTCTGCAATCACCACGCTCGTGAGCATGCCTCGAAGCTCAAGGAGCTGGCGGCTGATATCCAGGCCGGCGAGGCCTGACCTCGCCGGCCACTCTAGGGACTACCGAGAGCGCAGGTAGGCGATTCGTTGCTCCAGCTGATCTGCGGTGGCCATCGCGGTGGGAGGGCCACCGCAGGCGGAGCGAACCTCTTGGTGGATCACACCGTGCGGCTTTCCTGTCCGGTGGTGTGCCATGGCGACCAGCGTGTTGAGCTCCTTACGAAGCCGCGCGAGGCGCTCCCGGACCGTCGGTGGACGGGCGGCGGTGGCCGAGACGGCCGGGATCGCGTGACGCCGGGCGGATACGCGGTCCAACTGCTGCTCCTGCCGCTGCCGCAGCAGTGCCCGCATCTGGTCGGGCTCCAGCAGTCCAGGTAACCCCAGATAGTCCTGTTCGTCGTCGGTGGTGGCATACGCGGCGGTGCCGAAGGAGGAGCCGTCGTAGATCACCTGATCCAGCTGAGCATCGGCACCCAATGCGGTGAACGTGCGATCCTGCTCACCGGGTTCGTCGCGCCGCGCGTTCGCCTGCGCAAGTAGCGCGTCGTCCCACCCCTCCTCGCTGCGGTGCGGTGCGCCGAGCACGTGGTCGCGCTGTTCTTCGAGTGTGCTGGCCAGCGCTAACAGCACCGGCACACTGGGCAGGAACATGGTTGCGGTCTCCCCAGTCCGTCTGGATCGGACGAACCGGCCGACCGCCTGGGCGAAGTACAGTGGGGTCGACGCCGAGGTCGCGTACACCCCCACCGCCAGCCGAGGCACGTCAACACCCTCGGAGACCATCCGGACCGCCACCATCCAGCTCTCGTCAGAATCGGCGAACGACGCGATCCGCCCGGTGGCGCGCGGGTCGTCGGAGAGCACCAGCACCGGTTCCCGCCCGGTAATCCCGTACAGAAGCCGGGCATACGCCTTGGCGGCCGCGTGGTCAGTAGCGATCACCAAACCGGCCGCATCGGGTAACGCTCCCCCTCGTAGCTGGGCCAACCGGGTGTTCGCCGCAGCGAGCACCGCGGGCATCCACTCCCCAGCCGGATCCAGCGCGGTGCGCCAGGCCCGGGCGGTGTGCTCAGCGGTGAGCGGCTCCCCCAACCGCGCCGAGTACTCCTGCCCCGCGCTGGTCCGCCAGCGGGCTTCACCTGAATAGGCGAAGAACACCACCGGCCGCACGACACCGTCCGCCAGCGCCTCGGGATAGCCGTAAGAGTGGTCAGCAGCCGAGCGAAGCGCGCCGTCGGCATCCGGTTCGTACGTGACGAACGGGATCGGGGTGTCGTCACTGCGGAAGGGGGTGCCGGTCAGCGCCAGCCTGCGCACCGCCGGTGTGAATGCCACCCGCACGCCGTCGCCCCAGCTTTTGGCGTCTCCCGCATGGTGGATCTCATCCAGCACCACCAGGGTGCGCCGACTGTCCGTACGTACTCTGTGCAGCGTCGGATAGGCCGCTACCTGGGCGTAGGTGACCGCGACGCCGTGGTAGTCCCGTGAGGTGGCTCCGGTGGTGTTGCGGAAATCCGGATCCAGAGCCAGCCCTACCTCGGCGGCCGCTGAGGCCCACTGGTGCTTGAGGTGCTCGGTGGGTGTGACCACCGTCACCGTCTGCACGGTCCCGTCCGCCAGCAGCTCGGCGGCCACCCTCAGCGCGAAGGTCGTCTTACCGGCCCCGGGTGTGGCGACCGCGAGGAAGTCCTGCGGCGCAGTGGCCAGATAGCGAGCCAATGCCCGGCGCTGCCAGGCACGCAGCGGTCTGGATGCGGCATCGGCCGCAGTCTCGGCGGGACGGGACACAGCGGGCGGAGCACTCCTCTCCGATAACGGTCTGGGCGACCCGGAAGTGGCAAGATTAGTCGTGGCTCGCAGTCCCGTTCACGCCCGCGCAACGCACTATGTACAGCGGGTCAGGCTGCGCGCAATACCGCGAATGGTCCATCCTGGGGGCAACATGGACGCCGCTACCGATGCCCGCACCGCAGACGCGTTGCCCGCCGACCCCGAGCCTGCCACCAACCAGCGGCGGCGGCGCAGTCCGCTGCCGCTGATCTGGCGAACGATGGTCAAGTCTTGGGATGACGGGTTCTTCGGCATGTCGGCCCAGGCAGCGTTCTGGATGGCCCTGTCACTGCCACCGCTGCTGCTCGGGCTGCTGGGCAGCCTGGGATTCATGTCCAGGTGGTTCGGCCAGGGCACCATCAACCTGGTCCAGAGCGAGATTCTGCAGCTCGCCGCCACCGTGTTCACCTCGAATGTGGTCGATCAGATCATCGCGCCGACGGTGACCGATATCCTCACCCAGGGGCACAGCTCCATCGTCTCGGTCGGGTTCGTGATCTCCCTGTGGGCCGGTTCCACGGCGCTGGCTTCCCTGATCGACTCGATCACTATCGCCTACCGGCAGCACACCG
>JBOHHE010000142.1:0-10419 GCA_050700355.1 Pseudonocardiaceae bacterium
GCCCCGAACCGCTCGGCCACCTCCGCGGCCGTAGCCATCGGCGCCGCCGCATCACCCGGCCGGCCATCCAGCACGGCGACCAGAGCGTTAGTTGTCGTGAGCGCGCACACTAGACCGGCGGTGCGGGCCGTGACCGGCGGCAGGGTCAGCGAGTCCAGCTCGGCTCGCCCCAGCTCGAACGCCCCGCTGGCCAGCAGCCTGCCAGCCACGGCGAACCCGGCCATGGCAAGGGTGGTCACCTCGCCGTGCTTCTGGGCCAAGCGCCGCACCAGGAAGACCAGCCGGTGCTGCAGGTCAGCAGGCGCAGCCGCGTGGCCAAGCCAGGGGCGGGTGACGTGCACATGCAGGTAGACGGCCAGCTTGAGCAGCTCACCGTGGTCGGCACCGGTCGCTAACGTGGTGTGCAGGTCCCGGATCAGCCCCGGCAGGTCGATGGCGACCTCGGCGAACCGGCACGCCCGCCGCTGTGCGTGGATCTGGGCCACATGGTCGGCCAGCACCCCCACCGGCAGCATCAGGCCACCCGGACGGCCGAGGTCCACGGCGTCCAGCGCCAGCCGCACGGCCTCGATGGTGGAATCGGTGTGCCCGTTACCGGGAGCGGGTACGGGGCCTCTCGTCAGATCCGACACCGAGATCTGCAGCGCGTTGGCCAGCGCGAGGAGCTCCTTCAGAGTCGGGGAACGCTCACCGCGCTCGATCCGGCTCAGATGCGACTTGCTCATCCCGGCCAGATCAGCGATCACCTGCAGCGACTTACGCCGATCATCGCGAACCCGCCACAGCGCATAGCCGATCGTACGCGCTTCCTCAGCGTCCATGACGCGACCTACTTCCCCTTCGCAGAGATTCACCCTCCGCCAATGCCCGGGGAGCTATGCCGGGCGGAACCTCGGTGAAGAGGTAACGCCAGGCTAGTCGCCGGTGACCCGATGGTACGCACCCCACCGATGCCGCTGGGCTCCAGCCCGCACCGAAGCAGATCGGCATGTCTGCCCCTGGCCCTACCCGGTCAGCTCCTGCGGATTGCGATACCAGAGCGCGTCGGTAACTCAGCGGGCCGCAAGGAGCACCAATACCATCGCGACCGCGACCGGAGTGAACGCCAGCACCAACACAACCACACGGAACACCAGCCGCCACGACGCGATAATCTCGCGAACAAGCCATACCCACCACATTTCGAACGAGAGCGTGGATCTGATCTATCTTGATCCGCCGTTCAACTCGAATCGTTCTTCGCCACCGCCCGCACCCTGACCGACCTCGGCGAGCTGGTCGCCGGCCGCGGCGCCCCACCACCCCCGGCTTCAATGAAGCATCCCCGCGCGTGGTCTTGCAGCGCCGAGGCAGCGACCCGTCGCTGTGCCCCTGATCGACGACGATTCCGAGCGGAAGGTGGCGATGCGATCGGCACTGAATCCCCTGGTGCTACGTTCCGGGGCGTGAGCGTCGACGACGAACTGGAACACATCGCCAGCCAGCTGGCCGAGATCGACCGGACCCTGGACAACAGTCTCGGTGTGGGAATGGTGCCGGCACCGCCGCGGCTGGCCGCCGTCTACGGCCCCAACGGGTGCCGCGCCGCGCAGGTGGTCGCGTTCGACGAGCGGGGACCGCTTGTGGTCGGTGAGAGTGGCAGGTTGTGCCCCGCCAGGGACCTATCCCACTTCGTCGGGTTGATACCTGATCGCACGTCGATCGTGTCGATCATCCCCGGTGGTGGATGGCGGGTGGAGTTCACCGATGACGGTGTCACCTGGTCCGAACCGGTGGTGGGTTGGGCGCTGCTCGCCGACGGCACCGTGGTGGCACTGGACACCGACTCGCTCGGTGAAGTGGGGGTGGTGCGGCCGGAGAGCCGGGGTCGGCACCGAATCTGGCATCCGGACGCGGACCAGACATCAGGGCTCGGAAAGGAGCCACTGGTGGATGGCGGCTAGGAACAGGGTGCTAGCGTCATTCGGTGCCGGTCAGGCCTGACGGTAGGGGGCAGTTCTCCATGCGGTCGGCTATCTGGTGCCGTCGGCAATGTCGCTCTGAATGTGGTCTGCGACGATGCGCACGCCGAGTCGGTCTGCCATGGTCGCGATGGCCTCGGCGTGGCCTGTGTTGCGGGCATCCGCAATGCGGTCGGCCGGGATCGAAGATGAGAAAAATCTCTCTCACCGAGAAGGAGACGTAAGTGAAGAAGATCAGCTACGTCGGCGCCCTCATGCTTGCGGCTGCAGCGCTACTCACCAGCGCAACGACGGCACAAGCCGATGTATCCTGCCCCGGCGGCACCGCTTGCTTTTGGACCGGAGATAATTTCCAAGGTTGGAAGAAGGTTCGCGGCAGCGAGAGTGAGGGCTACTGGGTCGCCCTCACCGTCGAAGGCGTTAACTTCCGGTCGCTCAAAAACCACTTCGACAGGCGCGCGATCTGGACGAGGCATGGCCTCGGATCTGCCACCTGCACCAATCCCGGCATTCATCGCAACAACGCACCTATTTTTGACCAGTTCTACGTAGGCGCTGTCGGCAGCCGCTGCTGAAGCGCGATCTGGGCGTCGGTCATGTTCCGGAATTCCCGAACAGTCCCATAATGGGTGTCTCCTTTTGTGTTGTGTGGTGATGCAGCCCGGTGCAATCCCGCACCGGGAGTTCAGGGCCGATCCAAATTCACTCAATGTCTGATACTGTCATGTTAAGTAGCCGCACCCTTTCCATCCACATAGTGAAGAGCGGTTCGGTGCCGCGCGGACCCCTGTTCCAGCAGGGGTCTGCGCTCACATCGGACGCCGACCGTGCTCTTGAGCTACGGATAGTCTGACCCGGCTGAAGACCTACCGCCAAAACCGACAACGTCCCGCGCCATGACGAAACATGTTTTTGATTCGCCTGTACATCTCTTTCTGCACGCAGGGAGCATGCAACTTTTAACCGGCAAATTCGAAATCACCCAGATGGCCTACGTCAACGCAGATCTGATCCGAAGCGCAGTGCTGCGGGTGGAGCACAGCGATGACAGCGGGAGTCTCTCAGGAGATAGGGATGTCTCTCAGCAGAGACAGCGCTACCGAGGGCTATCCGGACAGGCCGGCCCGGCGGGCCATCCCCTGCAGCTCCTGGCCGACCGCATCCCGCCGCGAGTGCC
Source organism: Pseudonocardiaceae bacterium (assembly GCA_050700355.1). Taxonomy (GTDB): domain Bacteria; phylum Actinomycetota; class Actinomycetes; order Mycobacteriales; family Pseudonocardiaceae. The sequence continues at coordinate 3,139 of JBOHHE010000142.1, forward strand.
TGAGCAGCACGGCCAGGGTGTCGCGGACGAATGGATCTCGGAGTACTACGGCGGGAAAGAGGTTTTCCGCTGTGCGTAACGCCCGCACCGCGTCGTCGTGGCGTCCGCGCAGTCCGGCCAGCGCCCGGCCGTAGTTCCTCCAGTACTGGGCTTGCCCCACCCGATGAGGATGACTCTCCGGGGCGACGCCCGCGGCGATGCGCACCACCTGCTCAGAATCGCCCACTTCGAGAGCGTGCCCCATCCGGTGCAGCGCCACGTCAGCCGGCACGGGTATGAACCCCAACGGGTCAGCCTCGGCAGTGGCCTCGAACCGCCCGGCGAGCTCTGCGGCCGTGTCCATGGGCGCCACCGCCTCGTCCGGGCGGCCGTCCCGCACTGCGGCCCAGGCGTGCTGCATAGTCAGATCGCAGACCAGACCGGCGGTGTCGGTGGTCGTGGGCGGCACAGTGATCGCATCGAGCCTGGACCTACCGAGCTCGATCGCCCCACCACCCAGCAACGCGTCGACGACAGCGAACTCAGCCATACCGAGCGTGGTGATCTGGTCGCGTTCCTGGGCCAACCGTCGTGCGAGGAACACGGTCCGACGCCGCAGGTCGGTGGGTGCCGCCGCATGAGCCAGCCACAGCTTGGTGACGTGCACATGCAGGTACACCGCCAAGTCGAGGAGCTCACCGTGGTCGGCACCGGTGTCCAGGGTGGTGTGCAGATTCCGGATCAAGCCGGGCAGTTCGGCGGCCACCTCGGCGAACCGGCACGCCCGCCGCAGCCGGTGCAGGTCGCGTACCTGATCCTGCAGCACCTCCCAGGGGAGCACGATCCCCCCGGGCTCGCCGCTCTCGATTCCGTCCAGAGCCGACTGCACGACCCCGGTAGTCGAATCTGTGTGCCCGTTGGCTGGGGCAGGGACGGGGAGCCGGGTCAGCTCCGACACCGAGATCTGGAGCGCGGCCGCCAGCGCCACGATCTCCGCGAGGGTCGGGGAACGCTCACCACGCTCGATCCGGCTCAGATGCGACTTGCTCATCCCCGCCAGATCAGCGATCACCTGCAGCGACTTGCGCCGATCGGCGCGGACCCGCCACACCGCATAGCCGATCGTGCGCGCTTCCTCAGCGTCCATTCTCAGAACCTCTCATCAGCCCCCCATCGAACGCCCCGGGGCGGGCCTTCGGCCAGGAGGTGACGCCAGGCTACGTGCCCATCCACCCGATCGGATGCACGCTACCGGGTAGGTCGTGTCGGTCACGATGACCAGTGTCCGAGGGGATAGACGGCCCGCTCAGGGACGGTTTCAAGCGGTCAGTGCACACAAAGTCACCGGATACCCGGCGTATGGGCATCCGAGGTTTGGACGATTTAAGCCGCCCCCTTGACTCCCAGAGCGTCACCATAGGGCTGAGCTGCAATAATCTCGCCACCTGCGTAGTGCCGCGCAGCGCAATATCCGCAGCGCAATATCCACTGTGTTCGTGCGGTGCCCCCCTGCTGCGGGACCTGCGGTCGCTGTGGTCGTCGGCGCTCCTGTTCGGTGCGGCCAGGCCGTTCGTCCAGCTGGCGCGCACAAGCGTAACGGCCGCCAGACGCTCCGCGACAGAGCTACTGATGACTGGATGCATCGGTCGATAGGGACGCAACGCGAGGATGTAGGTGACCTGATGGAGGACTTGAGAGCAGACATCGCCGCGGCCGCAGCGCGAATGTCTGTCAAGATCGGTTCGAAGCGCGAGATCCGCAAGCTGGTCGAACATCTCTGGGAGGGGGAAGGGGTCCAGCGGATGACCTCGGGGGTCTACGGCAGTGGGATGGGTCTCGTTGTCCTCACAGATCGTCGGCTGTTCTTCCTCAAGGACGGCTGGATGAGCCAGACCAGTGAGGACTTCCCACTTGAGCGTGTGTCCTCGATCCAGTGGTCGGCCGGCGTCATCCAAGGGTCGATCGTTGTGTTCGCATCCGGCAATAAAGCAGAGATCAAGAATGTCGCAAAATCAGACGGTAAGGATATCGTCGATCTTGTCCGTGCCCAACTCAGTGGACAGACGGCGGCGCGTCAACTAATACAGCAGACTGCCATACACACCCCACCTGCTCAACCTTCAGACTCCTCCCCTCGATATCAAGCCTCGGACAAAACCATCACTGACCCAGACACGATCATCCGACAGCTTCGTCAACTCGGTGAACTCCGGGATGCGGGCGTAGTCACTCCGGAAGAGTTCAATTCTAAAAAGGCTGAACTGCTGGCAAGACTGTAGAGCCACGACAGCTCCACCGCCACCTTTCTTGCCATTGATCGACCGTCGGTGCGCCTCGGGGTACTGCCGCGCCTCGCGCGAGTTCGCCGAAGCGTCAGCAGTCCTTGACGTGGCGGACCGCTCCCTGGTCGGCGGACAGGGCCATCGAGGCGTACGCCCGCAGGGCCGTCGAGACCGTACGGTCTCGATGCCGGGGCCGGTATCCCCCTGAGGCGATCAAGCGGGTCCGGCGTTCGGCGAGCACGTGGTCGGGGACGTCGAGGTGCAGCGACCGGTTCGGGATGTCGATGACGACGCGGTCGCCGTCGCGCACCAGCGCGATCGCCCCACCCGCTGCCGCCTCCGGAGAGACGTGCCCGATGGACAGGCCCGAGCTCCCGCCGGAGAACCGCCCGTCGGTCACCAGCGCGCAGGATCCACCAAGGCCGCGGCCCTTCAGAAACGCCGTCGGATACAGCATTTCCTGCATGCCCGGCCCGCCACGCGGCCCCTCGTAACGGACCACGACGACGTCGCCCGGGCCGACGCCCCGGTGCAGGATCGCCTCCACCGCCTGCTCCTGGGACTCGACCACCACGGCGGGGCCGGCGAAGGTCAGCAGGGACTTCTCGACACCGGCGGTCTTCACCACAGCACCGTCCTCGGCGAGGTTGCCGCGCAGGACCGCCAGTCCACCGTCGGTCGAGTAGGCGTGGGCGACGTCGCGGATGCAGCCGTGGGCGGCGTCGAGATCCAGCTCGTGCCAGCGCTGCGACTGGGAGAAGGCCTGCGACGAGCGGACGCATCCGGGCGCGGCGTGGAACAGTTCCACCGCGTCGGGTTCGGGTGAACCGCCCCGGACGTCCCAGGTCGTGAGCCACTCCGCCAGGGAATCGGCGTGGACGGCGTGCACGTCGGCGTGCAGCAGCCCCGCGCGGTGCAGCTCGCCCAGGATCGCGGGGATGCCGCCCGCGCGGTGCACGTCCTCCATGAGATAGGCGCCGTTCGGGGCGACCTTGCACAGGCAGGGCACCACCCTGGACCGCTCTTCGATGTCGCGCAGGGTGTAGTCCAGCTCGGCCTCGCGCGCGGCGGCCAGCAGGTGCAGGACCGTGTTGGTGGACCCACCCATGGCCAGGTCGAGCGCCATGGCGTTGTCGAAGGCGGCGCGGCAGGCGATGGCGCGGGGCAGCACGCGCTCGTCGTCCTGCTCGTAGTAGCGGCGGGCCAGGGTGAGCACCGTGTGCCCGGCCTGCTCGTACAGCGCGCGGCGGGCGGTGTGGGTGGCCAGGGTCGAGCCGTTGCCCGGCAGGGCCAGGCCCAGCGCCTCGGTCAGGCAGTTCATCGAGTTGGCGGTGAACATGCCCGAGCAGGAACCGCAGGTCGGGCAGGCGGCTTCCTCGATGCGGGCGAGGTCGGCGTCGGAGACGGCATCGGATGCCGCGTCGGACATCGCGGAGATCAGGTGCAGGCGGGCGCGGACGGTGCCGTCGACGAGCACCGCTCGGCCGCCCTCCATCGGGCCACCGGAGACGAAGACCGTCGGGATGTCGAGCCGCAGCGCGGCCATCAGCATGCCGGGAGTGATCTTGTCGCAGTTGGAGATGCACACCAGCGCGTCCGCGCAGTGCGCGTTGACCATGTACTCCACCGAGTCCGCGATCAGGTCCCGCGAAGGCAGCGAGTAGAGCATCCCGCCGTGGCCCATCGCGATCCCGTCGTCGACGGCGATCGTGTTGAACTCCCGCGGAATTCCCCCCGCAGCCTGGACCGCGGCGGACACGATGCGCCCGACCGGCTGCAGGTGGGTGTGGCCGGGAACGAACTCGGTGAAGCTGTTCGCTACGGCGACGATGGGCTTGCCGAAGTCCTCACGGGCGACTCCGGCCGCGCGCAGCAGGGCGCGGGTGCCGGCCATATTCCGACCGTGCGTGACGGTGCGTGATCTCAGCTCGGGCATGCCCCCGACTGTCGCTGATCGGCCGCCGATCGCGGAAGCCGGTACGAGTACTAGTAGTGGCGCTACTAGAGTTCTGCGGTGTGAACAGACGCGAGCTCGGTGACTTCCTCCGGGCGCAGCGGGCCCGGCTGGTGCGCGCCGACCACGGTCTCCCGCCGGTCGGGCGGAGCCGGACGGTCGGGCTACGCCGGGAAGAGGTGGCCTACCTGTCCGGGGTGAGCGTCACCTGGTACACCTGGCTGGAGCAGGGGCGGGATATCAACCCGTCCCGGCAGGTGCTCGACGCGATCGCCCGCACGCTGCGTCTCTCCGTGGCCGAGCACACCTACGTGCTGTCGCTGGCCGGATACTCGGCCCCGCCGCCGGGCGCCGCAGCTACCGCGCAGGCCGCACCGGCGCACGTGCAACGGCTTCTCGACGCGCTGGTCGGCTCCCCCGCCTACGCCGTGGCACCCGACTGGCAGATCATCGGCTGGAACGCGGCCTACGCCGCCCTGTACCCGCCGGTCGCGACCGCGCCGATCGAGGACCGTAACCTGCTGTGGCTGGTGTTCACCGACCCGTATGTGCGCGGGTTGCTGCCTGACTGGGAGCTGACCTGCCGCCGGTTCCTGGCCGAGTTCCGGGCCGAAGCCGGTCCACGGCTGGGCGAGTTCTCCTACCTGATCAACCGGCTGCTGGCGACCAGCGCGGTCTTCCGGGCGAACTGGGAAAGCCACGGCATCGAAGGCTTCACCTCGCGCGAACGCCTCTTCCACCACCCAGTGGTGGGCGATCTCCACCTCGAACACCACCGGCTGGCCCCCAGCGACCACCCCGAACTGCATCTGGTCATCTACACCCCGGTCCCGGCGACCGACACCCCCACCCGCCTGGCCCACCTCCTCGGTCAGTAGGCAACCGCTGGAGAGCCGGTGGCATTGATGTTCACAACAACAAGATGGGGAAAGGGACCAGATGTTGATCAGTCACCTCCCTTCCCCTCCTTGTCCGACGTTCTCTTCAACCGGCTCTCGATGACCGGGCAGCACGGCGCATCCATGCTGCTGCCGAACGTGCGGAACTATGGGAGTGGGTAGCGGGCCACGATGTCATCAGCACACAACCTGCGCTCGCCGAGGGGGTGAGCGCCGTGCGGCGGGGCGGGCTGATCGGTGGTTCGGTAGCGCGCGCGAGCACGGGAACGGGTGCGCACCGCCTCCAGGGTGGCGGTCCGGCTGGTCTGGCAGGTCGCGCCGGACCTCCACCGGGCACCAAGGAAGCACGCGACCTGCTGCTCAAAGACCCGATACGGCTGACCGAGGCCGATCGCGAATCTCTACACCGCTTCTTCCGGGACCGAATCGAAGCGGCCAAGGCCGACGACACCGCGACAAGCTGGGAACAGCAACTCGCCCACGTATTCGACTACGCCGCCTGGCATCAGTTCGTGGTGAAAATCGACCGCGCCAATGGAGCCGGCTGGCAACTGCTGACCAAAAAACTCCATGGGGCACTGTCCGGTGGCGAGAAGGCGAGCGTCCTGCGTCTGCCCCTGTTCGCCGCCGTCACCGCCCACTACGAAGCGCTCCCCGGAGCACCCAGGCTCATCCTGCTCGACGAGGCCTTCGTCGGAGTCGACACCACCAACCGCGGTCAGGTGTTCGAGCTGCTGTCAGCACTCGACCTCGACCTCGTCCTCATCTCGGACCACGAATGGTGCACCTACTGCGAACTCGACGGCATCGCCACCCATCAGATGATCATCAGTGAGGACGGAGACGATGCCGTGACCACCCCCCGCTCGTCTGGACCGGCAACGATCTTCTCCCGGATGAACAAGTCCTCTCACAGCATGGGAGAATGGAGACCCATCACTCTGTTCTGTCGAGGGCGTGATTGGATGCTATCCCGAAGCAGATTTATCACTTAATCAATTGCCAGGTTCTGCCATAGAAGACGAAAGGTCCACCGTTTCCCGGCGACTGTGGCAAAGTACGAATCTGTAGCATGGCATACTTTTCTCGACCACTTTGGGCACAGATTTGACTGCCTTCGCGAAGGTCCACAAAGTCAACCCTAGTAACCCAATCTTTAATTGATGAACAAGAAGCATAGGTGAGCTCGAGTGAGTCCTCAATAACACTGAGCTTCGCCCCCAGAGTAGTGTAGATTCCATTTTGGTCAATCTGGAGATCACCCAACCCATCCTCCACTTGCAACCATGTATCAATTTCTACCGACTCATTACCAGTTTGCGTACTCAACTCTACCCAACGCTCTTCCTCTACCAGCGGAGGGAAATTCGGTAGCTCATCCATCACTGTCGGCGTACTCATCGTCGTCGTTTGTATCGTTGTCGATGGGACTATCGGCATAGGAAAAACCGGGGTGGGGGTATTCGCCGATTGGATCAATGGCGTGGATAACAAGAGGCTGGTTATCGCGGCCCCGACAGCGGTGACCGCGGTAAGATTAAGGGCAACAATCAGCTTCCTTCTACTAATCTCTCTAAGAGGTCTCACACATTCTTCAATTGAACGCCCGACCAATCGTCTCGCAGGTTCAATGCTACTCAAGAAGCCAATTAGTGTCACTGCGCCAATGCCAGCTTGAACCACTGACGGAGTTGGCGCACCAAGATTAAGTGCCAAAATAAGCGAACCGCCCAGCAGTAATATCATAAGGCCAAGGAGCACCCCTCCTCGTGACGATGTAGGCGAAGCGAGACTGAGGCTACTGTAGTCGCTTGGTGTCCACACACCCCGGACTGGCGGCATAACGTCTACCGGATAAGCTCGCGATAGCGCATCATGAACATGAACGCCAAACGTCGAATTAGGATTTGGAACATTTCCAACGAGAAATGCACGAGTTGCCTCAAAATCAAATGGAATAGAGCCCAGTGATTGAACTCCGAAGACAGCGGTCCCATTTCTGATTACCGGTGCAGGGTCCTCGAAAACCTTATTAAGAACAAATCCAACCACTTTATGGGAAAGTAGAACCGAATCTTTAGAAAGTTCTTCCATCAAATGCCGAGACGCCTGAAAGGAGGTTGTGTCGGCTTCGCTTACCAAGATAATATGGTCGACAAGAGTACAG
>JBOHHE010000143.1:0-11538 GCA_050700355.1 Pseudonocardiaceae bacterium
GCCAGGGCCTCCAGGAAGATCTCTTGCTCGCGGATCGCCGGGATGGTGGTCTGCTCCAGCAGGGCGCCGGCGATGTCGCGCACCCGTTCGACGATGCCGAGGAACCCCGGTTCGTGGTTGAGCACGCAGAGCTGGGCGCGCAGGATGAGCAGGTCGAAGCGTTTGGCTCCCTCGTCGTCGTCCCGTTCGGCACTGGGCAGGCCTGAAAGCCGATCGGTGATCTCGGTGAGAGCCGCGGTGCCGAGATCGTCCCATGCCGACCGATCGCGATAGCACTGCACAAGTTGGCGGTGCGGGCGCACCACGAAGTTGTGCTCGTTCATGCCGGTGACGATCCGGTGCAGCAGGTCTGCGGTGTCGCGGCGCAGGGCACGCTCGGCATCGCCCACCGGCCCGGCTGGGCCATCACGCGCATCCAAACCGGCCAGCAGTGCGAGCCGGCGGGTGAACAGCCGCTGCGCGAGCGGCTGGACCACCGAACCCTCAATGGTCGGCGGGTTGTGGCTGAAGAACTCGAAGTTGCGGCAGACATCGAAGATGAAGAACTCGGTCTTGTCAGCCTCCGGGCCGAACAGGTCGGGGTACAGGCGGGTACCGCGCCCGATCATCTGCCAGAACTTGGTCTTGGACCGCACCCGCTTGAAGAACACCAGGTTCACGACTTCGGGCACGTCGATGCCGGTGTCGAGCATGTCCACCGAGACCGCGATGTGCGGGGGACGATCCACGTTGGAGAAGTCGTCGATCAGGTCCTGCACGTAGTCGGCCTGGTAGGTGATGGCGCGGGCGAAGCTGCCCCGGTGTTCGGGATAGTTGACGTGAAACCGCTCGACGATGAAGTCGGCGTGGTCCCTGTTCTTGGCAAAGATGATCGTTTTGCCGATCCGGTCCCCACCGGCGACCGCCAGACCGCGGGTCAGCACCGTCTCCAGCACCTTGTCCACGGTGTCGATATTGAACAGCCACCTGTTGACGCCGTCCGGGTCGACCTCGGAGGGAATAATGCCGTCCTCATCCCATTCCAGGCTGTCCCACCGGATCTTCTCCTCGTCGGTGAGGTCGGCGTAGCGGATGCCCTGCTGGGGGAACTTCAGCGGAACGGAGATGGGCCGGTACGGCACCAGGTAACCGTCGTTGGTGGCCTCTTCGAGGCTGTAGGAGTCGGTGGGCACGCCGGGTTCGAGGTCGAACAGGCCGTAGGTGTCCCGGTCGACCTCGTCGCGCGGTGTGGCAGTCAGGCCCACGAGCAGCGCGTCGAAGTAGGAGAAGATCGCGCGGTACTTCTGGTACACCGACCGGTGCGCCTCGTCGATCACGATCAGATCGAAATGACCGACACCGAATCGCCGCCCGCCACTGCCGCGGGCGGAGTCGATGAGATTCATCATCGTCGGATAAGTGGAGACGTAGACGCGGCCCTCCCCTGCCCGTTCGGTGACCAGGTTGACCGGTGACGACGACGGCAGGTGCTGTTTGAACGCATTGACCGCCTGATTGACCAGCGCAGTGCGGTCGGCGAGAAAGAGCACTCGCTTGACCCAGTTGCAGCGTTGCAGCAGATCGACCAGGGCGATGACGGTGCGGGTCTTGCCCGCCCCGGTGGCCATGACGAGCAGCGCCTTGCGCTGGTTGTCCCGCTCACATGCCTCGGCGATGCGCCGGATGGCCCGCTGTTGATAGGGCCGCTCGACGATCTCGGATTTGATCGCCGTCTCGGATAGCGACCGCAACGTGGTGCGGCGCTGAATGGCGAGCTGGAGCTCGTCCTTGGTGTGGAAGCCCTCCACCCGGCGCGGCGGATAGCGCAGGTCGTCCCGGAACCAGTGCTCGAAACCGTTGGTGTAGTAGATGAGGGGACGCTGTCCATAGGTGGCTTCCAGTCGGTCGGCGTACAGCTTGGCCTGTTGTTGGCCGTCCTGTGGACTGCGTTGCGCACGCTTAGCCTCGACCACGGCCAGCGGTAGCCCGTCATCACCCCACAGCACGTAATCGGCGTAGCCCTTGCCGCTGGAGCTGGGCATTCCGGTGACTTCGAGCTCCCGATCATGCTCGCCGTCGGGTAAGCTGACCGAGCTGGGTAATGGCTTCGCGGCGTTTGGCTCGCAGCGCATAAGCCCGGTCTAGTATCGCCGCGATTCGTTGCTGCTCTACCAAACTCGGGAACGGAACCTTGATGTCGGCCACATAGGCAGGGCGTGCCCTTAATAGTGACCCTCCGACGCCTGCCACCGTTCGCATAAAATGCACGCGAAAGAAGTTACTCATTAGCACGTGACGAAGATAGTGTGGATGGAAGCGTTCGCTTCGGAATACAATCCACTCGCCAGAAGCGATAAGCCTCCTCTCGGCTGGTTTAACTACCCACGACCTTCGAATATGGGGAACTATTTTGGACAGTAGGACATCTTCGGGTTCGATAGTCTGCTTAATTGATCCTATCTGACTTCCCGCGACTACGTCAGGTTCACCCTTGTCGAAAGCAGGAATGCTATATAGCTCAAAATACTCTTCAGGAAATTTTGATGGGTCTATAGTGCGAGTTCGCTCAGCCATGATGTCGCCGAGTGCAACCATCTGAAACGTCATTTCAGCATCCCCCGGAGATCTACCATGCCGTCATGAATCTCCTTTTCCAACTCTTCAAGAGCGTCCATGATCTCGCCGGGAATGCGGTGCTCATCCTCTTCGTATTCGACTTCCTTGTAGCGGTTCAACGAAAGATCATAGTTTTGCTCCGCTATCTCCTGCTTCGGCACGCAGAAGCTCTGTGCGGTGCGGGGACGTAGGCGCTCGTTAGGAAGCCGTCGCCATCTGGCCACCACATCCGGCAGATTATTTTTGATGTGCTCGTCGTCGGTCAGCGGTTCGGTTGGTGACGGTCCGAGCTTGGTCTCTGGCAGCAGGGCTGTGCGCTTGTCGTCCAAGCTGAACCCGTCGGCGATGACTTCATAGAACCACACCTGGTTGGTACCGCCTGAATTGGTCTTGGTGAACAGCAGGATCGCGGTAGATACCCCTGCATACGGCTTGAATGCCCCGCTGGGCAGCTTGATCACGGCATCGAGTTTATGGTCTTCCACCAGCATACGGCGCAGTTCCTTGTGTGCCTTGGTGGAGCCGAACAGTACCCCGTCGGGCACGATCACCGCAGCTTGCCCGCCTGGCTTGAGCAGTCGCAGGAACAGTGCAATGAACAGCAGCTCCGTCTTCTTTGTCTTGACGATCTTCTGGAGGTCCCTCGCCACGTTCTCGTAGTCCAGGCTGCCCGCGAATGGCGGATTGGCCAGGATCAGCGAGTAGTGCTCAGCGTCACTTGTCGAGCTCTCCGCCAGCGAGTCGCGGTGGCGCACGTCCGCGTTTTCCACTCCGTGTAGGAGCATGTTCATGCTGCCGATGCGTAGCATTGTGCTGTCGAAGTCGAAGCCGTGGAACATGTCGTGATGGAAGTGGTCGCGTTGCTTGCGGTTGAGCAATAGGCCCGGGTGCTTCTCACGCATGTACTCGGCTGCGGCCATGAGGAAACCGCAGGTACCCGCGGCCGGGTCGCAGATCACGTCGTCGTGATTCTGTGGCTGCGGCGGCAGGTCGAGCAGATCGCTCACACTGATACTGAGCGCTTTGGCTACTGCTGTGATGAACGCCGAGGAAGCCGGTACGCTGCCCTGCTCGACTTTGCGCAGCAAGGACACCGACACATGGGCCCGATTCGCCAACTGTTCCTGCGTCAGCCCGCTCAGCTTCCGACGCACCGCTATCCGTTCGCCGACACCAACCGGTGCATCCGACACAGGGCCACCTCCTCAGGTCGTGCTCCATACTACCAACCGCTTACCAGCCGGCCACTTCTTGTCAACTACATGTCAGTTAATAGCGCCGTGCAACCGCTAGCCTTCGGCCATGAAACAGATTTCCGAACGCCCAGAACAGTGGCCGTCGATTGCGGATGCCCGCAGGGTTGCGGTGGTTGGTCGAGACCATCTCCAGGGGGGTGCGTGCACGATCGTGATGTGGCGGAACTCCCAGGACGGCGTTGTCATCAGCTTGGATTCGACCTGGAAGACCGTGGTCGCGCTCGATCCGCAGACCCTTGACGAAATCGTTCGGGGATTGCTGGAGCTGGCATCTTAGTCGACGGGCGGTACCGGACCGTCCATAGGCTCTTCGCCACCCTCCGCCTCCTCGATCACCTGGGGAACCGCTGCCGAACAGGCGCGCAATAAGATCCGGTCAGCGATGTGGACGAACCGGTGAGCCATGGAGAGCTCGTCATCACGGGAGAGCGAGTCTTCGACGACTGCCAGCCCGAACGGGCCGCAGGCCAAATTCAGATCGTGCAGGAGGCCGAGTAGATAGCGGTCTTCGTCGGTCACGAATCCTCCGGATCTGTCCTGGGGAGGCCGGACCGACGATTCAGGGGGGAGTCGTGAACATCGCCGGTCCGGCCTCCGCTCTGCGACAGGTGGGGGAAGACCTTCGCAGAGCGCGCTGAGTCTTTCCTGACCGGTCCACACCTGACAGCCCGTCTCCGATGGTCTTCCTACCGGGTTGTCACCTCACTGATTCTTGTCACTTCGTTGGCACATCGAATGTCTGCACCATTGACAGGATCGGCTCTTTTGACTCAGTGACCGCAACAAAACGAGCGTGTGGAAAGCAGTGGGGTGTACCAAACCTCGGCCGCCGGACGGACCAACACCGACCGATCCGCAATCAGATGTCCTTGCACCACGCCGTGCAGCCACTGCACTTGCACCGGGATGGGTTCGTGCCGGCGACGCTTGAGCTGATCGTTGACCTCTCGTAGCTTTACCCGCATCCGCTTGACGAGCGTGGTGCGTTGCAGCCAGAACCGTTCCATTATCGAAGGGATCTGGGGCGATCAGCTGGTGCCGGACGAACATGCCTCAGTGCGTCCGGTCGGCGAGGTGGTATCGACGACGCGGGTCGTGCGGCCCGGTCCGATCTCCACGATCAGTCCTCGTGCCACCAGGGCCGCCAGCCGGACACGTGTCGCGCGCGAGGACCGGCCTAGGATGGCGGCGAGCTCAGCAGTAGTGCGGCAACGACGGGACGTCCCGACGGCGCGGGCCGTCGATGTGCACGGCCCGCGCCGAGTTGCGTTCGACGAACGCGATCGCCTCCTCCACCCACTTTGGCAGCGGGCCGTCGACATCTCGCTGATCGAGGATCTGCGAGCGGTCGGCACCGGCGAAGCTTCCCACCTGCATCCAGATGTCGGGGAACGCGCGCCGACGGTCACGGCCGAACAGCAACATCCCACCCACGGACGGCACCTGCCGACCCTGGTGCTCGACAAGGCAGCCCAGGCTCACCAGATCACGCTGACGCAGTACCCGCACCGGACCGAACAACTCGGAAGCAGCTCGGAAGTCCAGCACTTCCGAGTCCTGGTCCACCATCGGGGACTCATCGAACGACTCGAACCTCGCCGAACGGCCCATCTCCGCGATCAGCGCCGGGTCGGCGCGACGATTGGTCGACCCGACGCGGACATAGACCCCCTCCACCGGTCCTGCCGAGGCGAGGTAGTGCGGCCGTGTCGGGCTCAGATGCATTCGGACCGCCACCAGGTACGTCGACCGCCACGGCAGCACCTCGATCTCCGGCACCACCCGGGGGGTGATCCGGTCCGCGAGCAGGTTCGCCAGCCGCTCCTCAACCGCGTACGGATCTGCCAGACCCCGGACATCCCGGGTCCGGTCCTCGACACCGATCAGCAGCACACCTCCGGCTGTATTGGCGAACGCGATCAGTGTCCGCAACACCGGCCCAGGCGCGGACAGATCACGCTTGAACTCCACGCGCTTGCCCTCCGGCTGCCTCAGCAACTGATCCACATCCATACTCGGAATTTTACTCGGAAGGCCGAGAAGGGTACGAGCTTCCGAGTAGACCCCGACTTCGGCGGCCACTCCGAACCAGCGCCGACGGCGGTCACTGACAGGGCTGCCGCTGCCCCGGGCCACTGCCAACATCACCACGGTCTGCGATCGAGACCATGAAGATGGCATGGGGGTCATCGACCATAGCCCCGTCTTGACCTTGACCGGCCATCCGGGGTGGACCAGCTTCGGTCGATGCTTGCGATCCGGCACCGCCATTGGCCGAGTCTTGATCTTGCTTGTGTAGTACCCGTACTCAATCAGGTCAACGCTGCCAGAGGTGGCCAAAGCTCTCAGGTACACGTCCTGATCCTGCGAGCCACTCACGTTGTCGCGGGAGCTGACTCGGGCAGTGCGGCAGGTCACATGCATTACATGTGCCTGCTGCCACGAAGTCAACCTGCTCGGTGACCAGGGCCTGATGCCAACGCTCGGAGTTCGAGCCAGCGCCAGCCAGCCAGCCAGCCACACCGCCACCGATATGGGCACGCCCCCCGTAGTAGAGGTTGAACGCATCCACAAACACACCCACCCGCATAGGCTCCAGACGCTATCGCAGCTGTGCGGCGTGCTAGCGCAGGGACCAGCTACGTGTGGACACGGCTCGGCTTTTTGCGATCAATTTTTGGTCTTTTACTGACGGTTCACCTTAGCGTACCATATCGTTCATTTATCCTCATTATCGAAGACGCCTTTCTTAAGCCACCGGGGAATGCCGTAATCGGCTTGATTTCGGCGACAATTGTTACATTAATAGTATACTGGCTAACCGATGAAGCGCAGCGGTCGGATTTTCGCGACGCAGCTAAAGAGCCACTGCGAACCATATTTTTAGCTACAGCCACGCTTCTGGTGCCAGCATATGTGTTCATAGCTATCAACAGTGGAACTGCATTTGGAGATTCATGGTATATTACGACTGCGTTACTTTTCTTTATTTTTTGGTGGCTACCCTTCTTTTTTATCTCAGCGTATCACCTGGTGAAGAGTTCCTTCCGAATTGGTGAAATCAACCCAATGCTTGCGCCTCTTGCAACTGTAGCGGCCGTCACCATCATAACGCTCCTCGAGCTGTTCGATATCGAAAGGGACGACGCCCCTGGCAGTGGTGCCGTTGACGAACGGGCAGGCGCCCAGATCGGCGGCCCAGTGTCCACCAATGGTGCGGGTGGGGTCAGGCGAGGTCTTTGGACTGCTTCGCGCGGTCCAGCACGATCTCCCACTCGCTGTCGAAGTCGGCGGCCAGCCCCGGCGTCAGACCGGCGCGGATGGCCTGTGGGTCCGGCGGCGGTGGCGCGGGGTCCGGCAACGGCGCGGCAGGAGAAGCGATGCGCTCACCCTAGACCGCTCGCGGCGGGCCATGCGCCAGCCGAGACCGAGGACAGGGCGCTTGACCGCGACTATGCCGCTCGGCGGATCGGGGGGTTAACCGGCGCGCAGGGCATTGAGCATCCCGGTTACCGAGGTGGGCCAGGTGAATTCTTCAGCGCGGGCTCGGGCGGCCGCTCGGCGGGACGGTTCAGGGGCGTCGAGGAGCCTGCTGACGGCGCCGGCGAAGGCCGGGGCGTGGTCGGCGACCGCGGCGCCACACGTAGGACGGATGATCTCGCGCAATGCCGAGGAGCGGGACACGACGACCGGGGTGCCTGACGCCAGCGCCTCCAGAGCGGCCAGCCCGAAGGTCTCGTGCGGCCCGGGAGCCAACGATACGTCGGAGGTGGCGAGCAGTTTGGCCACCGCGCCGCGGTCGGGCACGAATCCGAGGAAGCTGACCGGCAGCCCGACCGCGCGCCGCTGTAATGCCTCCCGGCGTGGGCCGTCCCCAGCTATGATCAAGCGGACCCGCTGCCCCGACTCGTGCAGCTCGGCGATGGTGTCAACCGAGCGTTCGACGTGCTTCTCCGGCGAAAGCCGCCCGCAGTGCACCAACAGCGCGTCGGCTCCCCTGGCCAGCTCGGCACGCAGCGCAGCATCCCGATGAGACGGCGCGAAGGTGGCCAGATCCACGCCCAGCGGTACCTGCACGACGTTCGGGGAGCCGATCCGGTCGAACTCCTCGCGGGCGAAAGCGGTGGTGCAGACCACGGTGTCGTAGGAAGCTGCCATCCGGGCGTTGGCCCAGTCCGCGACTCGCCGCGCCGCCGGCTCGGGCAGGAGCACCTCCTGCAGCAGCCGGTCCAGCCGTTCGTGCGAGATCACCACGCTGCGCACGCCGTGCCGGGCGGCCCATCGGCCCAGTCCGCGCAGGGTGAGCCGGTCGGAGACCTCGATCCGATCCGGCGCCAACCGCTCCAGCAGGCTTTTCACCTGCCACGGATCCACCGCGCGATATCCGCCGGTCCATGGGATCTTCAGGGCGGGCAGGGTGATCCGCCGGACCCCACCCGGCATCAGCTCATCAGTCCGCCGCGGCCCGGGTACCACGAGCACCACCTCGTGACCGTGAGCGACGTATCCGGCGCCCAGGTGGTGCAGCGCGGTGCGCAGCCCACCGGAGCGCGGGCCGTAGAAATTCGCCAGCTGGACGATGCGGCTCACGCCACCCGCCGCACGTCCACGGGCAGTCCGGTGACTTCCGCATAGTGCACGAGCAGCTCGTCACACACCGCGGGCCAGGTGCGACGCAGCACCGAGCGGCGGGCGGCGGCGCCGAAGCGGGCGCGGAGCTCCGGATCGGCCGCCAGCGTGCGGACCGCACTCCGCAGCGCCGCACCGAAGACCGCGTCACCGTCGGAGGTTCCGGTCTCGGGCAGCAGAAAGCCGGTGCGGCCGTGCGCCACCAGATCCCGTGGGCCTCCCGCGTCCGGGGCGATCACCGGCAGACCCGATGCGAGCGCCTCCTGCACCGCCTGGCAGAACGTCTCGAAGGGTCCGGTGTGCACGAAGACGTCCAGGCTGGCGTAGGCCTCGGCCAGCTCGTCGCCGGTCTTGAACCCCAGGAAAGCGGCCGCAGGCAGCCGCTTGGCCAGCTGCCGGTGATCCGGACCGTCACCCACCACAATCAGCCGAATTCCGGGCATGTCCTGCAAGGCCGCCAGGCGCAGCACCTTCTTCTCCGGCGCCAGCCTGCCGACGAAGCCCACCAGCAGCTCACCACGTGGGGCCAGCTGCGCCCGCAGCTGCTCGTTGCGCCGGGAGGGTCGGAAGCGTGCGGTGTCCACGCCCCGCGCCCAGCGATGCACCCTAGGCACGCCGTGCTCGACCAGCGCAGCCGCGGCGGAGCTGGAGGGGGCCAATGTGCGATCGGCAACGCTGTGCAGCACCCGAGTCCAGCGCCAGGCGGTGCGCGCCGCGAAGCCCAGGCCGTAGGAATCGGCGAATCCGGCGAGATCGGTCTGAAAGACAGCCACCATGGGTAGTCCGAGCCGGCGCGCGGACCATACTCCAGCGGCCCCGACGATCGCCGGGGAAGCCAGATGAACGACGTCCGGCTGAAAGTCTCGTAAGGCGGTGAACACCTTGCGGGTGGGCACCCCGATCGGCAGCGAGTCGACCACCGGCAGATTGACAGCGGGCAATCGCACGACCGGCGCGCCCTGGTAGGTGTCCGGGCCCTTACCCGGGGCGATCACCAGCGGCTGATGCCCGCATCGCACGAGGTGCTCCACAATCCGCACCACCGAGTTGGACACCCCGTTGACGACGGGCAGGAAACTCTCGGACACGATCGCGACGCGCATAGCGCCGACGGTGTCGGGTGGGTGCTCCGAGCAGGCGAAGCCGCCATGTCGCATCGCCGAACTCCTGACGAACTCCCCGCGCCGTGACATTACGCCACCTCTGAGACGCCTCCACGGCACCCTACGCGGTGCCGTGGAGAAGGACGAATACTCGAACATCTGTGCCATTCACGAACGCCGCGCCCGCAACCACCAGCCGACCGGAAGCACCAGCACCCAGATCGCCAACAGGGTGATCGCGGCGGGTAACAACCCTGTGGCCCAACTCCGCCCCGCGACCCGCACCAGTTCCGGGTCGGCGGTGTCGTACTCCACCCGGACCAGCTGCCGCACCTGCAGCCCGGCCGGATAGGCCAGCCCCTCGGCCGGGCGGTACACCTGTCCGTCGGGCACGGCGAACTGCACCACCGTGCGCATCGACGTCACGGAGAGTACTTCCGCGGTGGCGTGGCCGGTGCGGGCATCGATCGCGACATCGTCGTGGGCGGCACCAGCCAATGCAAGCACTACTAGCACGGTCAGCACGCCGGGGACCGCGAGCAACCACAGCGAGCGGGCCCCGATGCGTCGTCCGATACCGCGGACGAGAACGTGCGTGGTCATCGGGGTGAGCCTAGCCGCCGAGCGTAACTGTCCGATCTCACTGCGAACTACCTTCGCGACGCATGATGCACAGCAGCGCGCTACCGCAATTACCCTGACGACGTGACCACCGCCCCACTGACTGACCGGCTGGTCGTGCGTTCGTACCCGGTCCACAGCAGCGGTGACCTGATCGATCTGCTCCCCTCTCCCCGAGGGGTGCTGTGCTGGGTACGGGACGGCGAGGGGTTGGTGGCCTGGGGTGAGGTCGCGCGGGTGTGCACTGCGGGGCCGGACCGGTTCGTCCGCTCCGAGGCATGGTGGCGGTCGTTCTCCGCGCAGCTGGACATCGAGGATGAGGTGGGTCTGCCCGGCAGCGGCCCGGTCGCGTTCACCAGCCTCGCCTTCGACGACTCCCCCGGCCGTTCGGTGCTGGTGGTACCCCGGCTGGTAGTGGGCAGGCGGGACGGCCTGACCTGGGTAACCGAGATCGAGGCCGGCACCGCCACCGAGCCGGTAGTGCCGGTGCACCGACCTTGCGGCCTGCGCTACTCCGACGGTGAGTTACCGGTGGCGGCCTGGCGGGAGGCGGTCGCGCGGGCGGTCGCGCGGATGCGCGATGGCATCGCGCCCGCGAAGGTGGTGCTGGCCCACGATCTGCTCGCCATCGCGGACGAGCCGCTGGACCCTCGGTTTCTGCTCCACGGACTGGCCAGCCGCTATCCCTCCTGCTGGACGTTCGCGGTCGACGGACTCGTGGGCGCGACTCCGGAACTGCTGTTGCGCCGGCACGGACCCCAGGTGCTCTCGCAGGTACTGGCCGGAACCAGCTGGCCGCAAGAAGGCACCGATACGGAGACGCTCGCCGCTGAGCTGCTCGCCTCGGCGAAGGACCGCAACGAGCACCGTTACGCGGTGGACTCGTTGGCCGACGAGCTGCGACCGTACTGCACAGTCCTGGCGGTCCCCGACGCCCCCATTGTCTTGCAGCTGCGCAACGTCCTGCACCTTGCTACCGAGGTCCGCGGCCTGCTGCGGGCCCCGGGGACACCGTTGCTCGCGCTGGCCGACGCGGTGCATCCCACCGCCGCGGTCGGGGGTACGCCCACCTCGGCTGCGGTCGCCGCGATCGGCGAGCTGGAGGAGATGGACCGCGGCCGCTATGCAGGTCCGGTCGGCTGGGTCGACGCCGCTGGGAACGGCGAGCTCGGCATCGCGCTGCGCTGCGCTCAGGTCGAGGGCCGCGCCGCGCGGCTGTTCGCGGGCTGCGGCATCGTGGCCGGCTCCGATCCTGACTCCGAGGTCGCTGAGGCCGCCGCGAAGCTGGTGCCTATTCGCGATGCCCTGGAGGGGGGGTGAGGGGCGTTGGGTGC
>JBOHHE010000144.1:0-1526 GCA_050700355.1 Pseudonocardiaceae bacterium
ACCCACGGAGTCTCCGCGCAAACCTCCAGCGCTGTGCGGGGCACGGTGCTGAGCCTCGGGCTGATCGGCGTGCTGGGCGCAGCCTTCTCCGCGGCTACCCGCCTGACCGGTCTGGATGAGGACACCAGCAAGCTCATCGGGGTCCTTGGCCATGGAATCGACGCCCGGGGATTGCTGCTGGCCGGGATGGTGATTGGCGCTCTGGGTGTGCTCGACGATGTCACGGTGACCCAGACCAGCGCGGTCTGGGAACTGCGCCGCGCGAACCCCGGGCTCGGGGTACGGGCGCTCTACACCTCCGCCCTGCGGATCGGCCGCGACCACGTCTCCTCAGCGGTGAACACCCTGGCGCTGGCCTACACCGGCGCGGCGCTGCCGGTCCTGCTGATCTTCTCGCTGTCCGGGCAGGGTTTCGGCACGACGGTCACCAGCCAGGACATCGCACAGGAAGTGGTGCGCACCCTGGTCGGCAGTATCGGCCTGGTCGCCGCCGTCCCGATCACCACGGCCATCGCCGCCCTCGTCGCCCAGCACGACGACATCGAATCCGCCACCTGACCTGTTAAGCAACGAGTCATTGACTAGCTCCCGTGCGGGCGTGTACAACTGCGGTGACACGCCTACCCGAGGGGAGCCTCCCGTGCGGCTGATCTTCCTCCGATCCACCTGCGAGATCGGACGCACCTGTCCCAACATCAGCATCACAGATCGGGGCACCTACATGGTGCAGGGATATCTGGTGACCGATCTCGACCTAGACAGTGACTTCCTCGCACCGGGTGAGTTGGTGGTGGAGATCCCGTCTTCTCTGCTGCCCGAGCTTGCCTGCGAAAAGAAACCCAACGACTCCCTGCACCGCACAGATCGGGGGACGATCTTGGTGCGCGGTCACACTGTCGTGGACGCTGACGCCTTGCGAGAACTAAATCTCCCGCCGGGAGAGGCCGCCGTCGAGATCACGATCAGCGCATTGCCGGAGCTGGAGATCGCGCATGCTGAATGAGAAAGAACTCGGTGACTACATCGACAGGCGATTCACCCGGGCTCTCTTCCGCCTGGAGATACTGGACCTGTACGACGTGTCCAGCAACGGTGACGAGTACTCGCGGTACATAGCGGGTGAGACGAAGCCCAACCTCGAACGCAACAAGCCTTGGATGGAACACATTCGCGGTGAGGTTGCCCGCGGCCTCCACACCTACCGGGTGCATGTGGTACGGAGCCCCCTCAACGACTACCTGCGTTTCGAGTGTGAATGGGGTTACGTGTACAACGCTCAAGCGGGTGAACACATCCGGATCCTCGATCTCGCCGAGCGGCCGAGGCCCGCAGAACTGATCGATGAGGACTTCTGGCTGATCGACGAGCGGGAGGCACTTCGCATGCACTACAGCGAGGATGGAAAGTATGTCGGTGCAGAGCGCACTCCCGACGAGATGCTGCCCCGGTACCTGGCCGCCAAGGACGCGGCCTGGTCGGGCGCAGTCGGCTTCGCGGACTACTGGAAGGCCCACCCTGGGTACTGG
>JBOHHE010000145.1:0-13117 GCA_050700355.1 Pseudonocardiaceae bacterium
ACCCGGAGGCCCGCCGCGCGTTGCGGGGCGCACTGGCCCGCCTGCCAGCGGCATTGCGGCGGCGCGCGCCGCTCCCGGGCGAGGTGGAAGAGCAGATCCGCATGTTGGAGGCCCAGCAGCGGTGACCGAGAACCGGGTCACCGTTGTGATCATCACCCACAACCGCCGGAGGGAGCTGCTGCGCACGCTGGCGCACATGACCGCGCTACCGGATCAGGCCCCCGTCGTGGTGGTGGACAACGCCTCCAGCGACGGCACCTGCGACGCCGTGGCCGAGCACTTCAGCCAGGTGCGGCTGCTGCGCAGCACCCGCAATCTGGGGTCGCTGGGCCGCAACTGGGCGGTGCGGAAGGTCACCACGCCGTACGTGGCATTCTGCGACGACGACACCTGGTGGGAGCCCGGGGCGTTGTGCCGGGCCGCGGACCTGCTGGATGCCCATCCCGGACTGGCTTCGGTGACGGCCCGGATCCTCGTCGCCCCCGGTCTGGTCGAGGATCCGATCACCCCGGAGCTGCGGAACTCTCCGGTGCCCGGTCCGGCGTGGCTGCCGGGCCCAGCGCTGCTCGGCGTCCTGGCCGGCGCGAGCATGTTCCGCGTCACCGCCTTCCGGGAGGTCGGTGGCTTCTCGCCCCGGCTGTGGCTCGGCGGGGAGGAGGAGCTGCTGGCGCTCGATCTCGCCGCCCGAGGATGGTGGATGTGCTGGGCGGAGGACGTGGTCATCCAGCACGCGCCGTCCACAGCGCGGGATCCGCGACGCCGACGCCAGCTCGGTATCCGGAACACGTTGTGGACGGCATGGCTGCGCCGCCCGCTGGGCGGTGCGCTGCGGCACACCGGGACCTTGCTGCGCTCCATCCCCCGTGACCGGGCCAGCGTGGCGGCGGTCGCCGAGGCACTGGGCGGACTGGCGTGGGTACTGCGGGAGCGCCGGGTGATCCCCCCCGAGGTAGAGCGTGGGCTACGCCTCCTGGAGGAACCACGACGCCGATCCCGCGCCCGCCGATACGTGGGTTGAGACGCTGGGCCTGAGGGGCCTGAGACGTTACGGCGTCAGCACGACTTTGCCGCATTCGTCCTCCTTGTGCTTGAACATCTCGAAGCCTGCGGCCAGATCGAAAGATCACGCGACACTTGTCCCGACAGAGCAACAGCGCCGCTCGGTCTCGCCGGCACTGACCGGACCAGTCCAGTGCCAGTTCAGTTCAGGACGGGGGCGCCTCAGAAGGGTGGGGGTTCGTCCGGGTCGGATGCCGGATGGGTAATCAGTGGTTCGGGATCACTCAGGGGTGGGGGCTGGGAGCGGTAGACATGCCCGCTGGGGGTCGTCCAGGTGGTGCACCCGTCCCGGTGCTGGACCACTGACCATCCCGGGGTTTGTTTGACCTGGTGATGACGTCGGCACTTGGGTCCGATATTGATCTCGCTGGTCGGCCCCGCGCCGGTCTCGGGGTCATACGGGATGCTGTGGTCGAGATCGCAGAGATGGGCCGGGATCCGGCAGCCGGGGAACTGACAGGTCTGGTCCCGGGTGATCACCAACCCGGCCAGGCGCGCGGGAGGCCGATACCGGGTAGTGCCGTAGTCCAGCGGGCGCCCCGAGGCGGGATCGGTGAGAACGCGCCGCCACGTCCCACCCGCGGCGAGGTCCCGCGCTACCGCGGCGGGGATGGGTCCGTACCCGGCGAGTTCCCCGGGCAGCTCATCAGCCCCCAGCAACGCGGTGTAGGGAACGGTGACCCGAACATCGACCCCGCCACCCCGGCGGCACCGCCCACACGCACACCGGCACCCCGCTGAGCCGCTGACATCGGCGGTGGACAGGTCATCACGAGCATCCCCGGAGGCCTGAGTGTCGCTTGCGGCAGGAGGGCTACTGGTGGCGGTGGTGCTTTCCGTGTCTCCTGATCGTGGGGTGTGGTGGTCGCGGGCGGCGCGGGTGCCCTCGCTGCAGAAACCGGTGGGATTCAGCACCAGATCAACCAGGGCATCACCGCGGCGGGCTTCCAGAGTTCGCTTATCACCGGCGAACCCGGCGCGGCGGGCGTACTCATCCAACACCGCGAACACCCCCACCGCATCCGCCGCAGGCAAATACGCCGACAGGGTGGCCATCCCATCGGGCTCAGGCCACATCCGCACTCCGCGCTCCCGTCGCGCCCGCTCCGCGCGTTCCCGCGCAGCAGCCGGATCGGTAGACAGCACCGCGCGGCGGGTTGCGGCCCGCAGCTGCCCGGGAGTCTGGTCCGGGGCCTTGGCCAGCACCTTCTGCTCCACCAGGGCGGTGTGCTCCGGAGACAAGTTCAAGGTCTCACCATCGACAACGCGAGCCTTGGCCAGGGTGATCCGACCCGACTCCAAAGCCGTCAACGTCGCGGGCAGGCGGGCACACAACGACCACGCATCCCCCACCCGACGTGCCGCGGTCCGCGCCGACACCCGCAACATCAACCCGACCTCGGCGACCGCCGACTCGTGCGCCTGCGACTCAGCCGCCCCCAACGCCAGATTTCGAGCCTCCGCATGGTCGATGAACGTCGTCATCTCCCGGGCCTGACAGGCCTGGGCCCATGCGATGATCCGATCCCAGGCCCCCACCCGCTCCAACGACTCGAACTCCCGATGCTCGGAGTCAACCTTGACCGGGGAGGCCAGCAGATCCGCTAGCATGCCGTCGGGCAGGTATTCCGACCACCGCACCGGATCCGGGACGCCCCACCCATCCCCGACGAGGTCATCAACGCCGATGAGATCCTCAGGTGGCGCGGTCTCCGGGAGCGGAGGCACCTCGATATCGAACACATGTTCGATTATACTCCCGGCGAGGACCACCCGACAAGCGAAGGGAGCATCCGACGAACCTCTTTTCCCAGTAACGGGCGAAACGACGCCAGCTGATCGCGTACGGTGGCTGAGTCTCCGGCCGACCCCTCGACCGCACCCGTCACGCCACCTTGCCCTCGCGCTCCGACTTACGTTTCGTAGACCGGCACGATGGCCGCCCGGCCCAGCGTGTGGGAGAACAGATTGAATCCGAGGACGGCAGGCGTGGCGTCCGGATCGAGGCCCAGCGTTTCGACGTCGACAGCGTGGATCACGAAGAAGTAGCGGTGCTTGCCGTGACCGGAGGGCGGGGCCGCACCGGTGTATCGCGCCATCCCGGCATCATTGCGCAGCACGACCGCCGAGGATGGCAGCAGCCCGGCGTCCGGATTGCCCGCATCAGCCGGTAACTCCGTGGTGTCGACCGGCAGGTCGGCGACCGCCCAGTGCCAGAACCCGCTGGCGGTCGGAGCGTCCGGGTCGTAACAGGTGACGGCGAAGCTACGGGTCCCTTCGGGAAAGCCGGTCCACGACAGCTGCGGCGAAACGTCCCTGCCACCTGCGCCCATCATCCCGCTGACCTGCGCTTCCGGCAGCATCGCACCGTCGGAGACGTCCTTGCTGGTCGCGGTGAACACGGCGACCTGCGGCAGTAAGGCATACGGATCGCCCGGCCTGGTCATACCCGATTCCTCTCGTCTGTCATCCAAAATGCAGCCATCCAACAATGCGGCTGTAGGCACCACCCAGATGACCGGTCCACACGGAGTACCCCGTGCACTGGAGACTATGCAGACCGCGCTCTCGCCACCACGATGATCATCGTAAGCATTCCACCACGGCCGGTTCCCCGGCGGCACGGACTGGCTGGCCGACGCCGTCCACGTCGACGAGGTCAGAACACGATGGTCCGTCCCTCCGCCTCGGCCTGCTGCTGGGTGTATGCGACGCCGTCGACCTTCAGCCCGGCCGGGTTGAGCAGAGTCAGCAGACCGCCCTGGTTGCCCAACTGGATCGGTGGCCGCAGCTGGATTCGGGTCGCTTCCCCCGCAGGCAGGGTGCTCGGATCCAGGGGCATCCGCTGCTTGAGCCGGTCCAGCAGCGCCCAGCCACCGAGGTCGAGGTCCTGCGCACCGGTGTTGAGCAGAGTGACGGTCTCCCGCTCCGGCGCGGGACCGACGGGGTTGACCAGGGCCGCGACGATCCGCACCACATGATCCGGCTCGGTCGGCCCGGGAGTGGGGGCGGGGCCGGGAGTGGGCAGGTCCGCCAGGGTGTGACCGGTCTGATCGTCGGTGTGCCACGCCTGGCTCTGAAACGCCAGGAAGATCGCGACCCACTGATCCGCCCCCGGGTAGTGCAGCAGCAACCCGCCGTCCTGCCAGACTCCGTCGTCACGGCGGAACCGGCCGGTGTTGCCCTGGTTCATGTGGATGTCGTGCACCCCGTTTCCCGGGGAGAAACCGAAGATCTTGTCCGGCCGACCCTCCTCCGGTCCCCAGCGCTCACCGAACGCATAGATCCGGGCGGCCGGGTCGGCGGCCGCCCGGCTCACGTAGTGCTCGAGCTTGTCGGCCAGGTCGTTGTCGGGGCCGGGCGCGGTCGCCGGGAGGGCACGCATCGCCCGCCGGTCGAAGAGGTTTCCTCTGATGTAGTCCACCGCGAGCCCTCCGGGGCGGCTGGGCACAAGAGTGAAGCCTTCCGGGAGATCCGGCAAAGCCTGCACCAATGGGTGCTGAAACGCCTCGTCAGCCACATACAGCAACTCCGAGGGCGACTGCTGCGACAGCACATTGACCGCCACCCGGAAATCGACGTCCCCACCCCGGACCCTGATCTGGAAATGCGGACTGTCGGAACCGCCCTCAGCCCGGCTCTCCAATACTCGCCCGACCAGCACCCCATACCTGGTCAATGGCATAGCCCGCCCCCCTCGTGGTTGACGGCAATCACCGAGCTCGGCATGATCACCCTCCTCTGTTATGCGGTTGTGTGGCCGGCCAGGAGTTCCCCGACTCCGTGGAACCTCGGTGGCGAGCCGAGGATCACGACACTGTGCCGACGATCCTATGGTGACCGGTGATACCCGACGGATTCGGCTACCCGATCCAGCGGGTCTGCCGTCGAAGGCGCTGTTGCCGCTGTTCAGGCACACTCAGGTGACATCGCTCCGGGTGTCTCCGGCTGCCGTGTCCCAGCTGACGACCGGCTCTCCGGCCTGGGGCTTTCCGACCCTTCGCTTCGTATCGCGCAGTTCGGTGATCTCGTCCAGCAGATCGACGAGGCGCACGTAGCAGTCTCCCACCGGGCGGTCCACGGCTTTTGCCGCGGCTGTGAGGATGACATTCACCAGATCTCCGCCGGCCAGCCCGTCGGATGCCTCGGCGAGCCGGCCCAGTTTGACATCGGCCGCGAGTGGCAACAGCTTCGGCAGTAGTGCCGCCCATAACCGGTGCCTGGTGGGCCGGTCCGGGAGGTCGAACCGGACGTGGGCCAGAATCCGCCGGACGAAGGCGGTATCGTAATTCCTTGGGAAGTTGCTGGTGAACACGACGAGGCCAGTGAATTCGTCCAGCTGAGCCAGCATGACGGCCCGCGACACATTGACCGAGTGATCCGCGCTCTGCGTCACGGCGCTGAGGCGGCCGCCGAGGATCGAATCGGCTTCATTGAAGACCAGCACCGCATCGTGGCGACGGGCAGCCGCGAAGCAACGGACGATATTCTTCGATGTGTCACCGACATACCGGGACTCGATCTCGGCGTAGCTGACGTCGATGAAGCCGCGCCCCAAATGCGCCGCAAGAGCTTCAGCGGCGAGCGTTTTGCCCGTGCCGGGCGGCCCGTATAAGTTTAACGCGACACCCTGACGATGCGGATCGATGCTTTTGAGGTCCCACTGATTGAATAGTACGTCGTGGTACTTCACCAAACGGATCGCCGTCTCCAGGCGTTGCCGGACTCCGTCGGATATGATCAAGCCGGCGAGGTCGCGCACTGGCTTCCGGACGGGGAATTCCGGGCCGGTCGGTTCCGGCTCGCAGAACACAGCGGTCATGGTGCGCTCCGAGCTGGAACCGTCAGCGACCGGCGGTATATCGGCGGGTGGCACATAGATCCAATTCTTCGGCATCTGCTTTCTTCCTACTCGCCACGGCAATGCTCTGCTCCTAGACATCGTTGGTCAGCATCTGGGCATCCCGCAGCTCGGTGATATCGATCTCCTGCAGGGTCCGGTGCCTGCGGAGGTACTGCTCCCGCACTACACCGGGGACCTCGTCCCAGCAGAGCCGCTGCTCTGTCTCCCTTTTGACCACCGGCTGCGCGGAATCCTGAGTGGCCAGCCAAGAGGTGATGCGTACCGTCCAGCTGCCGTCGGACTGGCGGACGAACCGCGCCGCCAGCTTGATGAGTACTCGACGCAGCTGTTGCCAGGCGTTCTTGGCGGTTCTACGGAGCTTGACCGCATCGCGATCGAGTGCGACGAACGCGTCATCGAGGTACTGCGACAAATATGGCATGTGGGCACTGATCCATGGCTTGAGGTGGTCCTGCGCCCAGCTTAAGATCTTACCCCAGCACAACAGCGCGACACCGCCGACGAACAGCGTGCCGATCAGCACGGGAATGAATGTCGGCATCAAATGCTCCTCGGGTAGAGCTGGAAAGTGGCCTCGTGAACGCCCTCCCGCAGAAACCGCTCGCGGACATCGGAGGGTAGGTCGTCTCTGGACATCTCGCTCTGCACCTGGAACGCCGTGACACATCGCTGATCGCCGCCGTAGTGGAGCCTGACCGTACGAGTCACCGGCCTCGCCCTCGGTGCGTCGTAGCGCACCGTGATCTGCAGAATCGAGGTGCGAAGGCCGGTGGCGATACGGTGGTCCACCGGGGGCAGGCCGGCCGTCGGCGCGTGGGGGCCGGCGCACAGATCGACGACGGCACGGAACACCGCCGCTTCGGGCAGCTCCAGTTCGCGCGCGAGGTGTTCGGTCAGAATTCCGTAGACTGCCGCCTCCTCCTCGGCCTCGCCGTCGCCGATGTTCCGCAGCATCGTGTCGACCACGGCAAGGACAGCCTGGACGCCGTACTTCACTACGCTGTTCATGCGGAGTGGCGCCCGGACAGGTGACCCATAGGGTCTGCTCGACGCGCATCGATCCTTCCCAAGACCGCACGCGGACTCCGCTCGTATGCCATGCCATCCCCTCGACTGCGTACCACCTTGTAACGGGGTACAACCTTGCACCGGGGTACAACCTTGTAACCGGTACTACCCTGATCGAATGTGTCACTGTGCACAAAAAGCAAGATTTTCATTCAATCAGGTGAAGCACCAGAATATCATGCGTGGAGTATCACGATATGCGGTCACGTGACGTGAGAAAGGCCGGCTCAGTGCCGCGTGGCAACGACCTCCACTGCTGTCGCACATAGGGCTGTCATGGGCGCCGATAGCGATCAGCCCGTCGATCTCGGGGACCGAGAGGTATCGATCGATTGGCGTCCCATCAGACCACCCCGAACCTCGTACGCCGTGTCACGAGCCGTACGCACTGGGTTACAGCACCGGCGCCGCCTTCAACCGTTACCGCGTCCGCTTGAGGCCATCCGGTGGATCAGGAAAGGAGAATATGAACGGCCGATTCCGCGCGGATACGTTTGCTGTTCCGTGGATGGGGTAATCCGGACAAGTCCACGTTGCCAACCTGATTGAGAGGTAGATCGCCGATGCGCGTGCGCTACGCTACCGCCGTGATTGCCATGGCGGTCATTCCTATTGCCGCCTGTGGCAGTGCTGAAACGACCCGTGATCCCGGAGTCGACTCGCCCACCGCAGTGGAGACGTCAGAGCAGCCCGGCGTGGGCGAAGAGGGCCGGGGAGGCGCTTCGCAGAGCAGCCTCCAGGATCGGGTCGGACAGCAGGTCGAGCTGATCGGTGAGGTCGCCGCTATCATCGGGCCGCATGCGTTGACCCTCGGCGGGGACCAGATCGGGGAGAACCCCATTCTCGTCGTCGGGACCAGCATTCCCAAGGGGGTGACGGAAGGCGAACAGATACGAGTGAACGGCATCGTCAAGATATTCCAGGTACCCGGTTACGAGCAGGATCTCGATCTGGACCTCGTGGACCAGGAGCTCGAAGGCTTCGACGGCGACCCGGCGATTCAGGCCGAATCCGTCGCCAGAGTGTGAGTACAACCGGATCGCATCAGGCCGGGCGCGGCATGAGCGCGGCAGCTGGTCGCAGGCCGGGCCGTAGATGTCCGCCACCCGGGTCACCCTGGCGCTGCGGGATCAGTACACGCTCCGAGCGCGACGGTCAGGCCGACGAATGCGCTCACCGCTGCCAGCCGCGTGGTCCGTCTCATGTCGATGTCACTCCTCAGGTCGAGTCCCGGGCGCGCAGGTCACCTCCCCGAGCGGGCTCGATGGTCATGGTCGAACCGGTTGGACTGGAAGATCGCGAACAGATACAACAGAGAAGGAACCAGAATGAGACCGCCGACACCGAGTGCCCACAGGGCGGCATGCAGCACGGCGGGGTCTGTGGCGGCTTCGTCGATGGTGAGCCCCGGCAGCATCGTCGGATATTGTGCGGCCCCCCAGCCCCAGAGCACTGCGGTAACCCCGAGTGCCGCAGTGATCCGGACGAGCACGAACTTACGGGCGACGAGCAGGACGAGCGATGTGATCCCGGCGAGGATGCTGGCAAGCACGAACGGCCACGCCCGCCCCTCCAGCTCGGTGAAAAGGTCAGGCGCGTCCAGCCGGATAACCAGCAGGGCGGCCAGCGACAGCACGCCGACGACCATTCCGGTCAGCAGGGCACGAAGCCGGAAGACGTCCACAAGTCGCTCGTTCCCGGTCCGCCTGGCGTCGGCGGTGAGGTAGACCGCGGCCAGGTAGGCGGTCATGCCGACGGCCAGCAGACCGGAGGTGATCGACGTCGGATTCCACCAGCTGGACACGATGTCGCCCTCGGCGATGCCGGGTGGAACCCGTTGGGATGCCACGGCGCCGACGACCGTGCCGAGGAAGAACGGGGTGAGCACCGATGAGGAGGCGAAAGCGGCCCCGAAGAGGCGCCGTTGCCACAGCTGATCGCTCACCTTGCGGAAGGCGAAGGCGGAACCGCGCGCGATGATGCCGAGCGCCGCAAGGGTGAGCGGGATGTACAGCGTCGCGGCGAACGCGGCGAACGCGGCCGGAAATCCGGTCCAGAACAGGGTGATCACGAAGATCAGCCAGACGTGGTTGGCCTCCCATACCGGGCCGATCGAGTGCTCGATCAGCTCCCGCTGGGCACGTCCGCGCCGCGCGCCCCCGGCCAGCAGGTCCCACAGCCCGGCGCCGAAGTCCGCGCCGCCGAGCAGCGCGTACAGGGTGAGCCCGATCCAGAGCAGACCCAGGAATGCCTCGGCGGTGCTCATCGGAACGTCGACTCAGTGGGTTCTTGGGGTGCGACACCCCGCGCCGGCACCGGACCGCTGCGGGCCAGCCGGCGCAGGACGTAAACGGTGGCCACGGTGAGCGCTGTATAGACCGCGAGGACCGCGATGAAGCCGCCGACCAAGCCCGGCTGCGGGTTGACCGCGTCCCGGGTGAGCAGGATGCCGTACACCACCCATGGCTGCCTGCCGACCTCGGTCACCACCCAGCCGGCCTCCATCGCCAGCACCGCCGCCACCCCCGAGCCAGCGGCGGCGCGCAGGAACCAGCGCGACCGCGGCAGGTCCCGTCGCCGTAGCCAGGCGATCGCGAACCATCCACCGAGAGCAACCAGACCGAATCCGATGGCGACCATGAGCTGAAAGCTCAGGTGAACCACGTTGACGGGGGGCTGCAACGCGGGCGGCGCCTGGTCCAGGCCCAACACCACCGCATGGGGATCGAAGTGGGTCAGCAGCGACAGGGCGTTGGGAATCTCGATCGCGTACCGCAGCTCCCCGTCGACATAGAACCCGCCCAGCGACAGCGCCGCGCCAGCCTGCGTCCGGGGCAGGCCCTCGATCGCCGCGAGCTTCAACGGCTGGTAATCGGCCAGGAAGTGCGCCGCCCAGTCACCGACGACGACCTGCACGGGCGCCAGGGCCGCGGCGACGGTGAACGGGACGAGAAACCCCAGCCGGTGATAGCGATCGCGCCGCCCCCGCAGCAGACCGACGGCGTAGACACCGGCGATGCCGAAACCGGCGACCATGAACGCCGCGATGATCATATGGACGGTCTGCGGCGGCGTCGCGGGATTGAACATCGCCTCCCACGGCCGGACGTCGACCACCTCGCCCGCGACGAGATCGAAACCCCGGGGCTGGTTCATCCAGGCGTTCGCGGTGACCACGAAGAACGCCGAGGCCACCCCGGCGATGAGCACCGGTATCCCGGTGAGCAGGTGCGTTCTGGGCGGCAACCGGTCCCACGCATACAGGTAGATACCGAGGAAGATGGCTTCGATGAAGAAGGCGATGCCCTCCATCGTGAAAGGCAAGCCGATCACACCGCCGAAAGGACCCATCAACCCCGGCCAGAGCAGACCCATCTCGAAGCTGAGAATGGTGCCCGATACCGCGCCGACGGCGAACAACACTCCCATGGCCCTGGCCCACGTCCGGGCCAATGACTCGTACACCGGATCACCGGTCCGCAAGGCCCGCCACTCCGCGAACACGGTCAGCCCCGGCATGCCTACGCCGAAACACGCGATGATGATGTGCCAGCCCAGCGAGAAGGCCATCTGCACCCGCGCGGCGGCCAGATCGGACGGAGTGGCCGGCTCCGCGAACGCCAGAACAAGCATCGGCTCCATCAGGCGACCGCCTGGCCGCGGCGCTGTCGCCGGCCCGCACAGGTGGCCGGCACGCGAACGGAACTCCCAGGTTGCACCATGCGGATGGTTACCCCCACCCGTCCCGGGGAAACCGGGACCGAAGGACACCCTCAGCGTCTCGAGATCATAATTCCTTCTGCACTTGCGTCGAGCTTACCTCCAGCGGCCACCGTCCAGCACTTCCTCGTCACTGCCTCTTTCTGCGGTGACCGGACCGGTCGGGGTTCTCGGAAATGGTGCTGGTTTGTGGTGGCACATAGCCTGGCAACGGTCACGCTCCGTAGTACAACTACTCGGACGAAAGCATCCTCCCGTCGCACGCGGTGGGTCTGTGCTGCGCAAACAGCCGAAGGAAACGACGAAAACTTCCAGCTGACCCTTCTGTGCACAATCTGCTTGGCCACCGCAATCCCGGCTGGTTTGATTCGCGGACTGTTGCGCATGTCAAAGCCGTGCTCTGGAGCTGAGCAGGAACACGGAAGGGGCCGCCTGGCGCGGCTCTGTCGAGGTACTCCCGGGTAACTGCCTGCCCCGCTCAGCGATAGACATCCGTTTTCGAAAGCAACTCGACAGTCTCACAGCGGTTTCGTCAGAGCGCGATCATGACTCAAAGCCGGACGAGGTCGAGTGCCCGTTTACCAGACCTCCGAGGCGGTTACCGGTACGCATTCAGCCAGTGCGCGGAAGGTATCGGCAGCAGTCTTCGATGTGACGATACGTAATAAGTGGTCCACGCCCGATGCCACCGCTACCCACCTCGACCGGCAGCTCGACTCTTGTGATCCCATACCACTCCCATGACCCTGGCTGACGGTGCCCCGCGCAGTACCCACCACCTGCCCAGACCTGCGACTCCGGGAGACCGCGCCAGCGAACAGCGATCACCGTTCCAGCCTGCCATCACGACCCACCAGAGACACCCCGATCATCACAGTGCCAACCGTTGCAGCAGAGCACCGCCACAGCGCTATTCGGCTCGCCGCCCCCTCCACCACCGCAGATCATGAAATCCACCGGTCATCACGCCACGTCACAAGACAGCACCTCTATGCACATCAGCTGAATGTGTACGGTTACCGGTCCATGATCGCTGAAACTGTGCTGTAGCCGTCGAGAATTGCACGGCTACAGCACAGTTTCAGCGATCATGAGTCCGCACCACGTCTTCGTCGGGGTGTTATGACGAATCCAGCCGGCAGAAATTAGCAGATCACCCATCGGTCGATCACGATAAGTGCTCGACAACCACTCAACGTGAAAGTGCGACTGTAGGGATAGGCCGCGTCGGCGACACGGTGTGGGGCGGTGGTGCTCTGGGCCGCCTTGCGTGGCGGTGCGGACGAGAGGTCGAGCTCCGGTGTGGACGAGAATTTTTCTTCGGTTCCCGATGTCGGTCCGCGGCTTCTGTCATCTAGAACTCCATGATGAGCAGCCTGCCGCCGAGTACATGCAGCAGTCGCTCAGCAATCTGGATCCGTCACGAACCCGAAATGTGGCCATGACCATTGTGGATCTCGGGCGGCCGTATGTGCACTGCAAGGAGATCGACGAGACGACCCGACTACTCGGTGACGCAGGTGAACTCACCGCACGCAATAGCTCGGTCCGCCTGCTTGAGCTCCTGAAACAAGGCCGCGCCGACTTGCAGCCCTGGAAGGACTCCGCCGCCGTCCGCACACTGGACGACCGCCTGGCCTCTTATAGCTTGGCGTGATGGGCATTACGCACACATACTGAAGCATTCTCATGATGATATGACGACGCAAATCTTTTGTTCGCAGTTCTAGGCATGAGCACAGGCGCTCGATGAAACCACCGCACAGACCAACTCGGAGAACTCGCCCCGCCATTTCCAGTAACCTTCAACACGCCCAGCGCAGTACCGCAATAGTTTCGACCGATGTGGAGCTGCAAGCTAATGGAGCAACAAGGACCCCTGATTACACAGAGATCCACAAACACATCTCACCACCACCCCTCGTACTAAGGGAAACACAGCTTTCTGGATCAATTTCACCGCCTCGCCTGGTCACTGACCCACGGAGACATAGATCAACAAAGTAGTACAAGTGCAGAAACACTTAGCAGCCGTAATAGAACAACAAATCCACCGAAGTAAGTATCGTCACAGATGAGAGACTTGAAGATAGGGCGCAATTACATAACTTATTTTATTCCGGCTACTTAGCAACGAGGACATCCCGACGCTTGGCAAACTTGGATGAGGCGCGTCGTTTCTATCCCTCGTAGGGACAATGAGGACATCCGCCTCCCATTTCGGGGGCGGCCGGACGATCCGAGGTTTCTATCCCTCGTAGGGGCGATGAGGACTCGCGGGTATGGCCGCAATTAAACAAGATCAGATCCAGGACAGGCGATCGGCAAATGTTCGAAATCGTACGGAAATTCTCCACCCCTGATGTACTGCTCGAATGCGCTGAAGGTCAGCGCCGGCGTTTCGCG
>JBOHHE010000146.1:0-2438 GCA_050700355.1 Pseudonocardiaceae bacterium
GTGCTGTCCTGGGCTGCGGAGGCCGCGCAGGTCGACATCAGCGCCGGGCTGGCCATCGCCCTGCTGGCACTGCTCGCGGTGTTGCCGGAGTACGCCGTGGACTTTGTGTTCGCTTACCAGGCCGGCCAGGTGTACGAGGACACCGGGGCATGTGTGGCCGGGCCGGAGGGCATCAACTCGTGCTCGTTGGCACTGGCGAACATGACCGGCGCGAACCGGGTGCTGGTCGGTGTCGGCTGGCCGCTGGTGCTGCTGGTGGCCAGCATTGCGGCGCGACGAGCGCTCCGTGCCGGTGGCGACGACAGCCCCTCCGCGCATCCCGGCCGGGTCACGTTGGCGCCTTCGATGTCGGCCGAGGTGGTGTTCCTCGGCATCGCCACCCTGTACTCGCTGACCCTGCCTCTGCGCACCACGCTCAGCATGGTGGATGCCGCGGTGCTCGTCGCGATCTTTGCCGCCTACGCCTGGCGACTGTCCACAGCGCCTGCCGAGCATCCGGACCTGGCCGGCGTGGCGAAGTGGGTGGGCCGTAAGCCGCGCAAGCGACGGCGCGGATTAGTGATCGGTATGTTCATCGTCGCCGGGCTGTTCATCCTGGTGACCGCCGAGCACTTCGCCGAGGAACTGGTCGCCACCGGCGGGTACCTTGGCGTTGACGAGTTTCTGCTTGTGCAGTGGGTCGCCCCGCTGGCCAGCGAATCCCCCGAGCTGATCGTGGCCTGCCTGTACGCGCTGCGACTCAAGGCCTCCCACGCGCTGGGCACCCTGCTGTCCAGCAAGGTCAACCAGTGGACCCTGCTGGTCGGCACGATCCCCCTCGTGTTCGCGCTCTCCGCGACCACCACCGACGGTCTGCCGCTGGACACCCACCAGCGCTTCGAGCTGCTGATCACTGCGGCGCAGTCGCTGTTCGCCGTGAGTATCCTGGTCAACCTCGGCCTGACAGCCTCCGGTGCGCTGACGCTTTTCCTGCTGTTCTCGGCACAGTTCCTGGCCAGCATCACGCTGTCTGCCGAGGCCAACCGCATCGTGATCATCGTGATGTCGGTGCTGTACGGCGTGCTGGCCATCGGCCAGTTCATCCGACGCCGCCGCGACACTCGGCGGGTGATTCGCGCCGGGCTGATCACCCCGTTCGACGAGTTAGCACCCCTCGACCGCTGACAGGCAGCACCCTGCACCCGTCAGCGGTCGAGAGACGCCGCTGGTGTTCCCGGTCCTCAGCGCATCGCGCGGTTCACCGCGGAGACCACGGCGTTCAGCGAAGCGGTGACGATGGATCCCGAGACTCCGACGCCCCACAGGACCCGTTCGTTGATCCCGCACTCGACGTAGGCGGCCGCCGTGGCGTTGTCGCTTGCCGACATCGCATGCTCGGAATAGTCGAGTACCCGGACATCGAATCCCAGCGTGGCCAGAGCATCGACGAAGGCCGCGATCGGTCCGTTGCCCGAGCCGGTGACCTGGTGCTCGTCGTCATCGACCAGCACACTGGCTTCGATCTCGTTATGGCCTTCGCCGTCGTCGGACAGCTGATACCGCAGTACCCGCAGCGGGATGAGCCGCTCCAGGTAGTGCTCGGTGAAGATGTCGCCGATCTGCTGCGGGGAGACCTCTCCGCCGCGACCGTCGGTGTGTTCCTGGATGATCCGGGAGAACTCGATCTGCAGCCGTCGTGGCAGGTCCAGCTGGTGTTCGGCCTTCATCACATAGGCGATTCCGCCCTTGCCGGACTGCGAGTTCACCCGGATCACGGCTTCGTAGGTGCGTCCCACGTCCTTCGGGTCGATCGGCAGATACGGCACCTCCCAGCGATGCTCATCCACCTCGACCCCGGTCCGGGCGGCATCGACCCCCATCGCGTGCAACCCTTTGTTGATCGCGTCCTGATGGCTGCCGGAGAACGCAGTGTAGACCAGGTCCCCGCCATAGGGGTGCCGCTCGGCGACCGGTAGCTGGTTGCAGTACTCGACGGTACGCCGGATCTCGTCGATGTCGGAGAAATCGATCTGTGGGTCGATACCCTGGCTGAACAGGTTCATCCCCAGCGTCACCAGGCAT
Organism: Pseudonocardiaceae bacterium; assembly: GCA_050700355.1. Lineage (GTDB taxonomy): Bacteria > Actinomycetota > Actinomycetes > Mycobacteriales > Pseudonocardiaceae. The sequence continues at coordinate 2,062 of JBOHHE010000146.1, forward strand.
ACATTGCCGGTGCGTTCCCCGTTGCCGAACAGGCAACCCTCGATACGCTCCGCGCCTGCCTGATAACCCAGCTCGGCCGCTGCCACTGCGGTGCCCCGGTCATTGTGCGGATGCAGCGAGAGGATCACCGAAGCGCGTCTTTCCAGGTTGCGGTGCATCCACTCGATGGAGTCGGCGTACACGTTGGGCGTGGCCATCTCGACGGTGGCCGGCAGGTTGACGATGACGCTGCGGTCCGGCGCCGGCTCGAGGACACCCAGCACCTCGTTGCAGACGCGCGCCGCGAACTCGAGCTCGGTCCCGGTGTACGACTCGGGCGAGTACTCGTAGAACACGGCGGTGCCGGGCAGCGTCTCGGTCAGCTTGCGGCACAGGCG
>JBOHHE010000147.1:0-18901 GCA_050700355.1 Pseudonocardiaceae bacterium
TCGGTGAGCACCCTCTCCGGCGCCTTGGTGAAGATCTCCGTCGATCCGCAGTTCGTGATCGTCAGCGGGTATGTCGTACCGCCGGTTCCGCCGTCCGCTGAGCCGGAGCCGGTGGCGGATTCGGTGCCACCACATGAGGTGACCAGGGCGAGGGCAAGTACCAGGGTGCCGTACCGCCATCGAACAGCGCGAGGAGACATCGCGGGGGTCTTCATGGTCCTCGCTTCTCACGTAGGGTAGTCGATTCGTCCGGTGCACACTAACGGGTGAGCTTACGGTGGCAAGACGATCTCTAGCAAGAGTTCGGCTATAGCCAATTTCTGCCGTCTAGCTGTGTCGCTGCACCCTTGTGGCACAGCGGAGCCTCAGCCAGATCCTGGAAGGGCTCTTGCCACCAGAACTGGCTACACCGCGCTCCCGAAACGTGAGGTATGGATCACGAGGAGATCTTGCACTTCTGGGACGCGACATCGACCCGCTACGACGATGATCACCTGCCGGGCCGCTCGCCACCTCGGGGCGCTGGGTAGCTGAAAGCAACGAATGGCGCACTGTGCTCACGCCGGTCCTCGGCCCGGAAGACAGCCGCACCCTGGCCTTCGGCACTGGCCGACACCAGTACGTTCGCACTGCTACTGGCTTATCTCGGCTACCTCGGAAAGCGCCAGAGATAAAGACATCAAACTACGGATTTGTATCGGGAGTTTCATTACGTTGCCGCCCGCAGATACGGGCGGCAACGATGTACTGCGCTGCGCTGACCCCCCACCAAAGGCGGAGGCGCCGACCAGGAGAGCGAGACCAAGCGCTCGCAGGTTCTGGTATTCAGTGCGTGTGTTCGTGTACGTCCTCAAGATCTTGCTCGTGGATGTGCTGGTGCGCGTGTGACTGTCCGTTGTGACTGTGTTCATGCTCGTGCTCGACGTGCTCGTGATCGTGCCGGATGTGCGCGTGGGTGTGCGTTACATCCCCATGCTTGTGCTCATGGGTGTGCTGCTCCATCAGATGCCCCGTTCTGAGCCGTATTCGTTCCGAATGCCGAGGTTCCCGCAACCATTGCGAATGAGCCGGAACCTTCCTCAACCGATGTTACACACAGCTCAGGGGTCACCGGCAAGTTTTTCCATAGCGCAACATTAATGCGGCCATTTTGCAACTGATCCAGTGGTGCAGATGCATTTATCTATTTCTGCCCAATGAACAGCCACACAGCCAGAGATCGCCCATCCAGCACTATGCGTCGCTTTCTCGGCCACCGTCGGCGCGCCCGGTCCGCATATCCGGTGCCGCTTCGCCACGCCGTGTGTGAGTGGAATCCGTGTCGAGCTGTGAGGCCAGCAGGCTGACGTAGGAACCTTGGGCCGCGAGTAGTTCCCGGTGGGTGCCGGTCTCGGCGACGTGCCCGTCGTCAAGGACGACGATGCGGTCGGCGGCCTGGATGGTGGACAGGCGATGGGCGATGACCAGCGTGGTGCGTCCCTCGCGGGCTCGGGCCATGGCGGCGGCGACCTCGCGTTCACTGGCGGCGTCGAGGTTGGAGACGGCCTCATCCATGATGAGGATCGGGGCGTTCTTGAGCAGGGCGCGGGCGATCGCGATGCGCTGGCGCTGGCCGCCGGACATCCGCGCGCCCAGCTCGCCGGCGACCGTGTCGTAGCCGTCGGGCAGATGGGAGATGAACTCGTCGGCCAGCGCGCCGCGCGCGGCTTCCTCGACCTGCTCGTCGGTCGCGTCGGGTCGCCCGAGGCGGATATTCTCCCGCAGGGAGATGTTGAACAGAAAGGCGTCCTGGGGCACCAGCGTCAGTAGCCGGCGCAGGTCTTCCTGCGGGAAGTCACGCACGTCGTGGCCACCGATCGTGATCGCCCCCGCTTCGACGTCCCACAGGCGCAGCAGCAGGCTGGCGCAGGTCGACTTGCCGGCGCCGGAGTGGCCGACGAGCGCGACGGTCTCCCCGGGAGTGACCTCGAAGCTGACCTCATCGACGGCGCGGCGCAGAGCGGGGCCGTAGCGGAAGCTGACGGCGTCGAAGCGGATCCGCGGCTCGATCGGCGCGGGCGGTGGCGCGTCGACGAGGTCGGTCACCGGTGCGGATGCGCGCAGGATCGTGGTGATCCGGTCCGCTGCCGCCGCCACGAGGTTGAGGTCGCGAGCAACGTCGGTGACCTTGATCACCGGAAGCAGGGACACGGCGGCGAGGACGACCGCGACGGGGAACCAGGAGGTGTCGAGCAATCCGTTGTTGACCAGTGCGGCACCGGTGGCGAGCACGGCGAGCACCCCCGCGACGGTGATCGTGTCGGTCGCCGCTAGCTCCAGCCCGGCACGGCGACCGTGCGCGACCTTGCTGGCGCGCAACGTCGCGCCGCGGGCGCGCAGCAGGGCCAGCCGGCGCGGTCCGCCGCCGAAGGACACCAGCTCGCGCAGGCCCTGGAAGGTGTCGACGACCTCGGAGCTCATATCTCCCAGCGCCCCGCGCAGGTCGCGGCCTTGCGTCTCGGCGTGGCGGCGCAGCCAGGACGGCACGGTGGCCAGCAGGATCAGGGCAGGCAGGAAGGCCAAGGCGAGTGCCCAGTGGAACCCGGCAAGTGTGATCACGGTCGCCGGCGGGACAGTCGCCGCGACCGCGAGCGGGCTCAGGGTGTGCGCGAAGAACAGCTCGATCTGTTCGACGTCGGAGATCGCGGCCGACCCGAGGTCGCCGGAGCGGCGCTCGAGCATGTATCCCGGTGCGAGACGTTCGAAGGCGGAGTACACCTCGCCGCGCACATCGGCCAGCGCGCGGAACGCCGCGATGTGCGCGAAGTAAGTATCAGCGAGGTTCATCAGGGCCAGCGGCACGATCAGTACCCCGAGCACGATCAGCCCAGCGGTCAGGTCCGACGCGCTGGCGCCGGTGGCGGCCTGAGCGACCAGCCAGGCGCCGGTACCGGCGGAGGCGAGCAGCAGCAGCTGGTGCCCCGCGCCGGTGGCAATCGCCGCGAAGATCAGCCCGCGGTGCGGCCCGAGCAGGTACATCATCGAGCGCAGCCGGACCCGCAGAGGGGCGCGCGCGGCGGCCGGGGCGAGCGGTTCGGCAACGGCGCTCATCACCCGCTCACCCCCGCCTGCGCGGCGACCAGCTGGGCGTACGCCCCTTGCCGGTCGAGCAGGCTCTGGTGGGCGCCGGCCTCCAGCACCCGGCCACGGTCCAGCACGACGATCCGGTCGGCGTCGCGCACCGTCGACAGGCGATGCGCGATGACCAGTGTTGTGCGCCCTCGGGTCAGCTCCTCCTGCGCGCGCTGGATCTCGGCCTCGTTGGCGGCGTCGACGCTGGAGGTCGGCTCGTCCAGCACGAGGATCGGCGCGTCCTTGAGCAGCGCGCGAGCGATCGCGATCCGCTGGCGCTCACCGCCGGACAGCTTCAGCCCGCGCTCGCCGATGACCGTGTCATAGCCGTCCGGAAGGGCGCAGATGAACTCATGCGCGCGCGCCGCGCGGGCTGCCGCCTCGAGCTGCTCGGCACTGGCGTCGGCGTGTCCGAGCAGCAGGTTGTCGCGGACCGATCCGTGGAACAGGTAAGTATCCTGGGCGACGACGCCGACCAGTCCGCGCAACTCGGCCACAGCGAGTTCGCGGGTGTCGCGCCCGCCGATAAGAATCCGGCCGTGTTGGAGCTCGAAAAAGCGCAGCAGCAACGAGACGATCGTTGTCTTGCCCGCACCCGAGCGGCCGACCAGCGCGACGCGCTCGCCGGGTGCCACGCTCAACGAGAACCCGTCCAGCGCACGCTCGGAGCGCTCGGCGTAACCGAAGCTGATGTCCTGGAAGCGCAGACCCGGCGGATGTGCGATCGATGCCACCGGCGCCGGAGCCGCGGGTTCACCGACCTCGGGCTCGGTGTCGAGCAGCGCGAAGATCTCCCTGCTCGAGGGCAGTGAGTTGTAGCTCTGGTGGTAGGCGGTCTGCAGGTCGTGCAGCGGGCGGAAGCACTCGCGGGAGAGCAGCAGGATCGTGAACAGCTCGACAGTCGTGATGACGCCGTCGGCGCGGTGCAGCGCGCTGATCCCGACCGCCGCCGCGGTGCCGATCGGGATCGTCAGCTCAGCGACGCCCGCGGACAGGCACCAGGCGATCATGACGCGAATCGAGTCCCGGCAGAATCCTTCCGCGCGCTCGTGCAGCTCGGCGCCGCGGCGACGGCTGGCATTGAACGCCTTGAGCGTCGCCATGCCCTGTACCGCGTCCAGGTTCTCGGCATACAGGCCGCGGTAAGCCGTCATCCAGGCGTCGGAGCGCCGCTTCATCAGCCGCGATCCCACCACCGACGCCATCGGCGCGGCCAACGCGCAGACCAGGATGATCACACCGACCAGCGGATCGAGCACGATCACATAAGCGGTGACCCCGACAGCGCCGATGATCGACGCAGCGATCTGCGGCAGGAAACGCCCGACCAACGGGTCCAGATGCTCGACGGAGTCGACCGCGGTCGACTCCATGCTGCCGCTGCGGGTGCGTTGCAGCGCGCCTGGGCCGAGCTCGAACAGCTTGGCGGTCAGGCGCTCGCGTACCGCCTCCTTGACAGCACCCGCGACGTCCGGCGCACGCGCCTCCCGCGTGGCGAGCAGCCATGCCCGCGCGGCTTGCAGCAGCGCGATCCCCCCCAGCTGCACCAGGATCAATCCCACGGCACCGCCCGCGAAGACCTCAGCCAGCACCCGCGCGATGAGGATACCTTGCGCAACGTAGGTGACCGTGATCAGCAGACCCATTCCGACCAGGCCCGCCAACGGCCACCGCGCCTGCGGGGCCATTGCCAGCAGCCTCCATGTCAGCTTTCGCATACCGTCTCCTCTATCCGGACCCGTCCGGGTGCAGCTGCCGGGCGATGTCCTCGACCGTCTGCGCTACCCGCCGGCCGGATGAGGTGAAGGTGAAGTCGATGACGACGACGCGGCGGTCCTTACTGGCCTGCAGGTCGGGGAATGTAGTGAAGAGAAACTGCTCCTTGGGCGGCGGGAAGTTGTTGTCCTCCCAGGGGCCTTGACCTGCACCGCTCCTCCATCGTGCCGATCCGTCACTGAGCTGGCACCAACGGGTGAACAGTAGACCCTTTCAGGCAATCGTTGCAAAATACTGGCAGTTACACAATAACTGCGCTGGAGGACCGGTTGACTGCGTCAAGTGTTCCGACCACGGTGGGTGACCAGCTCCATCCCCTGGTGGCCGGACGCACGGTGGTGCTGGCTACGGCCGATCCGTCCGACCCTGCGCTGCGGCATCTTCGGGAGCTCGACGCCGACCGGATGCTCGTGCTCGGACCGTAAGGCGCTCGTCCTGGTCTCACCGTGGTTCGAGACGACCGAGCTGATCGACTACGCGATGGATGAGCTGGAGCCCAGGCGACCACGCTGAGCGGGAAGTCACAAGCTTATTGCCGGTAGTGTTAATTGTTGTTACGAGTCATATCGTGACACAACGCCCGCGGTTGCTGACCCTGATGGGCTCCGGTGAGACCGCCCCGACGATGGCGAAGGTCCACCGTCTGCTCGTGGGGCGCCTTGGCCCTCCGCCGGTCGATGTGGTGTTACTGGATACCCCGTACGGGTTCCAGGAAAACGCGGACGAGATCTCTCGCCGCGCGGTCGGCTATCTCGGACGCAACCTGGGGATGACTCCGCGCGTGGCCAGCTGGCGCAACCCGGGCAGTGATCTGCGGCTGCGGGAGGGGGCACTGGCCCTGGTCCGGGCGGCCGATCTGGTCTTCGCCGGACCGGGAAGTCCGACCTACGCCCTGCGGGTGTGGCAGGACGGCTGCCTGTGCGATGTGCTCGCAGGCAAACTCGCTCGTGGTGGCTGCGTGACCTTCGGCAGCGCCGCCGCAGCGTGCCTCGGGATCGCGACGGTGCCGGTGTACGAGATTTACAAGGTGGGCACCGATCCCCATTGGGTGCCGGGCCTGGACCTGCTGGCCGTGCTCGGGTTACGGGCGGCGGTGATCCCGCACTTTGACAATGCCGAGGGCGGCACTCATGACACTCGATTCTGTTACCTCGGGGAGCGGCGCCTGCAGGCGATGGAGCGGATGCTCGATGCCACAACGTTCGTGCTCGGCATCGACGAGCACACCGCGGGCGTGTTCGACCTCGACGCGGACACGCTCACAGTTCTGGGTCGGGGTGGGGTCACCGTCCGCAACCAGGGCGTGAGCACCGTGTTCAGCACTGGGACCACGGTCGGGATGGAGCGGGTGCGGGCCGCCGCCGCCGGCGAGCGTCCCGTCGCCGCGGCCGCCCAGGGGGATGAGCGGCTGTCCGGCCCGGGCCTGGATGCGCCCTCCATGCTGTCCCTGCACGCCGAGACGCAGCGGCTGGAGGGCGCCTTTGACGCGGCACTGAGCTCCCGTGACATCGCCGCAGCAGTGACTGCGGTCCTCGAGCTCGAGCAGGCCATCGTCGACTGGTCGGCTGACACCGAAGAGGAGGACGGTCCGGACGCCGCCCGGGACGTGCTGCGCCGGATGGTGCTGCGATTGGGCGAGCTCGCCGCTGTGGGCCTGCGTGATCCGGCCGAATTGATCGCCCCGTTCGTCGACACGCTCGTCGAGTTCCGGGATCATGCCCGCGCGCAGCGTTCGTGGTCGCTGGCCGACGAGCTGCGGGAGCGGCTTACCACAGCCGGGATCACGGTGCGCGACACCCCCACGGGCACTGTCTGGGATTTCACATCCCACTGAATTCTCACCTGCATGAGTGTTGCAGTTGCGTCATCCTGGCGGATTCGGCAGGCTCTGGTGCCTGCATACTGCCGGATCAGGGGGGTTCGGTGGTCGACTCCCGCGTCTCACTGGCGCAACCGATCGTCCGAAGTGAGAGTTCTGTGCTTTCGTTGGCTCGCATACGATGCGAGATCCTCCCGGTGACCTGCGTCGACGGGCAGATCGTTGCCCTGGCTCAGCACTCCGATGCCACTGCGCCGGTGCCTGGCTGGTGGCGTGAGCTCCCATCGGGTCAGCATCCGACCGAGGTGGTGATCGAGGCACTGACCGGCGAGCTCGGTGTGGTGTTCGACCAGTCGAGATCGGTGGTGCACTCCACGTCGTGGCGTTATGAGGGGGAACAGCTGGTGCTGAGCTATCTGGCGGCCCTACCACCACTGGTCAGCGCCCCGCCCGGTTTCGGGCTGCAACCGGTGGGCACGCGGTCAGCCGGGGTAGGACGGACCAGCGATCCCGGTGCCATTCCCATCATGGACGTGCTCACGCACGGACTGCGCCATCTCGCGATGCTGCGGATCAGTGACCCCACGGTCGCCAACACCCTTTCCGAGTGCTGGCACGAGTCGCTGGCAGTCTGGAATCCCTTGCCCGCAGGTCTGCTCGAACACTGCGTACCGCGTCTCTGACCCCTCCCCCACCTCCGTTCGCCTGAACCCGGGCCAACGCCTCGTCGACGATCCGGTCATCGGCCTCGGTGCCGCGTTCGAGCAAGCCGAGATGAGGAGCTCGGCGCCAAAAGCGCCCGCGGTGAAGAGCAATCCGACCCGGGCATCGTCACTTCGCAGCCCGAGCTGGTCGACTGAATACACGACCAGCAGCCCGATGACCGCGCCCCCGGCGAAGCTATTGCCGGCACCGGTGAGCGTGAGGGCACGAATCACCCGGTGCTGCCACAGGAAATGCAGGCCTTCGCGGATCTGGCTCATGGTGGACCGTTTGCCCACCACGGCTGCGTTTACCCGGAATGGTCGGCGGATCGACGCCAGCAGCACAGCGGAGGTAGCGTAGCCGGCGGCGTCGACGGTGAGCGCCAGCGCTGGCCCCATCAATGCGATCAGGATACCCGCGATCGCCGGGCCAAGGACCAGGAAGACACCCTCAGCCGACCAGATCAGGCTTTGCGCCGCAACCACCCGTGCGCTGCCCACCAATGCGGGCAGCGCTCCAAAATTCGCGGCGTCGAACCAGACGAAGCATGTCGCGGTCCCCAGCGCCACACCGTAAATGTGGGTCAGCGTCAATACATCGAAAGCGGCGGCGAACGGGATGCTGCCGAGCAGCAATAGACTCAGCGTGTCGCAGACGACCATCATCCGCTGGCGATTGGTGCGGTCAGCGACTGCGCCGGCCACCAGACCGAACAACAGGTACGGTACCGTTTGGATCGTCAACAGCAGCGCCGTCTGGAGAGTCGATCCGGTTTTCTGGAAAACCAGCATCGGGAGCGCGACAGTGGGAATGGTGGTCCCACCGTAGGCGATGACGCGTGCGGATGCGAAACGCCGGAACACCGGATCGCTGAGCAGCTCGCGCTTCACGGAGCTTCGGCGCACAGAGCTCGACTTGCGCATCAATATGTTCTCGTCTTTTCCATTGCGTAAGTACGATCTTGAGAAGCTGATCGGCGGCTGACTTCGATCTCCACCAGGATGGCGATGACCACCGCAAGAAGCACGTATCCGATAAGTGGTCACTATAAAATGATCGGCACGCTCTTCATCCGCGCCGCTGTGTTGGTCCCACTCGGTCATGCCCGCGCACTGGATTGAGCTCGTCGAAGGCGAGGATCGGCCGCCCGGTGTCCGGGTGGATCCACCGGTGGACGCGGACGCCGAAGCACTCCGCGATGCGCTCGGGCGTGAGCACCTCCTCGGGTGGTCCACTGGCGATAAGCCGGCCTGCCGCCATGACATAGATGCGGTCGCAGTACTGGGCGGCGAGGTTGAGGTCGTGGATCGCGGCCAGCGTGGAGTGACCGAGCCCGCGAACCAGACCGAGGATCTCCAGCTGATAACGGATGTCGAGATGGTTGGTCGGTTCATCGAGCAGGTGCAGCCGGCTGCGTTGGGCGAGTGCGCGGGCAACCTGGACACGCTGTTTCTCCCCACCGGACAGAGTGGCGTAGCTGCGCTCGCGGGCACCGGTCATATCGACACGCTCCAAGGCATCGGCACAGATCTCGCGGTCGGAGTCGATGTCCCGGTCCAGCGGCCCTTTGTGCGGTGTGCGACCCAGCGCCACGACCTCGCCGACGGTGAAGTCCATGTCGGCGGGACCCTCCTGGGCGACGACGGCAACCCGGCGGGCCGCCTCCTTCGCCGGCAGGCGCCACAGATCGTCGTCATCAAGGCTGATCAGGCCTGCCGATGGCCGCAGCGCGCGGTAGATGCTGCGCAGTAGCGTCGACTTCCCGCAGCCATTGGGGCCGACCAGACCGACGAACTCGCCGTCCTGCACCACCAACTCGGCTTCCGCGACAATCGGGCAGCCGTCGAGAGCGACGGCGACGCCCTGGACCACGAGTTTCATGCCGCGTTCACCGGTGCGTCAATGGAGCGCCTGCGCAGCAACCACAGAAAGAACGGCACTCCGAAAATCGCCGTAACGATCGAGACCGGCAGCTCCTGGGGCTCATCGAGGATCCGAGCGGCGATGTCGACCAGCTGCAGGAACGCCGCACCGGTCAGCGCGGTCACCGGCAGCACGCGCCGATGGTCCGAACCGACCAACAGCCGAGCGACGTGCGGGACGATCAACCCGACGAAAGCGATCGCCCCTGAGACCGCGACCAGGCAACCGACCAGCAGGGAGGTGAGGACGAACAGACCGCCGCGAAACCGAGTGACGTTGACGCCGAGCGAGGTTGCGATCTCCTCACCGGCCAGCAGCGCGTTGAGCGGCCGCCACTGCACCAGAAGCACCGCGAGCCCCACTGCCACCACCGTCACGGGCACCGGCAGGACGTCCCAGCGTGCCCCCGCGAGGCTGCCCAGCAACCAGAAGAGCACCTGCTGGGCGACCTGGCCGCTCTGCGCCCGCTGCAACACAAAGCTGAACAGCGCCTGGAACAGGTACGCGACGGCCACACCCGACAACAGGAGCCGGGCCGCAGTGATGCGCCCCGATCGTTGCGCCAGCAGGTAGACCACACCGAGCGCCACCAGGCTGCCCAGAAACGCCGCCGCCGAGAGGCCGAGACCGCCGAGGACCTGCGAGCCCAGGACGATCACCACCACCGCGCCGAGCGAGGCGCCCGAGGACACGCCGAGCAGGAACGGGTCGGCCAGCGGGTTGCGCACCACCGCCTGCAGCACCGCGCCCACAATGGCCAGCCCGGCACCGACGAAGATCGCTAGCAGCGCCCGGGGCATCCGGAAATCCCAGACGATCCGATCCTCGACCGCAGTGAACGTCGGCGTCACCGAACCTGGCAGGACGTGGTGGGCAATGATCCGCCAGGTGTCCGACAGAGGCACCCGGACCGCGCCGAGGCTGACCGCGAGCAGCGTCGCCAGCACCACAGTGGCCGTGAGTGCGACCAACAGGGCGGTGTATCGCGCCGCCGCCCCGCGCGGCCCCCGGCGCGCGGACCGCGGCGGCGCGGAAACCCGGGTGGGCACGCTGGTCGCGGTCACCGCGCGAACGCTTCGGGATGCAGGAACGCGGCGATCTCGGGAATCGCCCGGATGTTGCCCGCTCCCGAGTGGGTGGCAGCGGCACGGACCGGGAGGAACCGATTCTGCTGTGCCGCAGGGCTGTCCGGGATGACCGTGAACACTGTTTCGGCCTTCTGTTGGACCGATGGTTGCCGCTCGCCCAACAGCACGTCGTAGTCGAGCACAAGGATGGCCTCGGGCCGGGACGCCGCGATCCGCTCGGCGCTGACCTCGGCGTAGTTCTCGTCCAGGTCGGCCAGCACGTTGCGCCCGCCGGCGATCTCGATCATCTGATGGAACAGACCGGAGCCGCCGTAGGCGGTGACCGGCCCCGAGCCGCCATCGCTGGCCAGCACGGCCACCGGGGTCATACCGTTGACCCGCCGCGTGACGTCATCGATGATCGCCTGATATTCGGCGGCCAGTTCCGCGGCACGGTCGGGCACGCCGAAAATCATTCCAAGGTTGCGGATATCAGCGAAGATGTCGGCGATCTTCGACCGCTTGACTCCCTCGGGATTGCACCAGCCGGCGGTGATGTACACCGGCGCCCCGGCGGAGTCGAGCTCCTCGATCGTGGCCAACCCCTTCGCGGTATCGAAGTCGCTGTAGGACACCGCGATCACGAAATCGGGCTGCTGAGCGATCAACACCTCCTTCTGTGGCAGCTCGATGTCCTCGGAGATCTCCGGAACGGTGTCGTAGACCGCCTTGTGGCCGGGCAGAAAGCCGTCCGGCCCGTTCTCGTCGAAGTTCGTCCGCCCGATGATGCGGTCACCGAGACCAAGATCGACCATGGTCTCGAAGACCGGGTGATAACCGGTCACCACCCGCTCGGGCGGCTCGTCGAAGGTGAGCTGACGACCACAATTCTCGACCGTCACCGGGAAGCCCTTGGGCTGATCAGCGCCGCTGGGGGTCGAGGGTTCGGTCGGGGTCGCCCCGCAGCCGGCCAGCACCAGCGCGAACAGGACCGGTGCCACCCGACCCCGCACCCCCTGGGTGCTCACGAGATGTCCTTGAGGGCCACCTCGACCTCACTGGCCGCCTCGGAGTTCTCTCGGCATACCGGCCCCGGTAGGCGGTGAACCACGCCTGGTTGCGGTCGGCGAGCAGCAGGACAAGCAGCCGGAGGGGTCGACGTGCCGCCGGGGCGAGCGCGAGTAGTCGACCGCTCACTGCCACGACGAGCCTCATTTCCCAGCGAACCGGATCCGGCCGGCCCTGGCAGCATTGGGAGGCATGACTGCACAGAGTAACCATAAGGTCGCGATGCAGCCCGCCGGGTGGCAACCGATAGTGTGTCGTACTTCACGGTGAGCACGCATGAAGCTTTGTGCAACAATCCAGTAATTGCAAGTCTTTGCTATCAAGTGGCGCGCAGAAGCAGTCACCGCCCGATCAGTCGGCAGGGACTCTTCGTGATGAGCGTCAGCAGGTCGGGGCGGCGGTGCTCGCGTCGAGCGTGGCCAGCGCCCAGGTGAGTTTCCCGGCCGGTCTGCCGCCGTGTGAGTGACGAACGCCAGGGTCGGGGTGCCGACCTCGCCAACGCGGAGATTCGCAGCTCACGCCTCTCGGTAGGCGACGACAGCCGGTTGTGCCGCGATAAGCCGAGGTGGATGTCACGCAAGGCGCAAACCAGCTCGGCCAGCATGCCTTCGAGCACCGACTCCGGTGTCGCGGGGAACTCGGCCGCCAGCTTGCCGGTCAGGTCCCCGACGCGGATCGGTGAAACCGCAGCCTGGATCACGGCTTCGACGGCCCGGGTATGCCGGACCGACACCTCCCCAGGCTCGGTTCGGCCCGACTCAGCGGACGCTTTTCGAGGAGGCGTGGAAGCCATCCATCCTTAACAATGAGTACCGGTCGATCTAGCCCGGCCAAGCAGGCCCGTTCGTGCCGGCTTCCTCAGCATCGTCCATTGAGCACCATTTCAGTCACCAGAGATCAGGACCCTCATGTGCGAGCGCCAGGCTACGTGTCGATCCACCCGGCGGCAAGTAATGGACTGTCCCGGGCGGATGAGCCCGACCAGGCGCTCATGACTCGCTTTACAAATAGTGACCCTTAATTGCTGGACGCTCTAAGCCGGACCTGCAAATCAGGAAACCGTGCCCACGAAGACGTCCTCGGGGCAACCGAAGCTGTATTCGCATGCGCCCGGCAGACGGCCTCCTGCGAGCGGAAGAAGGCCACGGCGCCGCCCTCCTTCGCCGTGCTCGACGTCGCCGGAATCATAGGGCGTGATGCTGTCGCGCTGGGTGGCGCGGTCACATTCTGTGACGGGGTTGTCACGGCAGTGCCCGCCGGCGATCCGACACCCGATGAATACCCAGTGGCGAGGGCGGCCGCAGCGGCCATCACGAGCAGCACACGTTCGGTCGCATGCGCGCGGAGCGTAGTGCCTACAGGGCCAACCCCTTATCGCAGCGGGCTCCGTCCGCCTAGCCGCAAAGCCGTGCAGTTGCTACTACAGCAGCACTGACCGGCTCGCAGCTCAAGCTGTCGACGGGTGGTGAGTACGTCGAGTGAGTACCTGCACCAGCTGTGTTCCGCTCGTTTTCGCTGAGATCTTGAGGTCGTCGAGTAGGTTGACCGGCATGGTCCCACGCCGGATTCTCGAAGATCCGACGATATCGACCAGGGCATTCTCATCGGTCTTTGTCATGTTTGACCGGCACAGCTGGTGTGCGAGCACGTCCGAAGCGCTGTAGGCGTCGGCGCCGGCCACCGCTTCGCGAATGACCCTGGCGATGACCTGCGGCGTGCTTGCTGGGTGCGCACCGGGGGCGAGGTCGGTAACGCTGAGGTCGATGACGCACAGTCCCAGGCGGGTGCGGAAGAGGAGGTGCTCGGGTGCGGGTTCGAGCCGGAGGTAGGTGCTGACCATGGCGGCGGAGGTGCGGGCTGGCTGATTTCCGAGGCGCAGGCACAATGTTCGCAAGCAGGTCGCGACGGCTTGTTCCCAGAGGTCGGGTGTTGAGCTGTGGTCGAGTACGTCGAGGGCGCCGTGGTGGTCGCCGGTGATGCATCGGGCGAGGATCGCGACCTGCCTGCCGTCGAGCATCCGTTTGCCGATGCCCTTGTGCTGTTCGAGGTGGCGGAGCGCGTCGCCCCATCTGCCGGCTTGGGTCAGCGCGCGGGTGCCATCGGCCAGCAGAATGGTCCACAGGAATCTCCGGAGTTCCTGGCGTTCTTCGGTTTGGTTCACGAATTGTCGAAAGTCGATGTCACGGCCGTCGAGCTGAGTGGTCGCCTGGGTGCGCACCGCGTGGTAGACGTTCTCGAAGATCCGGTACGCGCGGGTGCCGTCGCCGCCGCGAATGGCCAGGCGACCGAGGTTGACGATCGGTTGCAGCGCCAGCTTCGCCGTTGTGGCGGTGAGCGGTGCGGCGGCGTGGAAGATATCGAACTGGCGCCAGCACAGTTGCCGGGCGAGATCGGTGAGGCCGCAATCGCTGGCGATGAGGGCTGCCTTGTTGAGCACCTCGGCTGCCGAGGTTAGTCGGATCTCGTCGGGCCCGTGCGATGCTGAGCACGCCAGCCGGCGGATCTCCTCGACGCGCAGGGGCAGGGCTTGGCCGGGTGGTCTGGTGCGCGGCAGGAGCGGAAACCAGTCCATAGCGATTTTGCGCACTCGGCTCATCGTCCCCGTCACTGTCCCAGGACGACTGCTTTGGCGACATTGGCGAGGATGCTTTGGGTTGCGTGGGGCAGGCCGATGCGGTTCCAGTGGAAGATGACGTGCTGGGCGAGCACGGCTCGCACACCTCTGCGGAGAGTTCCGTCACCGGCGAGATCGCCCAGTGCCCTGCCTGCTTCCTCGAAGGCGGCGGCCCAGTCGGAAAGGAACGTGAGCGGCCCCTTTTCCTTCAGGAGAGGACTGGAGGGGCTCGCATCCACGGTCATGAGTCGCCGAAGGTCGGATTCCATGGTACGCAGCCGGTCGGGGGGTGTATCGGGAGGAAGGGTTCGGTGCTCGGCGACGCGGGCCCAGATATCTCCTTGTTCGTGCCAGTCCTGTCCCGCGCCGCGCATCAGAATGCCGCACAGCAGGATCGACAGCTCGCGCCGCCGGTCGCCGCAGCCCGCGAAGGTGGAGCGGTCGCTGCCGAAGTAGGCCACGATGTGGCGGCTGTCGACGTGGAACAGCTGGTGGGCGAGGTCCATGGCCGCAGTCCCACCGAAGGCGTGCGTCTCGGGTTCGTAAATGGTCTCGACCCAGTTGGCAATGTGACCGGTCTCCTGCAGGATGTCGAGTCGCTGGTGGATGAACATTGTCGCGTCTTGCTGGGAGCTGTCGTGGGACGACAAGAAACGCAGCCGCCAGTAGGGCGCTTTTCGGATGAAGAACCACGATGCGATCAGCCCGGCCGCTTCGGCGGTCATAATGTCCGGGCCGAGGTGGGCGACGCCGATGTGTTCGGCGGCGGGGTAGTCGTCGAACTGGATGAACACCTGGCGCCATGACGGTCGCGTCAGTTGCGGGTCGGTGCCTGGTTTCACGCTCGGTTCCCTTCGTCCGGTTTCCGGTCAACTCAGCAGCAGACACGTGTCCCAGTGGGTGAGCGGGTCGGTGCCGGTTCCGGCGGTGTGCAGAGCAAGAGCAATGCCGGTGTGTCCGTCGAGGAATTCGGTGTCCTCGGGTGCGCAGCGATGCTGGGTGAGCAGCCTCGCGGCCAGGCGCGGCAGCTCATCCGCGATGTCCGAGGTATGGGCGTCGGCCGCTATCCGCCACGCGGACTGGAACACCCCGGCCATTCCGTGGCACAGACCGCTGTCGGTAATGCGGTCGAGTTGCGTGAGGTCGCGCAGACAACCGAGCATCGCGATCTCAGCTGTGCGTTGCCGGGCGGTGTCACCAGTGGCCAGGCCCGCGAGTTGGTGAGCGCGGGCCAGACCGGGGGTGCCGTAGCACCATGACGGCCGTTGGTGGCTGGATTGCTCGACGTGTCCCTTGTGGACTTGTTCGAGGGTGATGAAGCCTGGCCACCACGGGCCGGCGGGGTGCTGCTGTTGCCAGGTGTCTAGCCAGGTGCAGATCCGGGTGATGGCGTCGGTGTGCCCGTCCACGACCACACCACGCCGTAGCGCCAGGGACAGCAACGCCAGCGGGGCGGCGATGCCGTGCGACATCCCGAAGTTTCCGTGGCCGCCAGGGAAGTCCGGCGATGGCCCGCCGTGGGGGGAGACGTCGGTCCACCAACCGGGCAGGCCGTCGGTGCGGCCAGCCAGCGGCTCGGTCAGCCGGACGAGGTAGGACAGGACGGCACGGGTGATGTCGCGGTCCGGATGGCGGCGCAGGTGGTAGGCGCCCAGGCCGGCCAGCCCGCGGAGGAGGTCGAACTCGGCCAGCACGGGACGGTCGCCACGGTCGAGGCGCGCGTGAGCTTCGTCGAGGCGTCGGCGGGTCAGAGCGGTCGTGCCCGCGTCGAGATCGGCGAGCGCCCGGGTGAGTTTTCCCGGCCGGTCGGCTGCGGCGTGGGTGACGAACGCCAGGGTCGGGGCGCCGAAGAACAGGCCGGCGTTGGGGCCCGCGCTGAGATCGTCACGCCCGGTGGCGGACAGCCAGGCGTGCGCGGTGGCCCAGTTCCCGTGGCCGGTACGGGCGCGTTCGATGTGCAGCAGGGCGATGCCCGCAGCCCCACCGGCCAGCGACTGTGGTCGGCGACGGCCACCGCCTCCGGCGCTGCCTGCGGTGCGGAGGGCGTCTGGGTCGGCCAGGCGCTCGGCGATGGCCGAGGCCGAGGCGAGCGCGTGCGGGTCCGGACGGCTCATGGGGCTGCCTGGGTTCGGGCGGTCCAACTCAGGGCGGCGGCACGGGCCAGGCGAGCGCAAGCCCGCTCGGTGTCCGGACAGATGCCGACCATGCGGACGTGGTGCAGATGCAGCAGATCCGGCAACACCACCCCTGGGGCGATCTCGCCAGAGTCGACCAGCGTGTCGCGGTAGGCGACCAGCGCCGTGCGTCGCCCGGCCCACGCGGTCGCGATGTCCCCGCCACCGGGTGAGGCCCGCAACGTGGCCCAGCCATCGTGCGGGTTCGCCAGGCGGATCGCGTGGTCGTGCACCTCCCGGGCAGGGGCCGGGGCAGGGGTCTTGCCGACGTGATCGATCAGCCAGCGCATGCCCTCGCCGATACCATCGGTGAAGGAGACGGCCAGATCGACCAGGCTCGCCGCGATGAGAGCGTGCTGGCGCGGCGGGCCGCCCCGACGGGTATACCTCAGCTGGGCGATCACCACGGCCGAATCGGCGGCGAACACCGACTCCGCCGCCACCATCGCCGCGCCGCCACCGAAGCGACCAGTCTCCGGATAGTAGGTATCCACCTGCACCTGCCCAACCAGGCCAAGGCGCCGCAGACCGGCCACCCAGGCGCCAACCCGCCGCGCGGCCTCACCGAAGGCGTCCGCGCTAGGCAGCCGAATCCGCAGCCGAAGATGCGGCTCGGGATCCCGGTACCGGATAAACCACCACTGCGGCGGGCTGTCCCAGGTGGACAGCAGCCCAGGCAGGTGAGTGGTGAGGATGGCGACCTGCCGGTCCGGATGCCCATAGAGCTTCACGTACAGCCAGTCGCCGCTGCCGGGCAGGTGCCCGTGCTCGCGACTGATCACCCGACCCGACCAGGCCCGTTGGGGAACGGGCCGGGCTGTGGCGGCGAGCGGGATGACGACATCGTGCGCCCGCCCGTCGATCCATCCGAACGCGCTGGGATCGGGTGCTTCCCGCACGGTGGTATGTCCGTAACGGTCCAGCTCGGCGCGCACTGCATGCAGGTGAGCTGCTTCGTCCAGGTCCAGGCGGATACGGCGGTCGCCCTCGCCGAGGTAGACCGCGGCCGGGACCCGCCACCGCCCCCGCCACGCGGCCAGGCTGGTCACCCAGTCCCGCCACGGTGTCGCCGGGCCCGGGAGGTCGGTCGCGGACAGCGCCCAGGTGGCTGGGGAGAGGATCGAGCGCCGGTAGCGAACCCGGGGCAAAAACGGCAATCGGCTCGCGGCCCCCCACGAGAACGGGGCGCACGCCGCGAGACGCGCGGCGGGGATCTCGCACAGGAAACGCAGCAGGGGATGGGCGTGGTTGGTCAGTTCCACCGCGCTGAAGACCATCGGCTCCACTGGGCGCCGCTGGGACAGCGAGACCAGGTACAGCTGCTGCGCATCGGCGCTGACCGCCAGGTCGTCCAGTGGTATCACCGTGTCGCCGCCCGGGTGGTGTTCGGCGAGGGTCAGCAGGTGCGGCAGCACTGCGGGGCTTCGGGCGACGTTCTCGGTACGCGCGTGGAGGGCAGGACACGACAGTTGAACGGGTAGCGCGTTCTCGCTCACCGTGGGCAGCCCGGTATACGTGCTGAGCATCCGCTCACGATCGTCGGTGTCGAAGAGGTGCAGGAACCGTCCGGTCGTGGTCCCGGCCGCGCGGGACATCCCCGTGATCGCAAGTTCAAACTCGCCCCGGTCGAGCGCGTCCAGTGTGGGCGCGTGCACTCGGAACCGGAGCTCGGTGTGCGGCGCCGCCGCTGTGGTGGTCTCACCAACCGCCAATTCCGCGATCATCTTGTCGTCGAGGACGATCTCGGTGTGCTGCTGCAGCGTGGCGTGCTGCGCCAACGCCAGCAAGGCCACATCGCGCTCGGACAGCCCCGGCCTGGCCGGTGGGCTCACCCGCGAGTCCCGGTACCCGGTGGGAAACCCGAGCCCGCTTTCGACGTTGAGCAGTTCGCTGACCGGGACGAGGGCGCGCGGGCCGTACCGTTCGAGGAATCTGGCATGGTGGTAGTCCTGCCAGGCCGGGGACCCGAACGGGTGCGGCGTCAGCCTGACCAGAGCCGCCGCGGTGGTCTCTACTTCCCGTGCCACCGCGTGCGGCAGGACGACACCGCAGTCCAGTCGCAGGTCCACCGTGAGCGGTCGCTCGGCGCTGACGATGGCCGCCATCTTCCGGGCTGCGCCGGCTCGCAGGTCACGTCGCTGCTCGGGTCGCGAGGCCGCACGGTTGTGGCGGATCAGATCGGTGTGGATCTCGCATAACGCGCCGAGCAGATCGGCAACCACGGGCACCGTGTCGGCTCTGGCCGCGGCCAACGCCTCGATGACATGCGCCAACGGCTCGGTCGTCGTCATCGGGGGACGCAGGCTGGTGATAAGGATGCGCCGCTCCACCAGCCCGGCGAGCATCCTATTGATCACCGAATCCGGTCGGTCCGGGAAATCAGTTGCCAGCTTGCCAGCCAGATCGCCCAGCCTGATCGGGGCCTCAGCAGCCTGCAGGGCAGTCCGGACCGCTGCGGTGTAACGGACCGACACCTCTGCAGGCTCCGTCCCCGCTGTGGTGCCGGCCTGCTGCTGGCAGCCCACCACGATCCTGCCGTCGCGGACGAACGCGAGGTTGTTGCTTACCACGAGCAACCGGTTCTGCAGCTCGTGGCAGGTCTCCAGGCGTCTGATCAACCCGGCGGGCCAACGCAGGGCTGGCC
>JBOHHE010000148.1:0-2736 GCA_050700355.1 Pseudonocardiaceae bacterium
GTGCGGATCCGCACGGCCACAGCACACTTTCAGCGATCATGGTCTCGGCATCGTCAGCGGCAGCCCCCACACCCCGCACGACCCCCGGTGATCAGCTTCCCGCCGGGTGCCGTGGTATTTCGAGGCAAGCGGGAGACTCAAGGGTAATTGGATCGGGCATAGGCGATCAGGGCGCTGACCCGCCGCCGAACTCGTTGTCCCCGGAGGTGTTCATCGCCGGTACCGCCGCCTCGGCGCTGCAAACACCAACCACCCGGGGCCACGGCTCGCCTGCCCACCAGCCCCACACCGGCCCGCCGGAATGACCGGGGGTACCAGATACAGCCACCTTCATAGCCACGAGTATAACGGTATTACCCGGCCGATATGAACCACTGGTCGTCGGCGCTTCGGATGAGGTGGCTCACGGTTATTTCAAGATTGATAATCTTGGAAGTCTCAGGGGGAGCGTACCCGAAACCGGCCAGCCGTCTGTGGCTCACCGAACGATCTCAGGCCGAGCCACAGCCCCCTACCGGTTCGGGACCGGCTAGGATCTCCCGTGCCACCTTGACCGCGTTATTTTTACCCAGGCGGACCCCGAGCTGGTTCGGGCCGTGCGGAATGAACGCCCACGGCCCGCCGAATTCGTGAATCACGATGAGGGTGCACAGGGCGCCGTCATCGGTGCGGCGTCCGTCCAGGACAACCCAGTTGTTCTCATTCTCCTGCCGCATGGCGAAACGCGCACCGGAATCATTTCATTCCGGGTGCACGCTTCACTTCATAGTGGGCCACGTTCACCACCGGTGTCCGCGCCGACCAGTTCGACTGACTCCCACGACACCAACCTCGTCCGCGCACCTCGGCGGCCACGTACCCGCAGCCGGCTCGACCGACACTCTTAAGGTGAGCGCATGGCTTCTCCTGCCGCGCCGTTGCCGGAGCCCGTGCCACCGCCGCCGGACCCGCAGGCCATCCGCGCCGGTCTGACGCCGGCGCTGGCCGCCGACTTCGACAGCGAGTGGGAGATCGTACTGGAGCGCGCGAAGCAGTCCAAAGACCTCGCCGGGGTGCACGACTTGCTGAACAAGTGGCGACACACCGCGTATCTGGAGATGCGCGACCCCGGGTCGTACCACCGGATGTTGGCCAAGGCTGAGCAGATCACGCGCACCGGCCGCAACCCGGACGCGGCGTCGTTCGAGGACATGCAGGCGTTGATCCGGCAGCGGCTGAGCCGGTAGGTGTACCGCATCGTTCCGACACCGCGGTGTCGGAACAGGTGGCTGCGCTGCCCGCCGAGCCGCTGGTCAGCTACGTCGAGGTGCTGGAGGTACTGCAGCTGACACCGTGGAACGGGCAGCCCCAGCATTCAGCCAACCCGGACGCGCCCGTCCGGCGCCCCGGCCAGGCCGGGCAGGTCAACAGATACCTCATCTTGGAGCAGCAACGCGAGGTTCACCTGCTGCTCGTGCAGTGGTGGGGCTGACCGAGCCGGCTCGGTCCTCGCGATGCACCGGTGTCTTCTGCCAGAGGCCGAGCAACTGACATCTGTACATACGGTTCATCGGCGACACCACACCGAGCGCAAGAGCCACACGACTACATCACCGACGCTCTAGCCAACGCCGCGAACGGCCGCTCCCGGAGACTCTGGGGCCACCGCTCACAGATGCCTGTATCAGAGGGTATGCTGATCTGCATGCGGACGACGCTGAACCTGCCCGATGGTCTGGTGGCGCAGGCCAAGACCCGGGCGGCGACGAGCGGGCGGACCTTCACGAGCCTGGTGGAAGAAGGGTTGCGGCTGGTACTGGCGCGGCGCGACATCCCCGTGGCGCCGGAACCCCTGCCCGCCTACGGCCAACCGGGAGGACGCGTGCTCGTCGACCTCACCGACCGGGACGCGGTATGGGCCGCCCTCGACGAGGACCGGCCGGAATGATCCTGCCCGACGTCAACGTGCTGGTGTACGCCTTCCGCCGGGAAGCCGAGCACCATGAGCGGTACGCCGCCTGGCTCACCGACCTGGTCGCGGGCGCCGACGAGCTCGCGCTGCACGACACCGTGCTCGCCGGGGTGGCCCGGCTCGTCACCAATCCGAAGATCTTCGCCGACCCCGCCCCGATGCCCGCGGCGCTGGACTTCCTCGCCCGGATCCGAGCCGCCCGACGGGCCCATTGGCTGCCATCCGGAGATAAAGCATGGACCGAACTCGAGCACCTGGTCCAGCAGGATCGCGGCCTACGAGCCAACCTGGTGCCGGATACCTTATTGGCGGCGCTGGCCCGCGCGCACGGCTGCCGGATCGCGACCGCTGACCGCGGCTTCGCCCGATTCCCCGGCGTACGCAGCTTCGACCCCGCCCGATGAGATCCGACCCAGAAAGCGGCTCTCGAACGCGGCGCAGCCCGCCAACTGCCGACGCCGCGCCGTCGACGCCCTGGTCGAAGCCATGACCAGCCTAAAGGACCTCGATTCGAAAATGATTCGAAGTTATTAGCATGCTGTCATGGCCGATTGCCTCGGCCGGGCAAAGTTCGTCGTCCACCGGATCTGACGATCACTCCCACGCAGGGTTCGACATGATCGTGTGCCGATCAGAACAGCTCGCTTCACCGTAGCGCCCCCAGGGCCAATCCAAGATCACTGATTGTTGCTGTTTGGTAGCCTTATGTAGCCAAGCGATCGAAGTCTGAATCGAACCAGTGTGTACTGTCGCGCACTAATCCTGTACTCCCTGAAATACTTCGG
>JBOHHE010000149.1:0-18644 GCA_050700355.1 Pseudonocardiaceae bacterium
GCCTGGGGGTGAGATTCCCCCAGGCTACTCGGCGTCTATGACGTGCTGGGGTATCGTGCTGCTGCGCTTGACCGATCCGATGGTTTACGCCGTTGGTGTCGGTAGTATCCAGCCCGCCAGGCGTTCCCGCGCTTCGCCGACCAGCCCCGGGTTGATGTCGATGCTGGCGACGTTGGCCGCGCCAAGCCGGATCGCGAAGTTCCCCACTGGCGACCAACGTAGCTGCCAGCGCCCCCGCCGGCGGCTCCCCCTCCAACGTTCCCGTCAGACAGTAAGAGTGTTGTGGGGTTCGTCGAGCCACATGTTTTGTGTGTCGGGAGTGAGGGTGAGTCCATAGCGGGTCCGGGCTGGGCGGCCGTGCTCGATCCACCAGGTGTGGGCGATTGCGGCTTCGTCCCAGAGGCGTCGGGGTCCGTGCTGGCGTACGGGGAACCTGCCATTGTCGGTGTAGTCGGGAGTGACCTGCACGGTGGCTGCTGATTCCGTGGTGACGTCGTAGAGCAGCACCTCGTAGGTGCCGGGTTGGTCCTCGTCGCGGGCCACGGAGGACTGCACGTCGGTCAGGAACAAGCCGATGGTGAACTGCCCGTTCTGATCGAGGACGACATCAGCCGGCGAGACCATGGTGAACGACTCAACGGCCGAGGTGGAGTGCTCGATCATTTCGGCCAGCCGCGCGGCCCCGAGCGGGGTCCGCTGACTGCGCAGGCGCATGAACTCCACCTCGTCTACGATCGTGCCCACCGCAGTCCCGTCAGCTCCCACAATCAGGGACACCAACTCGCCGTTGCGAAACGAGGTTCCCCACGGAGTCACGATCACCCCACCCGGAGTGGTTTGTTGCACCCAGGTATAGGGCACCTGTCCGGCTAGCGTCGAGGCGGTGGAGATGATCCGGTCGAAAGGTGCACTGGCCGGGCAGCCCTCCACGCCATCGCCGGTGACAACGGTGACCGGACGGTTCACCCTCGCGAGGTTCTTGCGTGCCTGCGCGGCGATATCAGGGTTGATCTCCACACTGGTCACATTCTCTGAACCCAGTCGGTGGGCCAGCAAGGCAGCGTTGTAGCCGGTGCCGGTACCGATCTCCAACACACGGTTCCCGTCAGCGACGTCCAACGTGGTGAGCATCGACAGCACTACTTGAGGCATGGAGCACGATGAGGTGTGCAGGCCAGACCCGCAGCCCGCCCCGTCGTCAACCTGGGTGATGATGGCAGCATCCTGGTAGACCGCGTTGATCCAGGTGTCCGGGTCGGCTCGGCGGTCGATGGGCACCTTGCGGCCGTCGACCGAGACCAGCGCCTGATCAGGAACGAACAGATGGCGCGGGGTCGCGTCGAACGCGGCTTTCCACTGGTCGGTGAGATAGCTACCCACTCGGGCCGTCAAGTCCCGCTGCGCTGCGATCATTTCTTGTCCTGGCCCCCCGTGTCCTCGCCGATATCCTTACCCGACGTTCGTAGCTGGGCGATCAGGGCCGTGTCGGAATAGACCCGTTCCAACCACTGCCGGTGTTGGTCCGGAGCTGCACCGTCGATATCCCGTTCACCGTTCTCATCAAGGTCGAGGAAACGCGGCACGAAAAGATGCCGAGGAATTTCCTCGAACGCTCGACGCCACGCCAGACCGCGAAGTTCACCGCTGGCGGCCAACGCACCTGCCAACGGCTGCCACTCCACCGTAACCATCAGGTCGATTCCTCACTGCCCTTGTCACCCTTCACAGCCTCTGGATCAATGACGTGTCCGATGGCTTACGCCGTTGGTGTCGGTAGTATCCAGTGCGGGCCGGTGTCGGGGTCGCGGTGCCAGATGTGGTGCGCTGTGGGGGTGGCGGTGAGGCCGAACTCGTGCCAGGGCGGTGCGCCGAGCGCGGTCCATTGCGCCCAGGCGGTTTCGACGGCTGCCCAGAGCAGGGTAGGTCCGGCTTCGCGCACGGTGTGGTATCCGGCGGTATCGGGGGTGCGGATGATCTCGCACCAGGAGCCGTCCGGAGCGGCGAGGTAACCGACCGGGGTCTGGTCGTCGAGGAGCCGGATGCTGCGGAACACTCCGGGTGGTAGGTAAAGCTGGGCCAGTAGCGGGAACATCTGCCCGCCGTCCAGTTCGGCCGGATCGACCGTGGTGAGTCGGGTGGAGGGTGGCTCGGTGGTGCGGATCGGTGGTGGCGTGCCGGTCGTCGGGCCGACTGTGGTCCGGCGGCGCATGAAGCAGCCCCACCAGGGCAGGAACCGCCCCTGCAGAACAGGAGTGTCGCCGCGGTGCAAGGCTAGGAGGTTCCCGGCCCCGAGTGGTCCTTCGAGGTGGACCAGAACCAGACCACCAGGGCGGAGTTGATGTATCCAGGCCCCCGGTACCGCGTGCACCGAACAAGTGGCGATGATCCGGTCGAACGGCGCGTGCCCGGCAAACCCATCAGCACCATCCCCGGCAACCAGCGTGGGGTGGTAGCCGAGCCCGGCCAGCCGTGCTCGGGCATCGGCGACCAGGGCTGGGTCGATGTCGATCGAGCACACCTTGCGGTCGCCGAGCCGGTGGGAGAGCAGGGCGGCGTTGTAGCCGGTGCCGGTGCCGATCTCCAATACGCGCATGCCGTCGCTGACCTGGAGGGCTTCGAGCATGCGGATCATCAAGTCGGGCTTGGTGGAGCTGGTGATCCCGGTCTGGACTCCGCGCCCTGCGTAGTCCGCGAGCGCGGTGACCAGTGTGGTCGGGGAGTACACCAGCTCCAGCCACCGGGCGGTGCTGGCCGGGTCGTGAGGTTCGTGCCGCGTCCAGGTGGCCGGGCGGCTGCTGGCGTCCAGGACGTAGTAGTGGGGCACGAACTCGTGCCGGGGAACCGCGAGCAGCGCGTTCCGCCACGCTGGGGTACACAGGTCGCCATCGGCGGTGAGCTGATCAGCCAGCCGCCGGACCCGCTCCCGCCAGTCCGGGACGGCGACCGGGACCGTCACGCCACCCTCCCGCACGCCAGCAGCTCCACCAGACTGCTGGTGATCGGCACCCCGGCCATGCCCTGGCATCAGATCGGAAGCGGCCAGGAGAAGGCGGGGGGTGGATCACCCAGCCAGACTTGCTGATCGGCGATGTCGGTACTGGCGGTGACCCTAAAAGTGTCGATTTCTGGTTGGCCGCTGCGCTGCCATGCCTCGGTGGCCGCTTCGACGGAGTCCCAGAGGCGGCGGGGTCCGGCTTGGGCCACGGCATGGGTCCGATCGGTGTGAGGCGCCAGACTCGCTGTGGCCCAACTGCCATCGGTGCCGGTGAGGACGAGTTCATCGGCGTTGACGAAGAGGTCCGGGTGGGTTTGGGCGAGCTGGAGCTGGACGACGAATCGCAGCCCGCGCGAATGGGTGATGAGCTGTGGAGCGATGGTGGTAGTGCCTCGCTGGGGGTTTCGGCGGTCCATGACGAAGGGGACCGACGCGCCGTCACGCAGCGGATAGTTCACCTCGCGCCGCATCGGCATGAAAGCCGCGTCGTAGCTCTCGCAGCGACCCTCGACTGTGTCGTCATCGATCTTGCGGAGTCGGACCATGGCCCCGGCGACGCTGCCGCGCAGGTCGGTGAGGATGACTCCGCCCGGGCGGAGCTGCTCGATCCAGGCCGGTGGTATGTGATCCACGGCGGCGGTGGAGATGATCGCGTCATAGGGGGCGGCTTGCGGCACCCCGCAGGCACCGTCTCCGGTGGCCAGCCTCGGTGCGTAGCCCAACCCCGCCAGGCGTTCCCGCGCTTCACCGACCAGCCCCGGGTCGATGTCGATGCTGGCGACGTTGGCCGCGCCGAGCCGGTGGCACAGCAGCGCGGCGTTGTAACCCGTGCCGGTCCCGATCTCCAGGACACGGTGCCCGTCGGCCACGTCGAGAGCGTCGAGCATCCACGCCATGATGCGGGGCATGCTCGACGAGCTAGTAGGTCGCCGGGCACCGTGCCCATCCGCTCCGGACGCCCGTAGCTGGGTGATGAGGGTCGTGTCGGAATAGACCCGTTCCAGCCACTGCCGGTGTTGCTCCGGGGCGGCACTGTCGATGCCCCGTTCACCGTTCTCATCGAAGTCTAGGAAACGCGGCACGAAAAGATGTCGAGGAACTTCCTCGAACGCCCGACGCCACACCGGGTCGCGAAGTTCCCCACTGGCGACCAACGTAGCTGCCAGCGCAGCCGCCAGCGGCTCCCACTCCAACGTAGCCATCAGCTCGATTCCTCCATCAGCATTTCCGCGATCGCTGTCGCGATGGGCAGCCCAGTTCGCTCTTGCAGCCAGGCCCATAATCCGTTCGGATTGGCCTCAAGGAACCACCACTTGCCGTCCTGGGCAACAGAGAAATCAAATGCTGCGAACAGTAGGCCGAACTGATGGAGATAGCTGCGTATACCCGCGCGGACCGCATACGGGACTTCGATGATCCTATAGCTTAGCGCGTCATAATCGGCGCGCCAGTCGATTCGCGCCTGCTCGTGTGATGCGTGAATAGCGATCCCGAAGCAGCTGTTGCCGACAACGGTCACGCGCGCGTCGAAATCCTTGTCGATCCATTGCTGAAGAGTGTGCGCAGTCAGCGCGATGGAAGCGTCGTCGATGCATTCTGAAGTCACGAGTGTAGCGTTGACAACGCGGACTTTCCCCTGCTCACCGAGCGCCCCGGGCGACATCGGTTTGTAAATCGCTCTACCGCCCAGCTCACTGACAAAATCCCGGGCGGCCGAGCCGACATTTGTGATCAGCGTACGTGGAGTCCGCAGCCCACTATCCTGCGCAACGCGCAACTGGACGACCTTGTACGAGGCGTCCGCGACTCGCGCGGGGTGATTAATCCAGCGGCAGGGAAGTGCCGCGAGGGCGCCACCCATGCCCTGAACAGCTTCCATCATGGCGAACCGCCGCTCAGGGGAAGACATACCCTCGGCGAGTTCAAATATTGCAGGGCTTCGCCGGTACACGCTGCGCACCAGTGCCAGGTCGAGATCGCGATCTCCGCTGCGCAGCCAGCCCGGATGCGCCGAGCCAGGGGTGGCGACTAGGCCGAGTCGAGTGGGGAAGTCGGCTGTGTCAATCCAGAGAGGGTCCGCCCTGCGATCCCGTAGAGCCTTGCAAACCAAGTCAGTCTCGGCGTCTTCGGGGGCTGCGATCAACAGAATACGATCGATTCCACTCATTCCCAAGTGACTTCTTCGTACTGCTCAGTATCCGGTGCGCCACCCTCCTGTTGGCCATCTCCGGTCGTCCGAGTTTCCTTGGTCTTCGTCGTGCGCGTCTCCTTCTTCTCGTGCTTCGCACACTCCCGGGGCCGGGCATCGACGGTGAATCGCAGGCCGAATGGGCGAACGTCCGACGGCTGGGCATCGCTGATCGGAATAAGATTCCCTGTCGAGTTGAGCGGAAAACGACTGGACAACGGAGCAAGTGGGTCGGACTCGGGAAACATCCATCCTCCTCAACGTGTCTGCAGGAGCATTCCTCATTACTTTTCTTCAATTCGTATCTGGCGCAACTTCACGCCGAGCCGTGAGAGGATAGGTGAGCGCACGAACGACGTGGTGTGAGCCCAAGGCTTTTTCCATCTTGACTCAAGAATTTCAGTGTCCTAGTTGAGATTCGCCTGGGTGAGGATTTCTCGGGCGCGGTCGTCGAATTCACGCGCGGAGGTGATGGCGCGGTATGGGCTGATCCTGGGTCGGAGGTCGCGTACTGCGGCGATGCAGCGTGAGGACTGTCCGGTGGTCGACAGGTCCACTGCCCGGTGGGCTGCGCGCAAGGCAGCCTCCAGATCCTTGCGGATCAGCGCGGCGCGCGCGAGTGTAGCCTGGCTCAGTGCTTCGCGCCGCGCCCTGTTCTGGTCGGCTGCGGCGGAGATCGACCGGCGGGCGAATCTCGTTGCCTCCACTGGCCGCTGTAAAACGACGAAGGCGTCGGACCACTTACCTGAAAGATGAACCTCATCATAGAACCGCGCCCATTCCGGTTCGGTGTCAGGGTTAATGCGTTCAAAAGCATGTTCAGATTCGATCACGGAACTCACGGCCGCCTTGGCGTCACCGAGCGCGGCATGCGCCCCAGCCTGGAGCGCGAACAACCTCGCGGCGCACGCTGGACTGGATCCCCGAGTAAGGCCGTGGCGTCCGGTTATCGCCAATTGCAGGGCTTCCCGTGGATAGCCCAGCAGCAGGGCCTGGTCGGACATGTCGGCCAGAACGCTGGCACCTAATGCGGCGTCGCCGGATTCTTGGGCCAGTCGCAGGGCCTGAATGTGGTAGCGCTGGGCTAGGGCTTGCCGGTCGTCATCGGAGGCCATCCAGCCCAGCAGGGTGGCCTGCTCGGCGGCTGCCGCGAACAAGGCGGCGCCGGCCTCGCTACTCGGGTCGGTGTCCTGCAGGAGGGGTAGGACACCGCCGGTCAGATACTCCGTGAGGGCCCGGCGGGCGTGGCCACCGCCCCCCGTCGCGTCGGCTTCCAGGAACCCGGCGAACGCCTCCCGGATGAGGTGGACCTGCCCGAGACCGATCCCGCCTCCTGGGCGTGGCTCGGTGGCGTCGAGCACCGCGAGGAGCCAGTCCCGGCTCGGGGCCACCGCGGCGACGACCAGGAATGTGCCCTTGTGTAGGAAGCCACGTCGGCGCATGTCATACCTCCCGAGTTCGGTGACTGCTACCACGGTAGCCGCCACCGTCTCGCAGTACCGCAGCCCGACCTCGTACTCGCCGGTTTCGTCCAGGCCGATGTCGACCGGGGTGATCGGATAGCCCAGCTGTTCGGAGAACAGCTCGCTCAGCAGCTCCGGGACCGGTGGTTGCGGGTGCTGGCCCGCCAGCCAGTGACGGACCCGGGTGGCGTCGGTATTGAGGTGCACACCACGAACCCGAGCGCGTTGGTTCACCTGCCGTGCCAGCTCCTTGCGGGACCAGCCGACCCGCGCGCGCACCTCCTCCATGTGAACGTTGGCCTCTCGATCGCCAGCCACCGCGTCCCTCCCAGTTTCAACAACACTCGATGAATGAACACAACGTAGCTGCCCCAGCGCGGTTGGCAATGGTTCACCAGCGTTCACCACCCTTCGCCACCCCTTGGACCATCCTTAGCCACCGCCCAAGATCCTCCCAGTGCCACAGCCGACCCGATTGGCTTCTCACTGTTCAGCAGCGGGCGGAGTCGGAAGGAACGAAAACTCACCGTGATCAACGACGTGATGGTGACTAAATACCGGGATGTACCGGCACAACAAATCCGCAAGGGCACCGATGGTACTGAGCCGGCGCTAAACACGGAATGGATGCGCCAACCATGATCAGTAAGGGTTCCACTGTTTATCAGACCAGCTATGGCCTGGTGCGGGAGGGGCTGCGTGATGTCCTGGAGGCGGTTGTGGAGTCGGGGCCCCGTGCTGGGGTCGGAATGGGCTCGGTGTCGTGGCGGGCGTGCGCGGCGTTGTATTCGTTGGTGGAGGGGCATCGAGTGGATCGGCGGGGCCGGTGCCGGTCGTGTCGGCGTCCGGGTGCGGTGCTCGGGTGGGTGCGGCGGCGTTGCCAGATCCGGGTTGCGGCGTGTTACTGGCTGCAGCAGCCCGATGAGACGCTCTTGCTGGCCCTGATGGCTCGCGAACTGAACCAACATCCCGCACCCTCAGCAGGGGCGGCAGAGCGGGCCGACCGATTCGGTTCGGGCCGGGCGGCACCGGCCGCTGGCCTGGACATCACCGAGGTGCTGGCGAGGATCGACCTCGACCAGGACGACTTGGGCCCGCTGGCCCCGACCGTCCCGTGCCCGCCGCTGGCCGGTGGTGGCCACGTTTCCGGCGGCTGGTCGGTTCCTCTCCCGTAGTGCTTTCTATCCGTAAGGACACCCTTTTCTCATGCGCATTCTTGGTTGCATCGTGAAGTCGGTGATGACCCTTGTCGCGCTGGCGGTTCTCGTCTTGCTTCTCGGCACTGCGCTGCCCGAGTCACCGGGGGCGATGCGATTGCTGGGCGTGGTGGTGGTCGTCTCAGTGCTGGGATGGGTCACGCTGTCGATCTGGTGGTTCCTGCGGCTGCGACCACCTCGCCCCAAGCCCGCGCAAGAATCCCAGACCCTCGAAACGCCCGGTCTGCGCTGGGTGAGAATTCTGGTAGCCGTTCTCTGTGTGCCCGTGCTGCTGGGCTTCGGGGCGGTCCTCTACCACAACGGGCTCAACACCTCAGTGCTGATCGGCGGAATCGTCGGCCCCACCGTCGCCGTGCTGCTGCATCGCCGTCGCCTGCGCACGCGTTCCCAGCCTGGCGGTCGTCAGTGATGGCTCCTGCCCCGCAGTGGGAGAGACGAGTCCTTGCCGGCGTCACCGGGCAGAGCGGTGAGGGCGCGTGGTGACCGGTGCGGCCAAGGCGATCCTCGTCCAGACGATGGTCGATGCCCAGACGTTGATCGAGCACCTTATTGACCTCGACACCATTGCCGCTGCCCGAGGGATCGGGCGTTACATCGCGCTCTGTGGGGCTGAGGTGCTGGCCGCGAGCATGACTGCTGAAGAACGTGACTTCTGCCGGATGTGCATTCGCCGACAGGTCGAGCGATGCTGCTGACCGGACTCGACCTGCTGGAGTGGATAGCTCTGCGGCGCGTGCACGAGGGCGGCGTGGCGCTGCACGGTTCGCAGTATCTGCATTGGGGCCAGAAAGTGCCGTGTTACCTGCCCGAGGTCTTCGACCGGCTGGTCGAGACGGGACTGACCGAGGCGCTCGAACCGGGCTGCTCCAGTGGGCTATGTCGAGTAGTGCCCACCTTTCGGGGGCACGATCGTTACCAGGAGCTGACCGCGAAACGTGGCCTCTCCCCAGATCCCGAGCAGTCATCCGGAGGCTGCTCGGTCGCCCCTGACCCACCGTTATCCCGCGATGGCGGTCGGTCAGGGGCTCCGGCCGGTCGTTGGTTGAGCCAACCCCCCCTCGGGCTCCCGACGACCGGCCGGTCCTCAGAGGGGGCCATACAACGGTATGGCCGGATATGAGGCATGGGAGGGAATTACATGAAAGACAACGGAAGGGTAAGGCACCCGCTGGACGTGATGAGAATTGTCAAGGTAACGCCATGCTAGGCGGCGATGGCGTCGGTGATCTGGTCGATGGTGGGGTTGGTCAGGGCAGTGCCGTCGGCGAAGAGCACGGTCGGCACCGTCTGGTTGCCCCCGTTGATATCCGCGACGAACTTCGCGGCCTCCTCGTCGTACTCGATATCCACTTCCCGGAACCCGATCCCGGCGCGGTCCAGCTGTGCCTTGAGTCGACGGCAGTAGCCACACCAGACCGTCGTGTACATCGTCAGTTCGCTCACGGTAGGCACCAACACCGCGACGCCACGCGATGTTCCAGGCCATCAATGCTGTCACGCTGAGCGGTCCGCTGGACGATGGATCAAGAGCTGGCCTTCAGGCGCTGTTCGATGAGATCGGCGGCGGCAGTCGTACCGCCGGCCCGACGCATCTCCTCCTGAATCCAGCGAAGGCGGCTTGCCACGTCCGGATCTTCCGCGACCGCGAGTACGGCTTCGCGCAAGGTCGCCGCGGTAGCCTGCTCGCTCGGCAGGTGCCGGCCGACACCCAGCTCGGCGATACGCTCGGCGTTCACATACTGGTCCCACGCCTGTGGCACAGCGACTATCGGCACGCCGGAATAAAGGGCCTCAAGGGTGCCGCCCATACCGGCGTGCGTGATGAACGCATGCGCCTGCGAGAGCACCGACAACTGCGGCACCCACCGGTGTACCTCGATGTTGCCGAGAATTGGCTCCAGGTCGCCTGGGTCGACATACCGGCCGATCGCCATCACCACGTGCCAGTCCAGGTTTCCGAATGCCTCGATGCATTTCCGGTAAAATTGCACCTGGTCGGTGTAGGCGGATCCGAGACT
Organism: Pseudonocardiaceae bacterium; assembly: GCA_050700355.1. Lineage (GTDB taxonomy): Bacteria > Actinomycetota > Actinomycetes > Mycobacteriales > Pseudonocardiaceae. Next base: position 9,882 of record JBOHHE010000149.1, read on the forward strand.
GATCAGCAATATCGGGCGGCCGTCTCCGGGGGCCTGCCAGCTGCCCTGGTGTGACCGGTCATCCAAGGAGGGGCCGACGAAGGTACAGGTCTCGGGGACTTTCGTCGGGTTCGGCTGCAGGACACGTGGAATCAACGCGATGCATTGCTGCGGCCGTATGAACTCTGCCAAGGGCTTGTCGATCCCGTGGTCCTGGAGCCAGGTGATGAACTTGGCGTGGTAGGCGATACCCGCCGGATCGCGTCGCATGGATTCGATGACCTGGGCCATATCCTGCTCGTACCCTTCCCAGACGACGTGGGTCGGGGACAGTTGAATAATCGGAATGTCCCACTTCGCCGCCAGAATCGGCGCGGTGTATCCGAGGATGTCGTAGAGCAACAGGTCCGGTCGGTCTGTGTCGTAAGCGGCCTCCATCTGGGGAAGCACGGCCATGGCCTCGTCGAGGGCCATCGACGCGGCCGGGAGGTAGTCCTTCGAGTATGCGGAGGTCGGGTCGGCCTCGGAGGGCATCGTGGATCGGTAGAGCACCGGTGTCGCACCGGCTGCCTCAACCTGCGGAGCGAACTCCTCGTTGATCGAGTAGGTGACCCGGTAACCGCGGTCCACCAGCTCCCGGATGACGGCCAGGCTCGGGTTGACGTGCCCGTGTGCCGGGATGCCGAACATCGCGATGTGACCGCGGTGGCGCTCGCCCGCCTCGGACTCGACGATCGGAGCAGCCGGGTGGATGTTCGCCTGGTTCCCGAGCCAGCGGTGGAGTGCCAGCGCGGTCGAGGCTGCGTTCTCTTTCATGATTGAATAGTGGTGACCGGGCACTTCCAGGGTTTCGTGGGTGCAGTTCCAGGAGGCTTGCCAGTATCCCTCGCTGATCGGCCTGCCCATCCATTCGGGGACGCATTCGCTGGGTCGGACGAGAAGTACCGGTGCGGTGATCGTGGCCGGTTTCCAATCCTCGAAGAGCCGGAAATATACGGACGTGGCGGTCAACTGGTCATCGGTCATCAACGCGAACGCCTGGTCATTGAGCGCCATGGTCTTCAGCGGCGAGCGAATGTGGTCCCAGGCGTCATCGCGTATGGCGAGCGAGTCGAGCAGTACCACCGTGGTCGGGAAGACCCCCAACGTCTCGAGACGGGCTGTTATGGCATGGGCGAACCATCCTCCGGAGGAGTATCCGACTATCGCGAACGGAGTGTCACCCAGCTGCCGGCGCACGGTTTCCGCGTGTATCTCGACGATCAACTCGAGGGTGGCGGGAAGGGGTTCGCGGTCACCGAAGCCCGGGTGCGACAGCGCGTAAACGTTCCGCAGATCGTGCAGATTCATGGCCAGCCGCGCGTAGTTGTGCGTCCCGGAGGGGGCGACGAACGGGGGAACGCAGACCAGGGCGGGTGTGAGAGGTCCTTGGGCGAGTCGGACCAGTTCCCGGGGTTTGTCGAGTTCGGCTGCGCTGTGGAAGACCGGGCGGAGCTTGGCGGCCATTACCAGCATCTCGAGACCCGTGTCGAGCATGTCGAGCTTGCAGGCGCGTCGATAGAGGACGCGAACCGTTTCCGGTTCCGTGCCATGCAGTGCGGTATCGATGGTCGAGGTCTGCCCTGCGCAGTCCTCGCAACCTGCGCGCACGGCGTCGGCGGGAATTTCCGCTGCGAGGTGACCGGCGAGTGCGGTAGCCGTGGGATGGTCGAACACCACAGTGGGCGACAGTGTCCGACCCAGTGCCCGGATCAGGCGCTTGCGCAGCTCGACAGCTGCGAGCGAGTCGAATCCGAGCTCGAAGAACGGGCAGGTGGCATCGACGTCCTCAGCCGTGGCGTGTCCGAGGAGGTCAGCCGTTTCGGCGCGGACCAGCTCCAGCAGGACGCCGTCGCGCTCCGAACCGGAGGTACGGGTGAGACGACGCGCCCAGGGGGCGGGTGCCTGGTCGGTGCCCGCGTCGGTCTGGCTCGGGGCTGAGCCGTTTTCGGGGCCGCTTTCAGGGTCGTTTTCGGGGATGTCCTCGAAGAGGCGGCTGGGGCGGGCGGCGGTGAACGTGGGGAGGAAGCGCTGCCAGTCCACATCGGCCACCGTGAGGGTGGGTACGCCCGCGCCGACCGCCTGCCACAGCGCCGTGGTGGCGCCCTGGGCTGTCATGGCGGGCAGACCGCGCTGCAACAGGTGCTTGCTGATCGTCGGATCGGCGGCCATGCCGTCTTGCCCCCACGGCCCCCACGCGATGGAGGTGGCGACCAGCCCACGGGCCCGGCGCTGGTGGGCCAGTCCGTCCAGAAAGGCGTTGCCTGCCGCGTAGGCGGCCTGGCCGCCACTGCCCCAGACGCCTGCGATCGAGGACATCAGGACGAAGGCCTCGAGCGGATGGTCCTCCAACAGGGAGTCCAGGTGCAGGGCACCTGCCACCTTGGCGGCGATCACATCGGCGAACTCGGCCGGGCTCACCTCGGTCAGCCCGGCGAACCGCCCGCTCATCCCGGCGGTATGTACCACGGTGGTCAGCGGTCGATCGGCGGGGAGTGAGGTGATCAGCCGGCTCAGGCTCTCCCGGTCGGCCACGTCGCAGCCGGCGATCGTGACGTCCACACCGAGCGCGGTCAGCTCGTCGTTGAGCTCGACCGCGCCGGAGGCCGCCAACCCACGGCGACTGACGAGAACGAGATGCTCGATGCCGTGACGGGCCAGCCATCGGGCCGCGTGCGCGCCCAGTGCCCCCGTGCCACCCGTGATGAGGGCGGTACCGCTGGATCGCCATGGCTGCGGTGCCGGGTGATCGGCACGGACGATGCGGCGGACGAACACACCGCTGTCCCGCACGGCCAGTTGGTCCTCACCGGCCAGGCCGGCCAGCGCGCCGCAGATCCGCCGCAGCGCCGGCTCGTCCAGCACATCGGGAAGGTCGACCAGACCGCCCCAGGATCGGGGGTGCTCGAGGCCGATACCGCGGCCCAGCCCCCACACCATGGACTGGCTGGGGCTGCGCAGGGGGTCGGAGTCTCCGATCGAGACGGCGCTGCGGGTGGCGCACCACAGCGGTGCGGCTGCTCCCACCTCGGCCCAGGCCTGCGCCAGCGCGACGGTGCGGACGACTCCTCTGGTCAGCCCGGCCCGGATCTCGTGCGGGGTCTCGTCGAGAGCGAGCAGCGAGAGCACTCCGTCCAGGACGATGCCCTCCGCGAGTACCTTCTCCAACCGGGCGCCGAGCTGGCTCCGGTCGAGCTCAGCATCCTCGAGCATGACGGGGACCACTCGGACACCTTGACCGCCCAGCCCCGTGGTGAGCGCGGCAGCCAGCTCATGGTCCGCGTTCGAGTTCCCCGCCACCACCAGCCATGTACCGGTGGGCGCAGCCGCTGGATCGACGGTCAATTTCCAGGCCACCCGGTACCGCCACGGGGCGAGATCGTCCACGAGGCGTTCGCGACCCGCTACCAGTTGTGGCGCGTCCAACCAGTATCGCTGGCGCTGAAAGGCGTAGGTGGGCAGCTCGACCGGGCGAACCTCACGATCATGGAAGAACTCCCGCCATTCGACGGGGACGCCTCTGACGTGCAGGGTCGCCAAAGCGGTGGTCAGGCTGGAGGCCTCCGGACGGCCGGCCCGCAGCGCAGGCACCAGCACGGCATCCTCGCTGAGCTGTTCGCTCAAGCAATCCCGCCCCATCGCGGTCAGCGTCGCGTCGGGACCCACCTCAAGGAATGCGGTGACACCTTCGGTTTCCAGCCTGCGCATGCCGTCGAGGAACCGGACCGTCTCGCGCACGTGCCGGACCCAGTAATCGGGTGAGCACAATTCTCCTGCGGTGGCGATTGCACCGGTGAGGTTCGAAACGATCGGCACGGTCGGGGCTTGAAATGACAGAGTTTCGGCGACCTGCCGGAACTGGTCCAGCATGGCGTCCATGTGCGGGGAGTGAAATGCATGGCTGACCGGCAGCCGCCTGGTCTTACCGCCCGCTGCCTCCCAGTGTGCGGCCAGCCGCATTACGGTGGTCTCGTCGCCTGCGATCACCGTCGCTCGGGGACCGTTCACCAGGGCGACTCCCACCTCAGCGTCCTGATCCTGGAGTAGGGTGGCTAATCGGGCTCGGACCTCGTCCGCACCCGCTCGGATCGCCACCATGGCCCCGTCGGGTCGGCATGCCTGCATCAGCCGACCACGGGCGGCAACAAGGGTGCACGCATCGTCTATACCGAACACGCCGGCCACGTGTGCGGCGGCCAGCTCACCGATCGAGTGCCCGAGCAGCAGATCCGGGACGACACCCCATTCTTCGAGCAGTCGAAAGAGGGATACCTCGAAGGCGAAGAGCGCGCCCTGCGTATAGACCGTCTGGCTCAGCAGCTCGGCCTCGGCTGAGCCGCCGGGCGCCCATGCCACGCTGCGCAGCGACCGATCCAGGTGGGTGTCCAATCGGGCACAGATATTGTCCCAGGCGCGAGTGAACACCGGAAACGTTTCGTAAAGCTCGCGGCCCATACCCGGCCGTTGACTGCCCTGTCCGGCGAAAAGGAACGCGACCTTGGCGCCGCCCTGCCCCGTGCCGCTGACGAGCCCGGGGGCTGTGCCGTCACCGGCCAGCGCGTCCAACCCGCGCAGGAAAGCCGCCCGCTCGGTGGCGACCAGCACCGCTCGGTGCTTGAACCGGGTTTTGCCGGCCAGCGAGTACCCGATGTCCACCGGTCTCAGCTCGGGGTGCGCGCTCAGGTGGACGCGAAGTCGATCGGCCTGGCCGCGCAGCGCGGCCGTGTCCAGGCCCGAGAGCACCCAGGGCAGGACCACCGCATCGGCGGTATCGGCCGCTGCGCCTGCCTCGGGACTGTCCATGGGGACTGGGGCGCTGCGGAGCGGGGCCTGTTCGAGGATCACATGACCGTTGGTACCGCTCACCCCGAATGCGGAGATCCCCGCCCGCCGGGGACGATCGGTCCGGGGCCATGGTCTCTGCTCGGTGAGCAGGGACACCGCACCCGCCGACCAGTCCACGTGTGGAGACGGCTCGGTGACGTGCAGGGTCTTGGGCAGGACACCGTGCTGCATCGCCAGCACCATCTTGATGACACCGCCCACGACTGCCGCGGCTTGGCTGTGACCGATGTTCGACTTCAATGACCCCACCCACAGCGGCCGATCCTCCGGCCGGGACTGCCCATACGTGGCGATCAGCGCCTGCGCCTCGATCGGGTCGCCGAGCGCCGTGCCGGTGCCGTGGGCCTCGACCGCGTCGATCTCGTCAGGGGAAAGTCCGGCGTTCGCCAACGCTTGCCGGATCACCCGCTGCTGGGCGAGACCGTTCGGAGCGGTCAGGCCGTTGCTCGCGCCATCCTGGTTGAGTGCCGAGCCCCGGATCAGCGCGAGGACGCGGTGACCTTTTCGGCGGGCATCGGAGAGCCGCTCCAGGACGAGCATTCCCGCACCTTCGCCCCAGCCGGTGCCGTCCGCGTCCGCCGAGAAGGATTTGCAGCGTCCGTCCGGGGCCAGGCCGCGCTTGCGGCTGAACTCGAGGAAGACACCCGGAGTGGCCATGACGGTCGCGCCGCCCGCCAATGCGAGTGAGCACTCCCTACCGCGCAATGCCTGGGCCGCGAGATGCAGGGCGACCAGCGACGACGAGCATGCGGTATCGACCGTGATGGCCGGGCCCTCCAACCCCCACGTATAGGAAATGCGCCCCGACGCGGCGCTGGTGAGGCTGCCCATGAGGAGATGGCCCTCGTAGCCCTTGGGTGGTTCGTGCCAGCGAGGGCCGTAATCCTGATAGGCGATACCGACATAGACTCCGGTCTTACTCCCCGTGAGGGAGAGCGGATCGATTCCGGCGCGCTCTAAGGCTTCCCACGAGGTCTCCAGCAACAATCGTTGTTGTGGGTCCAGCGCGGTCGCCTCACGGGGGCTGATCCCGAAAAATCCGGCGTCGAACTGGTCCACATCGTGCAGGAATCCACCGCCGCGCGAATATGTGGTGCTCGGCCGCCCGGCGTCAGGGTCGTACAGCGTCTCGACCTCCCACCCGCGATCCTCCGGAAAGGCGGAGATCGCATCCATGCCTTCAGCCGTGAGCTGCCACAGTTCCTCGGGGGAGCGGACGTTTCCCGGGAATCGACAGGCCATGCCGACAATGGCGATCGGGTCATCGTCCGCGCTGATCCGTTCCGGGGCAGGCAGCAGAATCCCGGCCGGCTCGCTCAGCAGCTCGGCACGTAGGTGTTCGACGAGCACGGCAGGTGTCGGATAGTCGAAAAAGATGGTGGCCGGTATCCGCAGGCCGGTGGCGTTCGAGAGACGTTCTCGCAGATCTGAGGCGAATTCCCGGTAAATCCCCAGCCGGCGCCATGGGAAATTCGTCTCGATCGCGCGGGGTTCTTTCGCACCCGTGACGGCTGCTATCTCAGCGCGGACGAGTTCGAGGAGAACACTGGTCCGGCCAGGCTCCGACAGGCCGGTCAGCCGCTCCCGCAGCGACCCGGGCGACTGCTCCACGTGGGTGCTCATGCGGTTACCCTACGTATCGTCATGACACGTCGCAGTTCGAAGGGCGTAACGAGAAACGCTGCGGCGTCAGCCCGGTCTGCGAGGATGCCGCGCGTGGGCAACCGAGCATCTGAGCACACCACTGATCCCGTTGAAGGGCTCGACGAGGAGCAGCGCGCGGCGGTGTGTGCCCCCCGGGGGCCGGTCTGTGTGCTGGCCGGCGCGGGTACCGGGAAGACTCGCACGATCACCCGGCGGATCGCCCACCTCGTGCACACCGGCCACGTCGCCCCCGGGCAGGTCCTGGCGGTCACCTTCACCGCCCGCGCCGCGGGGGAGCTGCGGACACGACTGCGGGAGCTCGGGATCGACGGCAGCGGTCCTGGAAAAGGAGCCGCCGGGGTGCAGGGCCGCACGTTCCACGCCGCGGCGCTTCGTCAGCTGCGCTACTTCTGGCCGCAGGTGGTGGGGGGTGCACCGTGGCCGCTGCTGGAGCACAAACTGCGACTGGTCGGCCAGGCCGCGCAGCGGGTGGCCGCGGGCACCGGTGCTGACGATCTTCGCGATCTCGCCGGTGAGATCGAGTGGGCCAAGAGCAGCCTGATTCCCGCCGAGGACTATCCCGCCGCGGCAGCCGCGGCGCACCGAATCACCTCCGTGCCCGCCGCGCGGATCGCTTCGATCTACGCCGGATATGAGGAACTCAAGAACCGCGGCCGGATGCTCGACTTCGACGACCTGTTGCTGCACACCGCGGCGGCTCTGGAGGAGAACTCGGCCGTGGCACAGGAGTTCCAGGACCGTTACCGGTGCTTCGTCGTCGATGAGTACCAGGACATCACGCCACTTCAGCAGCGGGTGCTCGACGCCTGGCTGGGTGCCCGCGACGACCTCACCGTGGTCGGTGACGTGAATCAGACCATCTACTCTTTTGCGGGCGCCGATCCCCGGTTCCTGCTCGGATTCACCCGGCGCTTTCCCGACGCGAGAACTGTGCGGTTGACCCGGGACTACCGCTCCACGCCGCAGATCGTCTCCTTGGCCAACCGGGTGGTTTCGGCCGCGCGGCGGCGCCCGGCGGGTGCGCGGCTGGAGCTGACCGGACAGCAGCCCCCTGGCCCGCAGCCGTCGTTCGAGGAGCACGAGGACGAACCCGCTGAGGCCGAGGCGGTAGCCGTAGCGATCGGGAAGTTGCTGGCGCAGGGGGTGACGGCGGCCGAGATTGCGGTGCTGTACCGGGTGAACGCCCAGTCGCAAGCCTATGAGCAGGCTCTGGACTTCCATGGAATCGCCTTCCAGGTCCGTGGCGGGGAACGGTTCTTCCATCGGCCGGAGGTCCGCGCCGCGGTCCGTGCGCTACGGGCCGCTGCCGGCTCGATGGGCTCGGGGGGGGAGTTGGGGGCGTTAGTCCGCCAGATCCTCGTCGCTCATGGGCTCACCGCTCAGCCACCCGGTGGCAGCGCGGCGCGGTCGCGGTGGGAGTCGCTGCGAGCGCTTGCCGAGCTGGCCGACGACCTCGTCGCCGACCTGCCCGATACCGACCTGCGCCGGTTCGTTGCCGAACTCGACGTCCGCGCCGCCGCCGCGCACCCACCCGCCGTGCAGGGCGTCACGCTGGCTTCCCTGCATTCGGCGAAAGGCCTGGAATGGGACGCGGTGTTCCTGGTCGGGCTCGTCGACGGGACGTTGCCGATCCAGTACGCCGAGGGCAACCAGGCGGCGCTGGAAGAGGAGCGCCGGTTGCTCTACGTCGGGGTCACCCGCGCGCGCCGATGGCTGGCGCTGTCCTGGGCACTGTCCCGCAGTGCGGGTGGACGAGGCTCCCGGCAGCGCAGCAGGTTTCTCTCCGGCCTGGTCCCCGGGGAGTGCCTGGTCGCGAAGTCGCCGCTGAATGTTCGAAAATCGGTTGCAGACCGCCAGCGATGAGTTCTAGTCTCCATAAGGCAGCCGTGATCTGCGGCTGACCAGGACAGATTGCCCCGCTCAGTGGCCGGGGCCGATTCGGGGAGGGGTGGCCGAGATGGAGATTTCCGTGACCGCCGGCGCCTACTGCTTCCCGCAGTCCGGTTCTTTCGCCGCGCCCGGTCTGGTCTGGCAGGAACAGGTGGGAACCAAGCCCGCGATGTCGGCCGCAGCAGGCAGCCTCCGTGCTGCCGGGTTCAGCGGACATCCCGTGTGTCGCGACCGGTTCCACATCCTCGTCAACCCGATCGGCACTCATCTGCCTGTGCCCCACCGTATGCGTATGTCCGCACCGGAGCCTTGAGTTCGAGCCAGTACCAGTCGGCTCAGAAAGGC
>JBOHHE010000150.1:0-6637 GCA_050700355.1 Pseudonocardiaceae bacterium
CGCGAAACGCCGGCGCTGACCTTCAGCGCATTCGAGCAGTACATCAGGGGTGGAGAATTTCCGTACGATTTCGAACATTTGCCGATCGCCTGTCCTGGATCTGATCTTGTTTAATTGCGGCCATACCAACCACTCTCACTATCGGGGGGGGGGGCAGGCTCAGCGGTCTGCTGACTTCTTATCCTCGCGCTACCACACGCCCGCCGAGCTGCGGCTGGCTTTCCGGGCCATCACCGACGACCTCGTGTTCGATCGTGAGCGCACCGACGCCCATGAGGACGCTCTCGCCAGGCTCGCCGACCACATCGGTCTTGTTAGGACAGCGATCGGAGCAAGACCTCGGTGAAGGACCGGATGTGCTTTGGGCACTGGGAAACCAGGACTTCTGGGTGATCGAGGCCAAGAGTGGAGCGAAGTCCCAAGTGATCCACAAGGGCGACGCCAACCAGCTCTCCGGCTCGATGAACTGGTTCCGGGAGCGCTACGATCCCACAGCACGCGCCATCCCGGTGATGGTGCACCGGGCTCACCGCCTTGCCCCTGACGCTGCCGCGCCCCCCGGAATGAAGGTGCTGACCGAAAGCGGGTTGGCCGGGCTCCGCTCTGCGGTCCTGAAATTCGCCGCCGGGCTTGCCTCAGATCGTTGGGGCACGGCCAGCAGCATCGACCGCCAGCTCACAGGTCACCGCTTGCGTGCCTCTGAGTTACCCAGCTATCTCAAGGACCACCGACCTACCCGATGACGATCCTCTTGGATTCCCTATCCGGAAAGCTCAGGACACCTCACCTGGTGACGTCCCACACCCGGGACGCCACCGTCGACGGTCAGCGGTTCGTCCGCCAGCCGTTGAGGTTGGCACGAATAGCGACGTCGAACACGTCGGCGGGGGCTCCGGCCTGGGGTGGTAGCGCTCTGCCGAGCTCCAGCGACACCAGCCCGTGCACATTCGCCCACAGCGCGGTGGCGATGATGCCGGGGTCGACGTCGCGCAGCAAACCCGCCGCAACTGCCCTGCGGACCGCGTCGAGCAGTGGGGCGAAGGTGACCTCAGCGTGTTCCCAGTCCTTGGAGGTGGGATCGAATCCGGGCGCTGGTGAGCCGAACATCACCGCGTACAGGTGCGGGTCGGTGATGGCGCTGGCGCGGTAAGCGCGCCCGAGCGCGAGGATATCGGCGAGCGGGTCCTCGGAGGGCGCCACCGCGCTCTGATGCGCGCCGAACCTGGTGAAAGCCTCGACGAACAGCGCGCGCAACACCTCCGCCTTGCCTCCGAACAGCGAGTACACCGCCGTGGTCGAGGTCCCCGCCTCGGCGGCGAGCTTGCGTAGACTCAGTGAGTTCGGTCCCCCAGAGGTGACCATTCCGCCCGCGATGTCCAGCAGCCGGACCCGCAGAGCGTCGTCGTGCAGCTTCGGTCGAGGCACTTGACGAGCATATCGCAACAGTGTTTTATAACAGTGTTGTGAAACACTGTCGAGGGAGGTCATCGACGATGGCGCAGGTGGCGGCGGGCCGGTACACGGCCGAGATAGATCCTCAGGGCGCGGTGGTGTTCCTGATCGGGATGCGGTTCAACCGATGGTGGCGGGTCGACAAGTGGTGGCCGGTGTTCACCGCGATGCCCCGAATGCTGCGGCAGTTGGCCGCTGATCCGGGATCCGGGATGCTCGGTTACCACCTGTGGTTCGGCGGGCGCACCGTCATGGTGTCGCAGTACTGGCGCAGCACCGAGGACCTGGTCGCCTTCGCGTCCGACTCGCAGGCGCCCCATGCGGCTGCGTGGCGCGAGTTCAATCGTCGGATCAAGGCCAGCGGTGCTGTCGGCGTCTGGCATGAGACCTACGAGGTGATGCCCGGACGGCACGAGTGCATCTACGTGAACATGCCCTCGTTCGGACTCGCCGCGGCGACTCGGCACGTCCCGATCGGGCCGAGCGCGGACAGTGCGCCCGCGCGGCTACGCCATCACTCGGCCTGAGACTGCACCACCGAGACGATCACCAGTGTTCCGCGTCGTTGAGGTCCAGGCACACCAGGCTCCATGGTTGGTCGAGCATGCGGGTCATGACGAGGGTGGCACGTCGGGTTCCGGTCAGTTTCAGCTTGCGGTGTAACTCCTCTACGTTGCCCGCGAGGCCACGACGGCGGATGTCGACCGAACCGATATCCAGCGCGCGCAGCCGGGTGGAGAGCAGCCGCTCCTTCCACGGGGCGGACTCGATTACTCGAAGGGTTCGGGCGAACGGGGTGCGCACCGGGTGATCGGTGGACAGGAAGGCGATCTGGTCGTCGATCTTCCAGCAGCCGGTGTCCCTGGCCAGCTCCTCGACCAGCCCGGCGCGGGTGACCGCTGGATTGGGGTCGAGCAGGAACTTCCCGGGCGGGCCTGCGGGCACCGGGGGACCCGCGCTGGGCGTCAGGGTGTGCTCACCGGGCAGGATCGTGGCCCGGCGGGTGGCGGTGGCCAGCGCGGGTGACCATGCGACGCCCTCTTTCAGGGCGCGCCGGTCAGCGATGAACTCCAGCTCCCAACCTGCGGGTACGGCGTCGCGGGCCAGCCCGGGCGCCAGCTTGATGCCCACCGCAGGCACGACCGCACCCAGGGCGAGGCACCACTCCAGGGGCGGCTCGCTCTGGCCCGGGCGCAGCCGCCGCTCGCCCAGGCGCCGGGCCGGGTCGACGAACACCCCGTCGATTCCGGTTAGGTCCACCGTCCGCACATCGGCGTGCACACCGCGTACGGTGCTGCCGTAGGCCTCCGCGTTGAGCATCGCCATCCGCAGGTGAACCTCATCGAGATCCACCGCCAGCGTCTCGTGGTCCTCGGCCAGCGCGATCAGGTCACCGCCGATTCCGGTGCACAGATCAGCCAGCCGGGCGCGGCCGGCGAACCGGGGTGCCCGGTGGCGGGAGATCGATTCGGCGGACGCCTGCTCCAGGCCGGGCCGGGTGAAGAACATCTGGCCGGCTCGGCTGAACTTGCTCGCCGCCGCATGGCGCAGCTCCTGCTGGCTCAGCGCGGCCGCCACCAGCTCAGGCCGGTACCGGGTGCGCAGAGCGGTACCGAGTCGCATCGAGTCCAGAGCCGCCGGATCCGCACGGGAAAGCCGGTCCAGCAGCGCACGACCCTCGGTCGACAGCAATGCCTCCAGGTGTTCGACGCTCACCGATGCCTGTGTCATGCGCTGTCCCGCCCCGCGCGCAGCGCTGCGGAGACGGCCCCACGCAGGGCGAGCGCTTTCTCGGTCGCCAGGTCGTCCGCTGCGGCGGTGTCCCCGGCGAGTGCGGAGGCGAGTATCAGCAGCTCGGCCCGGTCACTGGCATCGATGTCGTCGGCGATCCACCGCATCGCGGCGTTCCAGAGCGCCGGGGTCAGCCCGGCGGTCACGCCCGGCTCACCGTCTCCCGCAGCAATGCGCCCATTCGTTCAGTCGCCGTCAGCCCGGCTGCCATCACCTCCAGGTGGTTCAGCGGTGCCCCGGTCAGGCCTGCGGCGAGGTTGGTGACCAGAGAGATCCCCAGCACCTCGACGCCCTCGGCGCGTACCGCGATGGCCTCCAGCACGGTGGACATGCCGACCAGATCGGCACCCAGGGTGCGCAGCATGCGGATCTCCGCCGGGGTCTCGAAATGCGGGCCGGGCAGCCCCGCGTAGACCCCTTCGGCCAGGCTCGGGTCGATCTCCCTGGCCAGTGAGCGCAGCCGGGGGGAGTAGACGTCGGTGAGGTCGACGAACCGTGGGCCCACCAGCGGAGAGCTCGCGGTGAGGTTGAGGTGGTCGCAGATCAGCACTGGCTGGCCGACCTGGAGTCCTTCGGCGATACCGCCTGCGGCGTTGGTGAGCACCACGGCGCGCACCCCCGCCGCGCAGGCGGTACGTACTCCGTGGACGACCTGGGTGATCGGATGCCCCTCGTAGCCGTGGATACGCCCAAGCAGGACCAGCACCCGACGCCCGGCCAGCTCCACCGAGCGGACCATACCCGGGTGCCCCGGTACCTCCGGCACGGCGAAACCGGGTAGCTCTACGAACGGGATCTCGACGGTGGCATCTGCCAACGCGTCGGCTGCGGGGCGCCAGCCCGAACCCAACACCACCGCGACATCGTGCGCGGGCACTCCGGTGCGCTCGGCGAGTAGGTCCGCGGCTTGCCGCGCGGCCTGCGCCGGGTCGGTGGTCACAGCATCGGTCGTCACAGCGCAGCAGCCTAGGCGGTGGCGGCGTTCAGCTTCCCGGCTCGAACCCGGCAACGGCCCCGCCGAGCCGGCCGCGCCCCGCCACCGACCGGGCGACCGGCTGAGGTCACCGCCACATGATGCCCGCGTTGTGGCCGGAGCTGGGGTATGTCATACAGACGGGCGGGCGAGGTGAAGGAGGACGTGCGATGAGTCAGGAACCGGGGACCGCGCAGGCCGAGTCGGGTTTCCCGGTCAAACCCGTGTACCACCCCGACGATGTCGTCGACGGGTTGGCCGAACGGCTCGGCGAGCCCGGCGCCTTTCCGTTCACCCGGGGGGTGTACCCCACGATGTACACCCAGCGTCCCTGGACGATGCGCCAGTACGCCGGGTTCGGCACCGCGCTGGAGTCCAACGCCCGCTACCACCAGCTCCTGAAGGCGGGCCAGACCGGTCTTTCGGTGGCCTTCGATCTGCCGACCCAGATGGGCTACGACTCCGACGAGCCCATCGCGCACGGTGAGATCGGCAAGGTCGGGGTGGCGATCGACTCGATCGAGGACATGCGGACGTTGTTCGACGCGATCCCGCTGGGCGAGGTGTCCACCTCGATGACCATCAACGCGCCCGCCGGCCTGCTGCTGCTGCTCTACCAATTGGTGGGTGAAGAACAGGGCGTGCCAGGTTCGAAACTGACCGGGACGATCCAGAACGACGTGCTCAAGGAATACATCGCCCGGGGTACTTATATTTACCCGCCCGCGCATTCCCTGCGGCTCACCGCGGACATCTTCGCCTATTGCCAGGCCGAGATCCCGCGGTGGAACACCATTTCGATCTCCGGTTACCACATGGCGGAGGCGGGCGCGAACCCCGCCCAGGAGATCGGCTTCACGCTGGCCAACGGGGCGCAGTACGTGCAGGCTGCGCTGGACGCCGGGATGGCCGTCGACGAGTTCGCGCCGCGGCTGTCGTTCTTCTTCGTCTCCCGCACCACGCTGCTGGAGGAGGTCGCGAAATTCCGCGCCGCCCGGCGGATCTGGGCCCGGATGATGAAAGAACGCTTCGGCGCGCAGAACCCCAAATCACTGATGTTGCGGTTCCACACCCAGACCGCCGGGGTGCAGCTCACCGCGCAGCAGCCCGAGGTCAACATGGTCCGAGTGACGGTGCAGGCGATTGCCGCGATCTTCGGCGGCACCCAGTCGCTGCACACGAACTCCTACGACGAGGCGATCGCCCTACCCACCGAGAAGGCCGCCCGGCTGGCACTGCGCACCCAGCAGGTGCTGGCCTACGAGACCGACTTGACATCCACAGTGGATCCCTTCGCCGGGTCCTACGCGGTGGAGGCGATGACCGACGAGGTTGAGGACGCCGCGATGGCGCTGATCGAGAAGGTGGACTCCCTGGGCGGCGCGGTGCACGCTATCGAACAGGGCTTCCAGAAGTCCGAGATCGAGCGGACCGCCTACGACACCGCCAAGGAGATCGACTCTGGCGAGCGGGTAGTGGTTGGCCTCAACCGCTACCGCCAGGATGTCGAGGACCCCTACCAGCCCCTGCGGGTGGACCCGACGATCGAGGACAGCGCCCGGCAACGCCTCGCCGCCCTGCGCTCGTCACGCTCGGCCTCCGACGTCAAGCGCACATTGGACGACCTGCGCAAAGCCGCCGAGGGGTCCGGGTCGGAGCACAACGTGCTGTACCCGATGAAGACCGCACTTGCCACGCAGGCCACAGTAGGCGAGGTATGCCACGCGCTACGCGACGTATGGGGCACCTACGTCCCGGTGGAGTTCTTCTAACCCCGGCGTGTCCGCATTCCATGCACACCGTGTCGCGCTCTGATGTACATCGGACCCGTCCTGCTCGATTCCGGTTGGGTCCCGCACTATTCACTGCTGATGGAGCTATCGCAGTCCGGTAAGTGGGTCATGGTTAGTCACCGTTTGACGCCGCGTGTAGCAGGCGTCGGCGCTTCACTGCTCCCCGGTCGAGAAGCTCGGTAACCGCAGCGTCGACGACGTCCTGGTCGCCCCTGATGCGGTCGTCTCGACGACAGCACGCAGCGGGTCAAATGGATCTCTGCGGGGTTCGCAATGCCGAGGCCATGAACCGTGAGCGCGCTGGTGTGGGAGACGATGGCACGTCCACGGCTCCAGAGTGACCAGCACACGAAGTGATCAGTGTTTTGGCCTGGCTTGGGAGGTCCAGGTACTCACAAAAACGGTAGACGCCCCGGTCGATCTGCGTCCCATTGCCCCGTTGCTTGTGGAAGCGCTGGACCTGGTATGAGTAGCCAACCTGAAGAGTTTGGGTGGCGGTGAAGTAGCCGCGCTGACGGCTGGCGACAGGCCAGAGCCGGTCCCGTGCACCTCTCTCGGTGAGCACCCCGGCGCCCTATCGGCGCATGTGCTCATAGTGAGCTTCAGTTTTGTGCACCATATACACGCG
>JBOHHE010000151.1:0-3959 GCA_050700355.1 Pseudonocardiaceae bacterium
TCATTGTGCCGGTCAGATTCTTGCCACCGTCGCTGGACGTGACGTCCAGGGCGACGACATTCTGGTCCGGACGACCGCCGATGACAAAAATCCCGCCCTGGTTCCAGGGAGCGTTCGCGCCGCCCCACTGATTCTCGACCTGATAAGTGGTTGAATTCACGGTATCCTCCTGATAAGTGGTTAGCCTCATGGTTCCATCGGCGAGCTTGGCGATGGCCTTCGCTCGGCCGATGAAACTTGTTGGCGCCGAGAAAGTAAACGGTCGCGATAATGTATGTATGAACCGTTCCGGTTACGATAGAGACCGGGTTGCTTACACTTCCACCATGTTAGCAGGTTCGTTCTTCATATGGAAGGCGGCTTCGTACTCGATCGGTGGAATGTTGTCGCAGGCGGTGTGGATGCGCCGATGGTTGTACCAGTCCACCCATTCGAACGTCGCGAGCTCGACGTCGTCTAGCGTGCGCCACGGCCCTTTACGGTTGATGAGCTCGGTCTTGTAGAGACCGTTGACGGATTCCGCCAGTGCGTTATCATAGGATTATCCGGCTAATGGTCTTGGGTTTCTGTTATTGGCCGGTTAACGCTTTCAGCCTTATTGTGACTGCAGTCGTCGGAGTTGTTCTTCGTGGCGGCGGACTCGGGCGGCGAGGGCATCGAGCGCGGTGTGGAGGGTGGCAATCTCGTCGGTGAGGACGGCGAAGGTGCCGCTGGTGGTGGAACGGTGCCGGTGCTGGTCGATGACCGCGCGCAGGGTCGGGTCGCGGTAAAGGGTGGTGCGGCCCAGACCGGTGTGGGTGGCGACGGCGGTGAAGGTCACTGGTTGGCTGGCTTGGTGGAGTTGGGCGCAGGCGCGTTCGACGCGATTGAGCGTGCTGGCGTTGGTCATCCTGTGTGGGTCTTGGTGATCAGGGTGTCGAGGCGGGTGATGAGCCGCTGGTGTCGTTCGGCTTCGGCGATCCAGCCACGTTGTTCGGCGTCGCGGGCGAGTGCTTCGGCGTCGATGCGCTGGGCGGCGAGGACCGGTAGCGAGCTGGGTTGGGTGTGGAAGCTGGGGCAGTGTTCGCAGATATTGGCGTAGGGGCAGGCGCCTTGGGCGGGTGCGCGCAGGCAGAAGCCACCGGCGAGGCGTGATTTGAGCAGCGGGGTGTTCTTCCAGTCGGCTCCCCCGGTGATGTCGGCCAGGGGCAGGCTGATCGGGCCGGTGGCGGGAGTGCGGGCCTGGTGTTTGGCCAGGTCGAGGGCTCGCTCGTATTCGGCGCGGACGGTGGTGTCGAATAGCCGCCCGTAGCGCAGGCTCATCTCGGCCGACATATGGCCAAGCAGCGCCATCAACGCTTGGAGCGAGACGCCGGCGTTGACCAGGGCGGTGGCGTAGGTGTGGCGGAGCTGGTGCGGGGTGATGTGGTCGAGCCCGGCGGCTTGGGCGGCGCGGTCGAGTTCGTTGCGGACTGCGTTGGGGGAGAGTCGTCGGCCGTGGTGGGTGAACAGGAACTGGGCCGGGCGTCGGTAGCGGGGGTGGGGCATCGGTCGTCCGTGGGAGCGGATGGCGATGATGTGATCGATCAGGTCGAGGATCTGGTCATCGATCGGGATCATTCGTTCGGTCTCGAGCTTGCCGAGCGGGATCTTTAGCCAATGGCCGTGACTGGGGACCTCGTGGACGCAGTCCAGTTCGAGGTCGAGCAGTTCCCCGATCCGCAGGCCGCAGGCCCGT
The DNA here is from genome assembly GCA_050700355.1 of Pseudonocardiaceae bacterium. Classification (GTDB taxonomy): domain Bacteria; phylum Actinomycetota; class Actinomycetes; order Mycobacteriales; family Pseudonocardiaceae. The sequence goes on from JBOHHE010000151.1 coordinate 1,718, forward strand.
TGCAGCCGCAGGGCTGCCGCGGCCAGTTCGTTGCCCGGCCGTTCGGTGAGCACCTCGGTGAGACGCCGGTCGACGTCGACGGGCAGGTAGCGGGGCAAGGTGTGTGGGAGTTTGGGGACATCGTCGTGGAACATCAGTTTGCGGGGTGGTGCTTGTGGCCAGCCCCACTCAGTGATGTCGGTGAGAAACCCCATCACCGCAAGCACCCGCCGGGACCGGTCCGCGATGGTGATGAGCTCGTGGTTCTTCGGGTTGATCGTGTCGGTCAGCGAGGTCAGGTAAGGCTCGATGTGCTTGCGGCGATCCAGCGCGGTGATCGAGGCGAGGTCGGGATCGATGTCGGCCAGGAACACGCCGAAGTGCTTGAGCCGGGTCGCGATCGTCGACACCGTCTTGGGTTGGCAGGTCGCTCGCTTGCGTTCCAGATAGGCGATCACCGTCTCGCGGATTGGTGGTCGTACTTCGGCGAGCCGTTCGACGAACGGGACCGGGCCGCCGGAGCGGGGTAACTGATCGACGATGCCGAGATGAAACAGCACCCGCTGGGTGTTGCTCACTGCCGCCAGATAGTGCTTATGGCTCTTGCCGGTCCGCTTCTCCCGCTCCTGGCAGGCGGCGCTGAACTCGGCCAGATCGGCCATCGTGAGCCGTTCCAGTCCTCGTCCGGTCTGAATCAGCAGCCGGACCGGCACCTGGGAGCCAGTGGCGAACCGAACCCGCTCGGTGAATCCGAGGTCGGCGGCCGCGGTCATGAATCGATCGAGATCTGGCCCCAGCGGGGAGTCCTTAATCTCCCGCCAGATGCTGGAAAGCTTGCGTTCCAGCAGATAGTCATAGCCCGGTCGCAACGCCCGGTGCAGCATCAAGAACGTGATGATCGGCCGGGTCGAGGATCCCGCCGACAAGCGGGTCTCCAACGACTCGGCCGCCCACCGCCGCGGGTCCGGCCAGCGCCGGAAGAACACCCGAGCCGCCCACGAGTAGGCGGCGTTTCCACGTCTGCTCCGCCGCAGGTAGTCCAGGTAGGCGGCATGCAGATCAGCGCTGGGACTGGGAGCGGATGCGGTCGCGAGCGGCATCGAATTCTGCTTTCACGTGGGCCGGGGCCAGATGGATGTAGCGGGCAGTGGTGTCGACATGAGCGTGACCGAGCAGGGCCTGCATCACCGCGAGATCGACTCCCGCCTCGGCCAAGGCAGTCCCAAAGGTGTGTCGTAGCGCGTGCGGATGCCCGCCGGCGATCCCGGTGAGGCCACGGTGATAACGAAAGATCGTGCGCAGCCCGGCCGTGGTCAACGGCTGACCCCGATGCGGCCCCTTGGCCACCAACAACAGGCGGCTACTGCTGGACTCGGGTCGCTCGGCCAGCAGATACACCTGGATCACCGAGGCGACGTCGGCGTCCAGCGGGACACGGCGCTCTCGCTCTCCCTTGCCGATCACTCGCAGCCACCGGCCGCCGATGTCGACATCAACGACGTCCAGGCCCAACACCTCGGCCGAGCGCAGCCCGCAGTACAGCATCAACCCGGCGATCGCCCGGTCCCGCCACGTGCCGAAGCTCGCCAACAGCTCCGCCGCATCCGATCGCGACAGCGACTGAGGCAGGCGGCGGGGTTCACGAAGCCGCAACGACGAACGGTTCTTCGGCCGACGAACCGCGTGCGCAAGCATCCCGCTGCGCTCGCCCGGAACCCGCCAACGGGCCTCCCTGCCCTTCGGAACCGGATTGGTCACATCCGGATCCCGCATCACGGCGAACGCGAACAGGCCCGAAATCGCGGCCAGCCGACGATTGATCGTCGCAGCGGCGTACTGATCCACCCGACGACCAGACAGCCTGACCACGTTCGGCCCCGGACGGCCCGGAACCTTGGCCTCCCGGCAGGCACGCAAGAACCGCAACAGCACCTCCGTCGTCACCCCGGACAGCGGCTGCTCCTCGGCAACCAGCCACCGGCAGAACGCCAGCAGGTCATACCCATAGGCACGCACCGTCTTCGGCGAATAGTTCCGATCGCACAGATGCGCCAGGTACTCATCCACCAGCCCGAACCGCGACGCGGCTGGCCCGGCCAACGCCCAGCCACCGTCTCGTTCCTCAACCCGAAGACCAGCTTCTCTGATCACGAGGAACAGATGTACCACCCGTGATCACATTCAGCTGGCAAGCGCCACGACACGGCGTGTCGCTGACCTCACCAAACACCACTATTAGCCGGTTAAGAGGGAGTCCCCGACG
>JBOHHE010000152.1:0-13427 GCA_050700355.1 Pseudonocardiaceae bacterium
CTCCCGACGACCGACCGGGCCCCACACCATGAGCGCCCTGGCGGTGCGCTGGTACGCCACCGGCAAAGCGGACGCTTGTGAGGGGGCCCACCGACGTGGCGCTGGCGCCGTCCCGCAGCTACATCGAGTGCCTCTGCAGCAAGTACACCTGCCCCTTGATCTCGACCTTGCGCCCGACACGACCCGGAACCGAGGCACGGCCCGGCAGCTCTCGGGCGGCCGAACCCAGCATGATCGGAGAACCGCCCCATGACCACCGAGAGCCCGGACGTGGTGGCGGGGATGCGGCTGCTTGACCTCGCCAAACACCACGGCTTCCAGTTCCAGCGCCTCGCACCGGCGGGCCGCTGTTAGGCGTACGGAACACCGAGAACTGGCGTGACGAGATCTACCTCAGCGGATTCTGAGCGCCCGACTCGTGCAGCGCCACCCGGCGCCGCAAGTCCTCGCTGCTCGTGCCTGGTGATCTGCTGGTGGCTGAGCGAGTGTCCGGGGATGCGCTCAATGTGCTCAATACCGTGGTCAGCCGCTGGCCACCCTGAGCCCCGGCCGGTCGCCGGTGAGCCGCAAGCGCTCCCGTGATCGCCGCTTGCGCCCCGGGACTCCCGGCGGCCGGTCGGCCTGGAACGACGGCAGGCAACCTGTAAAACCATGACTGTGGGTACAGCCGTGATGTTGACGACTGTAGCCCGTTGTACCGGGTGTGATCAGTCGATGGAAACGGCGGGAACACCACCCAGCGCAGCCCCTGTCGACCCAGGCAACTGTGCTGTGGTGGCGTTATGGTGTCGGTGCTGATGTCAATGTCAAGCTGGACCTAATACGTACTGCCGGTGGCGTCATGGTCGTTACTGGTGGCGCGCTGACACTATTGCTGGCCGCCCGACGCCAGCTGTCCACCGAGCAGACGTTAGAGCACCAGCGAGAGGTAGACCGAGCCACCGCACAGGATGCCACTGAGCGACGCATCACCGAGTTGTACACCCGGGCGGTCGAGCAGCTCGGCGCCGAGAAGGCCCCGGTACGGTTAAGCGGCCTGCACGCGCTGGAACGCCTCGCACAGCACAACCCGGCCCAGCGGCAGACCATCGTCGACGTGATCTGTGCCTATCTGCGGATGCCTTACACTCCTCCGGACGATCAAGCGCCGGGTGAGGACGCCCCTGAGGAAGCGCATAGCCGCTACGAACAGCACCGTCAGGAACTCCAAGTCCGGCTGACCGCCCAGCGCATCCTGGCCGCTCACCTCCGACCCAAGGCAATGGAGATCTTCTGGGTCAACCTCGACCTGGACCTGACCGGAGCCCACCTGCACCAACTCGATCTGACCGCCTGCCGCAGACGCCGAGCCCAGTTCGGCAGAACGGAGTTTGCCAGGGCGCAGGGTTCGACGGGGCGACGTTCACCGGGGACCTGCTGTTCGGCAGGGCGACGTTCGCCGTGCCCGTGGAGTTCGGCGAAGCGGAGTTCGCCACAGATACAGATTTTGATGGCGCGCGTGGCTTCGAGTGTCCGCCACGTCGTTTTGCCGACGGGTGGATCATCCACACTGCCCAACCTGCCGAGAGGCAGGAAAAAGGCTGGCTGTACGTGGTTCGTGAGGAGCCGAGCGAGTAGCCCGCCGAGGCATCAGTCGATCTGCAAGCGACCGGCAACGATCCACCGGCTGGCTCCTCTTGCCCGAGTTGAGCCGTGTTGGACCGGTTGTTCTTGTCTCGTGATAATGCGCTCTGTGACGAGCCCACGCGGAAGAGTAGCAGCGACCGGCGGCCTGCTGGTCCTGGCCGGCTGCGTCTTCTTCCTTGCCGTACGACTGCGTGTGCACGGGCTTCAGGACGCCGCGAACGTGGCGGCGCTCGTAACAGTGGTACTGGGGTTGCCGGCGCTGGCGATCCCGCTGGCACGCCGGTTGCAGGGAGAACCGGCGCCGACAGCGGATTAGGTCAGTCAAGCGCGGGACACCCTGGCGGGACTGGTCACCGAGCAATGGCTTCAGGAGGCGCGGGCATGGTCGCTGGGTCGCCCGATGCCGGTGCGCTGGCACCTGACCGAGCGCGCCGTGATGGATCATCCTCAGCTCATCATGACAAGCCCGTTGTCGTTCGATGGACACGGAGACCGTATCAACGCACTGGCGGCAGCGTTCCGGCAGTTGAAGCATCGACGCCTAGTGATCCTGGGAGGTCCGGGATCGGGAAAAACCACGCTTGCGGTGCAGCTTCTGCTAGAACTACTCATCGCGACCCGACAACCTGATGAGCCCATCCCGGTCTTAGTGTCTCTGTCTCGGTGGGAGTCCATCCCAAAGTCCCTTTCGGACTCAGTCGAGCCGGATGGCGTTGAGCTGGTATCTATATCCCAGTGGGAGCCCACCCAACAGCCTCAATTGCACAGCTGGCTCGCCGACCGGCTGGCCGAAGACTATCCGTCACTGCGCGCGTTTGGCGCCGATGTCGCCCACACGCTCGTCAAGCAGGGCAAGATCCTGCCAATTCTGGACGGCCTTGACGAGCTGCCTAGACCGCGCCAATCCGAGATTATCGCTGCGCTCAACGCTTCACTGACCGAGACTGATCAACTGATCCTGACTAGTCGTACCCAGGAATACGAGAGCGCTATCGGAGAGGCGAATAATGTACTCACGGCGGCTGCGGTCATTGAACCCGAGCCGCTGAGTCCCGACCAGGCTGCCGACTACCTCGCGGCATGTTTGCCCCCCGACACCAGCCCCTCATGGCAAGAGATACTCGATCGGCTCCGAGCGGGGACTGCCGGGCACCTCGCGACAGTGCTGACCACCCCGTTAGGATTGTGGCTGCTTCGCACCGTCTATATCACTCCCGGCACTGATCCTGCGGCACTGTTAAACTCTGCCGCCCTGCGCAACCCCACCGCAATGCAAGCCGAACTCTTTGATCGGCTCATTCCAGCGCTCCTGGCCACCCGACCCGCCTCTCGCAACTCCATAGACTCTTTTCGACCACGCCGAACATGGAACGCCCAGGATGTACGGAAGTGGCTGATCTACCTCGCTCGGCATCTTCATCAATCAGGCACCCGAGACCTGCTCTGGTGGCACCTCGCCCGCCACACGCTCACCACCCGCCATATAAAGCTGCTCGGTGGGCCAGTAGTCGCCCTGATAGTCGGACTGGCGATCGGGCTGGTCGGTGTACTGGGGGGCGGACTGGAATATGGGCTGACCGCCGGGTTGAGATTCGGGCTAATATTCGGGTCACTGTCCGGGCTGACGGTTTTGATTAGCTTTGAAATTATTGTTGGAACGAAGATCGAAAGTTGGCTAATCAATGAACCAGCACATGCGGACCTGCGACTAAAAAACCGCACTAAGTTGCTAGCCCGCAGGCTGGCTCCGGGTCTGGGGTATATGGCGGGAGCCGGGCTACCGCTCGGGTTGTCGGTTGGACTGATGGCCGGACCGGTGGCCGGACTGATAGTCGGGCTGGCAGTTGGGCTGATGCTTGGATTAATGGTGCTTCCCGTCCAGTTCATCAGCTGGGTGGGGACGCCGACTAGAACTGATTGGGCTACTACGCCACGCTCAACTTATAAGGCAACCCGCACACTGACAGTCCTGCAAACGGCTACGGTCGGGCTCGTGTTCGTGCTAATACTTGGCTTAGGGATCGGGTTGTTAGAGGGGCTGCTGCTTGGGTTGGTGAGCGGACTGATGGCACTGGCGACCGGAGTAGCGGCCGGGCTGGCGTTGCTAAGCAGCGGTGCATGGCTTAGTTACATACTGACCGCATCTCAACTTGCTACTTCTCGGAAACTGCCGCTCCGAATTATGGACTTCTTGGATGATGCTTACCGGCTCGGCCTGCTACGCACCACAGGCTCTGCCTACCAGTTCCGCCACGCCAAGTTCCAAGACCACCTTCTCCAAACCGAGAAGCGCCTCACAAACGATCGTCTACGAGCCTGGATCCACCGGTCTGTTGTGTGCGATGTGCCGGGTATGAGGACGCGGGTGCTGCCTTACCTGGGACGATAGATCTGTCTAGGGATCTATCGTCGAGGTTGAGGGAGCACCCGCGAGATGCAATTGTCCCATGCCGCGACTGTGGTGGATGTCGCGTTCGATGATCCGAATCTGATTGCTGATGCTGGGCTGGTGCCGGTGATCGTGTTGGCGGAGCAGGTCGGCTTGCCTGGTCTGGTCGCCGAGCGCGTCACGATCAGGGATGCGGCCAATAGTGCCGGGGCGAACCCGGGTATGAAGGTGATGTCGGTGGTGGCCGGGATGGTCGCCGGCGCGGACTCGATCGAGGACCTCGACCGGCTGCGGCATGCCGGCAACACTGTCATATTCGACGAGATCCGGGCTCCCTCGACGCTGGGTAGCTTCCCGCAGGCGTTCACCCACGGGCACGTGCGGCAGCTCAACGCCATGCTGCGCCAGACACTGATCCGGCTCACCGAACAGACACCGCTGCTACCCGGCGCGGACGAGGTCGTGTTCGTCGACCTGGACTCCACCCACCGGCAGGTCTACGGCTACGCCAAGCAGGGCGCTGCGGTCGGACGATTGAAGGGCAAGAAAACCCTGCACCCCGATCGCCCGGCCGGTGATGGTCGCGATCCGGCTGCGCAAAGGCCGTGCGGCCGACGTGCGCGGAGCGGCCCGGTTTCTGGCTGAGGCGTTGACCACCGTGCACGCCATCGCCCCCCGGGCGCGGATCGTCGTGCGCGCTGACTCGAAGTTCTACACCGCTGATGTGGTCGCGACCGCGGCCCGCTACAACGCGCACGTGTCGCTGACCACCGGTTCCAACCCCTCGGTCAACGCTGCCATCACCCAGATCCCGGACACCGCGTGGACGGCGATTCACTACCCGGACGCGTTCGTCGACACCGAGACCGGGGAATTGGTCTCCGACGCCGAGGTCGCCGAGATCGGTTACACCGCGTTCACGTCCCGACCGAAGAAGCTGCAGATGAGCGGACGGTTGATCGTGCGGCGGGCCAAGCGCCCGCACCCCAAGAACGCTGCTGGGCAGCAGGGGCTGTTCGACGTCTGGCGTCACCACGCCGTCTTTGTCACCAGCCCATTCGAGATGCTGGCGGCCGAAAGCCAGCACCGCGGCCACACGATCATCGAACAGGTCATCGCCGACGCCACGGGCAGCGCTCTGGCGCATCTGCCGTCGGGGAGCTTCACCGCCAACGCGGCCTGGGCCGTGCTGTGGGCGATCGCGCACAACCTCACCCGCGCCGCCGGGGTGCTGGCCGGGGCGTTTCACGCCCGCGCCACCGCCACCCTCCGCACCCACCTGATCAACGTCCCCGCCCGGCTGGCCCGCTCCGCCCGGCGCGTGACTCTGCACCTGCCCGAGCACTGGCCCTGGCAACCAGCCTGGGAAAACCTGCACACCGCGATCCACCGACCCTCAAGACGCACCGCCTGAGCTGACCACCGCCCGACCCAGTGCCCCGACCGGAGACCACCGTGGAAGAGCCGGACAAACCGGCAGCCCCCGCACGCCCGAACACGGTCAGAACCGAGAACAAAGATCAACTCATCTCAAAAATGATCACCGGAATACGCTCGGTGGATCCGGGATCAGACCCGGAGTGGTCCACCCAGCACACAACTGCGGTTGTTGGCCCACAGATCACGAAGTCACAAGGCGCAGCACTTGTGCCGCCACCGCGTCGGAATCAAGATACGCCTGCCAGCCTGGGACGCGCAGCACTCGCCAGCCGAGGTGCTCGACATTGGCGTCGCGTATTGCCCGTTGTCGTTGGGTTCGCCCACGTGGGTCGCCGTCGGGAAACTCGTCGATCTCGACGTCGATGCGGTCGCCGTTGATCGCGGTGAGGGTGATCGCCAGCGGATAACCCTCGTCCGTCTCGCCCAACGATGCCGGCAGGCCTCTCGCCACCAGCGCGGCATGCAGCTTTCCGGTGGTCGTGGTTTCGACTGCTCCCGGCTGACTACCGAGGACGTCGGCGGCCGCGGCAAGGCCGAGCAGTGTCGCAGAGCCCCTGCGCTGTAGCTCGGCCCGGTTGCCGAAGACGACGAGGTGCTGCCGCGCTCGACTGACTGCGACGTTGATCAGGTTCCGCTCACCTTCGAGCCAAGCAACGGTGCCGACCATCGCATCGGTGGAGATGACCGTAGAGAAGACCATGGTGTCGCGCTCACCGCCCTGGAACGTGTGCGCTGTGCCGACTCGGACCGCGTCGAAGGCGCCATGTCCCCGCTGCTTGAGTAGTTGCCTGATCCTCGTGGCCTGGGCGCGGAACGGAGTCACCACTCCAATGCACTCCGGGGCGAGCCCGGATGCCAACACCCAGCTGACGACCGCGTCGGCCTCGGCGTGATTGAGCGAACTACCGGTGGGCCCGGGTTCGGTGCGACCGACGACCTCGTGCCACTCCAGGCCACGTGCCCGATCGCCATTGCGGCTGACCCGAGTCAGAACTTTGAGCTTGTTGTCGTAGAACTGCTGGTTGCAGTACCGGATGATCGCCGGGTGGCATCGATAGTGCTCATCCAGCAGTAGCGGCTCGGGGTGGAAACGAGCAGCGAACGCAGTATAAGCCGAGTCCTCCCCGTAGGTCAGATGCGCTGCGGCCAGCGCCTGGTGACTGGTGCCAGCGGTCGTGGCCAGGGCTCGTAGTTCCTCGGCGTTCGCGGTGACCACGGGCGCTAGTTGTTGTGGGTCGCCGACAACGACAAGTCGTTTTGCTCGATACGCGAGCGGCAGGACCTGCGCCAAGTTGCACTGGCTGGCTTCGTCGATGACGACCAGATCAATTACTCCTGCCCGGCAGTTGAAGTTGGGGCGCGTTGACAGCGCAGTGGTCGCCCATCCCTTGACGTGCACCATCGCCCGCTCGATCGCATCTCGTCGCGGCGCGGACTCGTGCAGCGAGTCAGCCAGCCTGAGCAGCGATCCAGCGCCAGCCGCCAACCCGTTCCGAACTCGATTGCGGACTGCGGCGCGGGACACAGTCCGCCACCGCTCACTCGCCTCATTGAAAGAATGGAGAGGATCGTCACGGTTCGCCTGTTGGAAAGCGACCAAACGTCGCTCGGCCTGATCAAAGGAGTCTTCGGCGTCGACCCACTCAAGGATATGGCGGGCCGTGGTCGCGGGATTAGTGATTCCGGCCAGTTCAAGCAGGCTGGCCGTACGTCGACGCCGCAGCCATCGCCACCGGGTCCTGGCCGCTTTCGTTGCACGTGAGCGGATCGAGGTACGCAGCGAGTCCGGTGGTTGCGGGTCGTCGGCCCACACCGACGCCCTCGTTTCGTCGCGACGAACCGCCGCGTTCTGCATGTCCCGAGCCACTTCGGCACATTGCTGCAACACATGCGCCGCCTGATGCCGAGTCAAGGTCGCCTCGGCAAGTGACGAGGCCACCGGGTCAGCCGCGCAGGCCGACGCTGCATTGACCAACGCGCGTAGCCGGCCGCTCAACTGCTGCCGCTTCTCGGCATTACCCGTGCGCAGGACCAACGCCTCATCAACCTCCGACGCCTTGCTGTCGAGCACATCGTCGACCGGAGTGTTGTTCGTCGACGACAGCAGTACCGTTTCACCGCGCCGCCATGCATCAGCGATGATGGCGGTGACGGTTTGACTCTTGCCAGTTCCTGGCGGACCCGTGATCACGGTGAGTGGTGCGGTCGCCGCCCACGCCAAAGCGATCTCCTGCGAGTCATTCAAGGTCATCGCACGCGACTCAGCCAGGGATACCGGGGGCACCGGGGCGTCTTCGAACAAGAACCTGGCAGCGCTGTTGCGCCAATCGGTTGCGTTGGTCATCCATTGGAGGTCGTCGGCCAGGTTCCGTGTCGCCGCATCCAGCGTGCCCTTGAATGCCATGACCATGTTGAACACGCCGACTTCCTGCGGCCGCCACGGATCATCCAGGCTCGTGAAATCGATCAGATTCGCCGGATCGAGCACAGAAAGCGGAACTCCCAGGGCAGTAAGCAAACGGTTCGCCGCAGCCACAACCGTAGCCACTTGCCCGAAACCCAATGCCTGTCCAGCAATGGTTGCTGCCGCTGAGGCCAACAACTCCGGCGAGAACCAATTCATGTCCAGCAGGCCCATGTTGACCTGGGGCAGCACGTCACTGACCCACACCGACGGCGCGGTGAACTCCCCGAGCGGCTCGTCCAGTTGGCGGACGAACAGCGGAGCCACGAACGGCCGACGGCGATCATCGAGGACGACTACGGTTGGCCAGCCGTAGAACACAGCCTCCAGCGGTTCAAGATCGGCAAACAGCGCTCGGAGCTGCGATAATAGTGGCAAAGTAAGGTCGTTGCCGCACAATACCGTCTCGGCCGATACCGGCAGCACGGCCCAGCTGTCGCGAGCACTCAGCGGGACCGGCGCGACCAACGACTCCTTCATCACGCACAACCGCATGTACTCGACCAACGTCGACCAATCCGACCGGATGGCCCCCACAGGGGCGGGCGCCCGCCTGGCATTATCCGCCTGTTCCGGACCAGGGACCTGGTGAGATGGCGTCGTCGGCTGCGAGCGTGGACCTGCTGTGCACGGTGCCGCTGGCGTGGACGTGCCGCACGCGACGCACACGATGTCCCACTTGCCGCCACCCAGTGGTTTACCAATGATGTCGATGCCCACCGCGAGCCACTTGTCGCACCGGCTGCACTGGTTTCGAAACTTGGCCGGGAAGATACGGTAGTCCTCGTAGCCTGGCCTGCGCGCGCTGCGCCGGTCCCCCATCGTGTTCTCCATTGCGTGCATTCGCTAGCCCACTGTTCGATATGCTGTGGACCAAAACTACTACTCCAGCGTGAGCAGCCTGTCCACGATCTCCCGGACGATCGAGGCTTCCCCGGCGGCCCCGGCCGGACAACAAGCCCCACGGACTTTCAGTCGCTGATGGGCGACCTGGAGTTCCGAGTGTTCGACCAACTTCCGGACGAGACGTGGTTCTATCCCGGGCATGGGAAGGACTCCACCCTCGGCGCGGAGCGCCCCCACCTCGGGGAGTGGCGGGCGTGGGGCTAGTAGCTACCAGTTTGCCACCACTCTGATACCATACCAGTGTGGCGATGACACTACGACTTGACGACGCCGACAGCGCCGCGCTCCGCGCTCAAGCCGAGCGGGAAGACCGCTCCATGCAACTCGTTGCCCGCGACGCCGTCCGTGAGTACGTCGAGCGTCGTCAGGCCCGAGCCGAGGTGGCCCGCGAAACCGAATGGGTCGTCGAGCAGTACCGCGAAGCACTCCAGCGCCTTGGCACCCTGTGACCCGGCACCTCACTCTCGAAGACCTGCTGTTCATCGCCACGCAGGCCTGCGGGCAGGTCCAGGTCCGCGACTACGGCTTGCTGGAGTCGGCGCTCGCCCGACCGGCAGCCACGGTATTCGGCTCCGACGCCTACCCCACGCTGCACGCCAAGGCCGCCGCCCTGTTGCACTCACTGGCCTGCAACCGCGCCTTGGTGGACGGCAACAAGCGCCTCGCGTGGGCAGCATGCGCGGTGTTCCTGGGCATCAATGGACAACGCGCTCATGCGAGTCAGGACGAAGTGGTGGAGCTGGTGGTGTCCGTAGCGGACGGTACCCAGACGGACGTGGAAAAGATCGCGAACCGACTGATGGCTTGGAGCACACGGCACTGAGGAGCGGTTAGTGGGCTGGAGCTACACCAGTGGGGCGAGAAGGACTCCACCCTCGGTGCCGAACGGCCCCCACCTCGCCGAATGGCGCGAACGCGGCTAGTCACCGGCCAGATGACCACAAAGCGACCGTCCAAGTGACCACCGAGCTACTGTCCATATGACCACGGAGATACCGTCCAAGTGACCATTGATCTTGTGGTTGCCGATGCGGTTGCCGCACGCAGGGTAAGCATATGGTGATGACCATGACCAACACTCTCGGCCAACTTGAGCCCATGAATCCACGGGAAGTATGGCCATCCGAGGCGCACGACTTCACCCCGTGGCTGCTTGCCAACGCACAAGCTCTGTCCGAAGCGGTGGGTATGGACCTCAACCTCGAAGCCGCAGAACATCCAATCGGCGGCTTCAACCTTGACCTCATCGGCATTGACACCGCCACAGGCGACCGCGTAATCGTCGAAAACCAACTCGAAGCCAGCGACCATAGCCACCTCGGCCAGATCCTCACCTACGCCGGCGGCACAGACCCCGCCAACGTGCTGTGGCTGGCGACCTCCTTTCGGGAGAGCACCGCGCAGCCCTGGAATGGCTCAATGAACGAACCGATGAACACACTCGGTTCTTTGCCGTAAGCATCCAGGCGGTACGGATCGGGACCTCGCCACCAGCACCACTGTTTACACTGGTGGTTCAACCCAACGATTGGGGAAAAAAGGTCCGCGCGAATGCTGGCACCCACAGCTTGAAATGGACTGAGGAAGATTTCTTTCGAGCACTCACCGACAAGGACGATCAGGTAGCCCAGGCCGCCCGTGCGCTCTACGAGCACACCCGCACCGTGGTGCCTGGCGGGTGGGTGTACTGGGGCCAGGGCGCCCACCCCGCGATGACCGCGCAGGTCCCGATCGGCACCAAAACACTGCAGCCATGGTCGTTCTACCTCACAGCGACCCCAGATGCCGGACCCGGCTGGGCGGTCAACTTCGAGTGGATCCACAAAGGCGGCCAAGGCACGGATGCGCCTGCCGTGGAACAGTTCGCCAGCCAGCTGTCGAAACTTCCCGGCCTGGCCAGCTATATCGACGCAGCCCGTGCAGCCGGATGTTGGACATCATCTGACAGGAAAGTAGCCGCAAGGCCACAACACAGGATCCAGTTTCGGGTAGACCAGGTCGGCCGGGATAGGAGTCTGGGCGGGCAGAGGTGTCACGAGGTGCTTGGCTTGTCGTGAGCGCAGGCTTCAGCGAAGGCGGCCATCGTCGGGAACTCCCAGTCTGGTCTGACGTGGCCGCGCGGGTTCGGGGTAGCGCCCCAGCCGGGGCGGTTGTGGCGGCGGTTGATCCAGACGGTCCGCAGGCCGGCTCGCTGAGCGGGCACGTGGTCATGGAACAGACTCTGGGCGACGTGCAGCAACCGCCCGCTGTCGATGCCCAGCTCCGCCGCGCGGTGGATCAGTGCCGTGAAGTTGCGCGGTGATGGTTTGTAGGAGCCGATGCTCTCGGCGGTGAGGATCGCGTCGAAGGTGACTCCGAGTCGGGAGTTGCTGGCGGCGAAGGACGCCCGGTCCACGTTCGACAAGATGATCAACCGGTACCGCTGGGCGAGCGAGACAAGCGCGCCGGGGGAATCCGGGAACGCCGGCCAGTCCGGCACCGACACCGCCAAACGCTGCGCCTGCCGCTCCGACAGCCCTACGCCAAGCTCGACGGCGAGCGCGTGAAAGCTACCGGCCAGGATCCGCGGGTAGAGCGCAGCCGGGGCCTCGGCCTCCGCGCGGGCCTCATGCTCGGCGTAGGCCGTGAGCAGCGCCTCGTCATCCAGGTCGAGGCCGTGCTCGCGGGCCCACGGCCCCAGCACCGCCGCAATGCCGGCTTCCCAGTCGATCAGCGTGCCGTAGCAGTCGAAGCTCAACGCGTCGAACTCGGCCAAATTCACCAACACCACTCCCCCATCGCCGCAGCGGACAGGCAACCCAACACGTGATCGACGGTCGCGGTCCGGACGAGGGGCGACCGCTGGTGGTCGGATCAAAGGCAGTCAACTGCACCACCTGAAGGAGCTGCGACCTGCCAGTACCGACGAGACCGAAAGTCAGGATCTTGTTCATTTTCGATCCTGCCAGACAGCTGGCGCTGTTGGTGGCCGACGACAAGTCCAGCAACTGGCGAGGCTGGTGCGAGGCAGCAATCCCGTTTGCCGAAGCCGCTACGCCGAGCACCTGGCCGCGCTGAATGACGTCGACCGCGCCGCGCTGTACCTGCTCCCGAGTTCGCCACCACCCAGACCCCGGTCGGTCGCCGGTCGAGCCCCTCCCCCAGCTCCCGGCGGCCGACCGGGCCCTACACCATGAGCGGCCTGGCGATGCGCTGGGCACGCCACCAACTCGGTCATCGCCCGATGAACAGGTACTCGGAGGCCTCGCGGCGCGCGTATGGCGGATCTAGGTAGACACGTCGAACCGGCCGTCGAACGCGGAGACCTCCATCAGAAATTGACGAGCACCGCGACGCCCTGGAGCTGGTGTGACCGGTAGGTCAGCAGCGAGCTTGGAGTCGGGGGCGCAAAGCCAGCAGAGCTGTCGATCGTCTCGATGCCCAGGGTGTCGAAGGAGACCTGGTCGCCCATGCTCAGCCTGATCGTCGGTACCAGGAGGGTAAAGGTACGAAGGGGGCCGTCGACTGGGACCAAGTTCTCCAGCGTGATCGTGACGATCTCGCCCAGCGGGGTGTCCTGCCGAGTGATGTCATCGCCGCTGAAGTTGAGGTCGAGTTCTGCATCCTTGTAGGAGAACAGAGGCACCCCACCGAAGCTGGTCTTGGAGTAGCTGATCACGATGGGTCCCGTGATGTTGAACTGGTTCGCTCCTCCGAGCTGCTCGGAAGTGCTCCCCGCTCCCTTGGCTTGCGACATGGTCATGTCCCTCCATCTTGCACAGCAGCCGAGGCTCCTACCCCGGCCATATGAGGATCCCAAGGGACACCTGTCAGATACAGCAGCGCAGCGGTACCCCCTGTCTGGCTGAAACAGCCCCGACTCCGACGGCAGCAACGGGACTCACGAGTCGCGGTCGAAGTGCAGCCACCCACTGCCGCCGGTCGATCACCGCTGCGGACGATGCTGGGTGAGGGCCGCAGTCGTGAGCAGTGCGACGGCGCCGAGCGCGAACACGGCGTTACCGATCAGATCGGTCATTAGATCCCGACCGTCACCCAGTTCCTGCTGTAGACATCGCTCAGCCCCAAGAACAGGCTCGATGCCGCCGGCGCGAAGAGGCCGACCAGCCAGGGTTACTGTTGCCGTACCCCCAGGCTCGTCCGCATCGCAGGTAGACGGCGCCCAGAGCCGGGGCGGGCATCACCAGGTAGCGAGGCTCGGGGTCAGTGCCCGGCCAGGATCTGTCGCACGCTGGGGGGAGAAACGTGGGACAGCAACCCAGCCAAGTACCGTGCCGCAACCTCGGGTGACTCGTACATCCCGGCTCTGGGGCCTGCGGAGTACCTTGCCCGACCCTTTGCTCGTCACCCATCCGGAACAGCAGCCAACTTTAAGATCACTATTCGCTCCCCCATTTTCCTAAGACGAGGGGAAACTTCGCACAAGGTGGGACAGGTTCCGGGCAGCGGGTAACGTCGCGCTGCCCGGAACGGCAGCCTCCGGTCGGGGTAGGCCCAGGGCCAATCCAAGATCACTGATTGTTGCTGTTTGGTAGCCTTATGTAGCCAAGCGATCGAAGTCTGAATCGAACCAGTGTGTACTGTCGCGCACTAATCCTGTAC
>JBOHHE010000153.1:0-2273 GCA_050700355.1 Pseudonocardiaceae bacterium
CAGCCGTGCGCGACGGTGCCATCGTCATGATCGTTCCTGGGAAGCCCGACGCCGCGGCGCTCGCTGCCCTGTGCTGGCTGGACCCCCGGGGTCCGCCCGCCACCTGTGGGGTGAGCGAGCAGCTGGATTATCCCGACCTGGCACCGAAAGGAGCCCGCCAGGCCGCGCGTGCGATCGACCTGGGGCTACGCCTTGGGCGGGCCGGACAGCCAATCCGTTACGAGGAACTGGGCATCTATCGATTGCTACTTACGATCGGCGATATGCGCCAGCTGATGGGGTTCGCCCGCGATGTGCTCGGCCCATTGCTGGACTATGACGCCGAGCACCGCACCGAACTGGTGCACACGCTGTCGGTGTACCTGCAATACCACGGCAGCCACACCCAGGCCGCGCGAACTCTGCACCTGCACACCAATACCGTCGCCTACCGGACCCAGCGCATTGCGGCCATCACCCATCTCGACCTGAGCGACCCCGACGACCGCCTGGTCGCCCACGTAGCCGTGAAAATCATCGAGTCCCAGGGCTCAGCAAACCTCGCCTTCTGACTCAAGGTTCCTCAACTACAACTCTGCCCTGGCAACCTTGGTCCGATAGTTCGTGGGTCTGCGCTCAGGGCAACGCCAAGGTTGCTTAGCGTTCAGAGCGGTGACAGTGAGTTAGAGGCAGTGCAGTAATCGCTGGGGGTGGACTCGCTGTGGGGTTGGGCTCAGTGGCATTTGTGCCTTCTGCGCCTCTCGTCGGTGCTGACCGTGTGGTCGGGTGTGAGTGATGCCGGGCTCGTGGGTGCGCCACCCGGCTCATGATCACCGTTTGTGAAGGAAAACTCGTGATTTTTCCAAGTTTTCCTTCACAAACGGTGATCATGGGATGGGTTAGCGGTGCGCCGAGGGCCTCGGCGGGAGCTCGGCAGTTGGGTTGGTGCGCTGAGTTACTGATTGACACTTTCGGTGACCGGGTGCCGCGCTGATGTGGTCTCCCGGTAGATTTTGTGGCTTGAAGTAACGATAATTCCACGCTAAGCCATCTTGACGTTGCCCTGGGTCTGCGCTGGAGTAGAGTCCGCATATGGAGTTTCGTGACTTGCCCAATGATCGAACTGTGCAACGTCCTTCGCTCGATGTGGACGAACTGGTGGCGGAGACGTTGACGTTCAAAGGTGTGTTCGACGCCGAAGAAGTACGGGTCGACGGTACAGACCGGACGGGGGCGATCGGTGAAGGGCGACTTTCTCATGTCCTGGTGTCGGGAGTGAATCTGGCGCAGTGTGAGCTCGGGCCGCTGGAGCTCTTCGATGTCCGGCTTGAGAATGTCGAACTGTCGAATGGCTCCTGGCGGCAGGTTCGGGCGCAGCGGACGGAGTTCCTGCGCTGCCGCGGTCTTGGCTGGCGGGTGGGTTTTGAGCAGGTTACCGACGTGTATTTGGTGGGTTGTCAGCTCGACTATACGGTGATCCGAGTGGACAAAGTCAAGGGATTGCTGGTATTCGATGACTGCTCGTTCCGGGAAGCAATGATCTCCGGTGACCTGTCCAACGTGATCTTCTCCGATTGCGTGCTCGACGCCGCAGAGTTCGATGCGAGCAAGGCGAAGGGCTGCGACCTTCGTGGCTCGCAGATCGCGGGTGCCCGGGGCCTGCTGACCTTGCGGGGCGCGATGGTGGACGAGCAGCAAGCCGCCTCGGCCGCAAGGGTGATTGCGTCCGAGGCTGGGCTTGTCGTAATCGCGTGACGTATGTATGAGCTATATCTTGTTCCAATTGTCCCAGGTCGGGCGGTTGTCGAAGTCACCTCCTCCGGTCTTGTTGTCCCATACGGGACGGTTGTCAAACTTCCCGTTAACAACCGTGGGGTTGTGATGGGCGAGGACACGCAGACCGATCTCGCTGCGGCGTACTCGATCCCGAAGCACGAGCGATGCGGTAGGCACTGGTGAGCACTCCTTCCATGAGGGCTATTTTGCTGTTACGGCAGTAGTTGGTTTGGGTGCCGTCGAGCCGACCGTGTTCGAAGTATCGGTTCGCCGGGTGCCCACCGCCGCAGAATGTAAAGTACGGACAGATTTGCTGGCACTGATTGATTCCTTCGAAATATTCGCGGACCCAGGTAGAATGTAGTCCGTGGATGATCAAATTGTCCAACGGCTCGTTTATCACGTTGCCGCAGTGGAATTCGCCAAGCCGATCGGAGCGGAACCCGGCTAACTCTGGAGAGATCAAAGTGACCGATCCGTCGTAAGCGATGGTTGGCAACGGATCGAGCGGCACCGGG
>JBOHHE010000154.1:0-1776 GCA_050700355.1 Pseudonocardiaceae bacterium
TCGTAATGATGGCGCACGTACTCTTCCGCATACTCTTCGATTCGTTGGGCGGGCGTCATGCGCGCGATCTCAGCCTCCGATCTGTGCCGATACCTTTGCGCGCAAGCATCCGTCGGCGCGACCATCACCAGCCACAGCAGCACCGGCATTGCCTTCATAACTTTAGTCGCCGCGAACATGCAAGCTGTCATCAGTCTTCGATCACCCGGACGGTGACCACTTCCACGCGAATCGAGCGCACCCAGTCCGCAAATGCCCACATCGAATACCACCACGACGGATACCCTCCGCCGCCTCTGCCTCCGCCGAAGTCGCCGCCTCCGCCACCGCCTCCGCCGCCTGTCGGAGCAGGGCGCGTAATCTGAAGGTTGTCAGCCATTCTGCCGCATCCGGTGACGATGGCGTTGATCAAATCGTTGATCTGTCCGGCAGACAGAGTCCCATTCCGATTGCCCGACAGCAACTGGAATGACTCGTTGGCGGCGCGCATAAACCGCGCATCCCCGATGATGCGATCTGGCTTCGTGCCATCGCGCGCATGACCGAGGGGCAGCGAGTAGCCTTGATGCGCGCCGTGTACGTCCTGAATCGAATGCAGCACAAAGGCGGCGCGTTGGTAACCTTGGCGAGTTCCTTGAGCAATGTATCCGTCGAATCGTCCGATCTCTCGCTGCAATCTGGCTTCGCTGGCGAAATGAATATCGGCAGACGGTCCTCGCCTGAAGATTCCCCTGATGAAGTTGATCGGGTTAGTGGCAGCGTACCTGAACGAGTCCGCCCCACCGCTCCCGCCGCCTGCAAATCTGCCTAGTGTCGCTGCCACCTGATCGCTATAATTGCCGGAGAGCGTCGCCAAGAACTTCGTCATCGCTTCGTGAACGCACGCTTCGTATAAGCCGGTCGGGTCAACAAAATTCACCGGGTCATTCCGCACATACGCATAACGGTTGAAGGATTGCGGCTCACGCAGGTCGTAGCTGCCATCCCACGGATCAGGCTGGTCGAACCGCGCCCACCACCGATTATACCGCCGGTGCATCGCCTCGTCCGATGAGTTCAAGTCCCGCTCGTAGGTCGTGTACTTGCGCGGCGGCTGTGCCGTGTTCAGGTTCCACCGGCCGACCGTCTCCCCGCCCCACGGGTCGAGTTCAATAGAGCTTGTCACCCCGCCGGACGCGTCCGTCACCCGCTGCCCCTTCGTCACCGGGTCCTGATGTACCCAACGGACCCCGCCCTGCTGGATGGCTAAGAGTTGGCTGCCGAGGTAGACGTAGCCTCTCGACCACACCCCGCCGCCGACTTCCGCCACCACCTGATTGCCCAACACCGACGAGCGGACGTAGTAAGTCGTCACGCCGCCCTCGGTCTTGCGAGACCGCAGCCGGTCGCCGTCCTAGCTCATCCCCAGCCCATTGGACGAAGCCGAAGCCTGCTGCCCCGTCGCGTCGTAGGTGAACGTCTGCACGCCGTCGTTGGTCAGGTTGCCCGCCAGGTCGTAGCCCATCCCGACCCGTTTGTTGCCCGCGTAGCTGGCCGTGTAGGTGTTGTTCTCGCCGCCCCGGCCCCACCGGTTCACGATGTTGCCCCACTGGTCGTACCGGTACTCGTGCGCGTAGGGGCCGTCCATCGTCCCCCAGGCGCTGCCCGGAAGAGAGACGTGCGCTTTCGCCTCCGCGCCCGTGTAGGCGTTCTTGAGCCGCCCGACCTCGTCGTAGTCGTAGGAGCGGTCGAGGGTCCCGTCATAGATGTTCCTGGCGTAGGTCACCCGCCCCGTCT
>JBOHHE010000155.1:0-2541 GCA_050700355.1 Pseudonocardiaceae bacterium
TCACCGCCTGTGGGCGGTGTTCCATCGGGGGGCTCGTCGGGCGGATGGGCGCCTGTAGATCAGCATGGATGGCGCGCAGCTCGCCCATCAGCGGGACGACCTCCTGCACTGTGGATGCGGTCACGTCCTGCAGGGCCTCCAGGACGTGACCGAGCCCGTCGACCACGGTCAACGGCGGTCGTAGAGCGGTGATCAGGACGCCACCGGCGACCAGTTCGGTCACCATGGCATCCACCGTCTGCCGCTGAGCGTGGGGGAACTCGGCAGCAAGTTTGCCGACCAGGTCGCCGACCCGAATCGGTGCACAGGCCGAGTCCAGGACCATCCGGATCGCTGCGGTGCGCCGCACCGACACCTCGACCCTGCTCTGGCGGCCGAGTTCGCCGGCGTGCGGCTGCCAGGTCACGACCAACCGGTTACCGCGCACCACCGCCAGGTCATTCACGACGACCCGCAGACGGCGCCGCAGCGCGGGATTCGACTCCAGCCGGACGATCACCGAGGCCAGCCACCCGGCGTCGGGGCGTACCGACCGATGGTGGGCTTGGCTCCATCGGCTCACAGTGACGGTACCGAACCGGATCGCCGCCACACCGGCGAACAGCCCGAACGGCGTCGCCCGCCCTCGCATCCGCACCAGGTACCGGGCCAGCGACAGCGCCATGCGCCGCACCTGAGCGGCCTCCGGCCGCACCCCATCGCGCAGCGCTGTCACGCGACTGGCCAGCACCGGGCTGGCCACGGCGATCGCCTCCGCCACCCCACTTTGTGCCCAGACCCGCTCGATCCAGGTACACCACGACTCGACGTCGGAATCGAGGTCGAGGTCCGGCCAGGGCCGGGGAACCACCTCGCCCGTGCTCACGCTCGCACGCCACAACGCCGCATCGACGTGGCGGTACCACTCACGCGCCCTCACCAAGGATCACCACCCTCCCGTCGCCGTCAGCGCCCCGCGGTCCGTCTTCGGCGCACCGCACAGCCGGAGACGGACCGCGGTGCCTGCTAGCACTCGCTGCCCTGCACGGTGTCGCAACCGTTGTCGGTATCGACCAGCAGCGCCGCAGCCACGGGACCGGCCTCGACGATGCGAACATCGAGCTGGAAGCCGTCGCCCTCAACGTCCACGGGCGTCGGCCCTTGATCGACTGTGGACACCGCAGACCCGGTGGAGGTGGTCATGGTGCAACTCCCTTCGACAGATGCGGGCTGACGCCATCGCCGAGCCCCGCACGAACCCGGGCCCAAATCGGAAGCGCCGGGAGACTGATGCGAGCCACACCGCCTGGGTGGTGGAGCAGCGATGAGGCACGATCGGAAGGAGATCACCTCGCTGCGGGCGGAGAGCCGACATCGGCCCGCCGGAAGGATGGGGTGAGCGACGGTCTTGGGTGTCGCCGGAGCTGGGGGCCGATCAACTCGCCGCCGCGTCGACTTGCTGTGCTGTGGCCGTGAAGTCGGCATGGGAACAGGCGCTCAACTCCCGGGTGGCTGGTTACTCTCAGAGCCCGGTTGTGTTCATTCGGTTCTAGGAGAGCGGTATGGGGGTTGATCAGCGGGGCAATGCGGTGCTGGGGATGCTGCTGGCCAAGCTGGGCTGGTCACCGAACCAGCTGGCCGGGGCGGTCAATGGGGTGCTGGGGTCGGGCTTTGTGGCGCGCAGCACCGTCTCGGACTGGCTGAACCAGGACCGGCTGCCCCGGGAGCCGCTGCCCACCGTGGTGGCGCACCTGATCTCCGATGCGCTGGACCGCGAGGTCTCGGTGGCCCAGTTGTGGTCGGATCGGGCGCAGCCCGCCGAGTTCTGGGTGCCCGCCGATCACGGCCTGGAGCTGCCGTGGAGCGCCGCCGGTACGGTGGAGGTCCTGGACGACTGGCTGGAGCACACGGGAGGCTCGATCGGGATGGACCGTCGTATCTTCCTCGCGGTCAGCGGGGCCTCGCTGACCGCGCCCGCCTGGGGCTACGTCGAGCGTCTGGGCATCCGGGGTGACTCCTTCGCCGCGCTGGCCAATGAGCGGCGCAGCATCACCATCACCTCCGCCATGGTGGACGCGGTGGCTGCCACCACCGCCGGGATCCGCACCCTTGGCAACAAGGAGGGCGGAATCGAAGACAACCTGCGGTTCGTGCACCACCACCTCACCTGGGTCGTCAAGCTGCTGCGCCAAGCCCGGTTCACCAGCAGCGCGGTGGCCAACCGGTTGCTCGCCGAATGGGCACAACTGGCGCAGCTGGCCGCGTGGATAGGCATGGACGCGGGCCGGCACGGCCTGTCCCAGCGCTATGTCATCAGCGGGTTGCATGCCGCGCACGCCGCGGGAGATCGCTCGGTGGGCACCTACCTGCTGTCCGACCTGAGCCAGTGGCGGGTGATCCAGGGGCACCTGGGCGACGGCGTCGAGCTGGGCCGCCGGGGAGCCTGTCACGTTTTCCGTGTAAGCCACGGAATGGCTAATACAATTAGTCTATCACAGGGGGAGTCGTCCTGGGAAGAGGACAGCCAGAGTATTCAAGGCTTTTTTCCACCCATACGCGCCC
>JBOHHE010000156.1:0-20492 GCA_050700355.1 Pseudonocardiaceae bacterium
CTCCTGCCCCCCGGCCACGATAATGTCGAACTCACCTGCGCGGATCAGCTGGTCGGCCATCGCGATGGCCGACAGCCCGGATAGGCACACCTTGTTGATGGTTAAAGCAGGCACGTTCATGCCAATCCCCGCGTTGACCGCAGCCTGACGGGCCGGGATCTGACCGGCGCCCGCCGTGAGCACCTGGCCCATGATCACGTACTGTATTTGATCAGGACGCACGCTGGCCCGTTCAAGGGCGCTCCTGATGGCGAAGCCGCCCAGCTGGGCGGCGGAGAAGTCCTTGAGCGAACCGAGCAGCCGACCCATCGGGGTACGGGCTCCGGCAACGATGACGGATGGGGTCATGACGCGCCCTCCGGCGTGACGAGCGGGGTGATCTCCCTGGTGCGGGCCTGTCAGCGGACCATACCTCGCGACGTGGCCGGCTTGCCCTGGTGAGAACGAGCACATCCCGGCCGGCCGCACGCTTTCGTAAGCTCCCCACCATGCATCAGGTCCAGCCCTTCGTCATCGCGATCGACCATGTGGGCATCGCGGTGCCCGACTTCGACGCGGCCGTGGAGTTCCACCGGGCCACCTTCGGGCTGGAGCTGACCCATGAGGAGATCAACGAGGAACAAGGGGTGCGCGAGGGCATGCTGCGCGCCCCCGGCGACCCCGGCACCGGGGCTGCGGTCCAGCTGCTCGCCCCGCTGAGCCCGGAGTCCACCATCGCCAAGTTCCTCCACCGCAGCGGCCCAGGTCTGCAACAGCTGGCCTACCGGGTCACCGACATCGAGGCCGCGATGTCCGCGCTGCGCGCCGCGGGCCTGCGGCTGATCTACGGAACCCCTCGCCGAGGCACCGCCGGCTCCCGAGTCAACTTCGTGCACCCCAAGGACGCCGGTGGCGTCCTGATCGAGCTCGTGGAGCCCGCGTCGGAACACTGAACGGTGTGCGGACGCAGGCGGTCGACTACCGCCCGGAGAACTTCCGTACATACCACCGCTGCCATGGCGTTTCAACGGCACGGATGTTGTAGTGCTCACGTACGTACGCCACCGCCTGCTCGGCCGGCACCCCATCCAGGACCGCCAGACAGGCCAGAGAAGTACCGGTTCTCCCACGACCGCCCCGGCACGCGATCTCCACCCGCTCGACCTCGGACCTCCGCCACGCCTCCTGAAGGGCGTCCCTGGCATCCAGATAGTCGCTTGGGTAGCCCGAAATCGGGCCACCGTAGCCACCGTGCCTCCCACGTGACGGCCGGCGGCTGCTTACCGAGCAGGTAGAGAGCGAAGCCGGGCAGCGGTCCCTTGGGAAGTGGCCGCCCCAGGCCGCGCCCACGCACCAGCCGACCCGACGGCAGACGAAGGATGCCCGGCGCCGCCGGATTCCAGGTCCCCACCACAGCCTCGACCATAGTGCAACGCGTTTGCCGTTCATGCTGTGACGTGCCGACGCCCTACATTCCGACGCCAAGTGGTGGGCGACGGCCAAGCAGATCCGCGTAGCGACGTCGTGCAGACTCTCGTATCGGCGAAAGCGAGCAGATCTGGATGCTACTGCCGCCTCGTGGGGAGACCCCCTCGACACCACGGTTTGATGCTCCGAGAGGCTGTAGCCAACGATGTGAAGATCCCCTGCAAGAAGGACTGCCATGTCATTTAACGGCCAACATTTCTTCGTCGGCCCCGATGACGAGCCGGACAAGTACCGGCTGCTGCGTCAGGTCGGGGCGGAGGTGAGGCCGAACTGTGGGAGGCCGACATAGGGTTCGCCGGCGGGCGGGAGCGGGTTGCGGTGAAAATCCTGCGCGCCGAACACGCCGCAGAGGTCGCACGCTGGCGGGAGCGTTGGGCTGAACAGGCCGAGCTCCTGCGCCTTATCCGTCATCCCGGTGTGGTGGGTGTTCATGCCTACTTCGATGGTGCCCGAATGCACCTGTCAGGACAGGCCGAGCCGGACAAACGCGCCCTGTACCTCGTCATGAACTGGGAGAGTCGCTGGCCGGATCTCGCACGACGGCGGGGCGTGGGCAGTGACCAATCTCAGCCGCAAGCGGGCGCTGCACATCGTGGACACGAACGGGTTCGGGGTTCCCCTCCCGGTCAACGCGCTCACGAACGGCGCCAGCCAGCGCATGATCGACCAACCCGTACTCATCATCCTGGTAGCGGGGGAACGATGGACCCACGCCATCGTCTTGCGACTCGAGCACCCACCCGCGATCACTGCTGCGCATCTGCCTGTAGATCCGTTGTCCACACGGACTCAAGTGCCACGGCTCACGGATGAGCAACGAGAGGTGCTGGTAACCATGGCGCGGGGCTATCTGCGCGCCTACCCGCACTACGATCCGCGTCCGCACACCTATCAGGAGATCGCCGATCTGCTCGGGCTCACCAAGGCGCAGGTGACGAGGCAGGTGGACAAGGTACGGGAAGATCTGGTCAAGGCTGGCGTTCCCGGTCTGGAAAAGGGGACCGACGCCAGGCGGCCACTGTGCGAATGGCTACTCGCCATGCGTGTGATCATCCCGGTCGATCTGGATTGGCTTCAGCTGCGAATAGACACCCACGCAGGACGGAGCCAACGGAGACCCTGACCAACACCAGAAGGAACACGGTGCCGTCGGAGACTTCATCTTTCCCACCAACACGCATCCCATTCACGATGAGATCACTCGCATCGCTGAGCGTGCTGCCCGTCGAGCGGCACCTGTCTTGTTGACACGACTGAATGACCAATACGGTGACCGCTGGTCGGCTGCGGTCAATGCCAGCCGCCGCAAGGCTGGCCGGCCACGTGGCCAGAAACTGCGCGATTATCGGTTCTGTCTCTCCGTGTTGGGCGACGACCCGGCCACCAGCGGCTGGTTTCATGAACGATGCCGAGAAAGTGCATGTGAACTCAACCGGCTCGCAAACCTTGCTGCCCACTGCGCAACCCTCACCACCGCTGAGATCGACAATGCCCGCCAGCTCGCGGAACAGATCATCAGAGGTTGCCAGGCAAGCATCACCGACTGAATCCGGCGGGATATTTCCTCGATCCCCGGAGTGCCTGCAAAATCCCGTTGTCATCCAGGCTGGGCAACGATCCGCGCATGTTGTCGAGACAACTCGAAAAAGAATATAACGACTCACCCACAGCGACTGTCATGCCCCAATTTTCCCAGGCGGCACCGATAAAATCCGGCACGCAGATCAGGACGAACGGTTAACAAGCTACCCGTCTACTGTTCATACCATGACGTGTCGACGCCCCGCGTGCTGGCTAATCCGCCACCGCCGGGCCGGCGCGCTGGGCATCCAGATGGGCGAGTAGAGTGCGCGGCGCAACCATCCGGTAGGCGTCCTCGACCAGCTCGGCGATCTCGTCCCAGAACGCGTCGCCGTAGTCGACTCCCTCGGCATCGAGATACACCCCGATCCAGCCACGTCCGCCGACATAAGGCGGCACAAAGAAACGCCGGGGATCAGACTGCACCAGCGCCTGCTGAGCGCCGACCGGGGCATGGCACCAAAAGCCCAGCCGGTCGTCGTGGTGACGGTCGGCATAGGTGGCGAAGACCTTCTTGCCTCGGATGAAGAAGGTCGGTTCACCATGGCTGAGACGCTCGGTAGTCTCCGGCAACGCCAGGCAGAGCGCGCGGAGCCGCTCCAACGGATCGTCATCCATGACGCCAGTCTGCCGCGTACTCCTTGTCCCGCTGTGCACACCACCGCGTTCTGGGAGCACCGCTTCCTTGATGCGCCCGCTACGCGGAGGACGGCTTGCGCTACGCCAACACCGGCAGCGCCGGGACATTCCTGGCCAGTGGATCGCATCAGTCCAGGCTGCCGTTATGAGCAGGCAGCATCACCGCGCGGATCTCGCCGACCATCCAGCGGAACCGGGCGGCGAGCGCGTCGCGCACCGCGTCGTAGGTGTCGATCTCCCGCCACAGCAGGTGCGACAGCAGCGGTGAGGCGTCCAGCCAGGCATCGAGCGCGGCCACCAGGCGGCACAGGCTACCCGCGACGTCACCACGCACCACAACGTGGCCGCGGTCGATGTGCTCCCGGGGCAGCCGTTCGACCAGCACCACCAGCAGGTCCGGCCTGCGGCGGAAGTAGTAGTGCACCAGTCCCTTCGGCACCCTGGCCCGCTCAGCGATCTGCGAGGTCGGGGTGGCGCCGAATCCCCGCTGGGCGAACAAGTCCTGGGCGGCGGTGGTCACCGGGATGGCGCTGGCACCAACCACGACGGCGAGCACACCGACCACCCAGGACGTCCACGCCGCCCCGTTCAGGTCGGCATAGCCCAGCGCCCACGGGCTGATGAACGCTTGGTTGGCCGCCCGGTCAAACCAACCCATCAACGTTCGTGCGCTCACTCACTCGGGGCTGTAGGGATTCATTACCGGCCGGTAACGTGGAGCCCGGCTGCCGCCCTCGGAAAAGGCGGGAACTGCCCAGCGGGCCGGGGCAACAGAGAGAAGGGACAACGGTTGAAGGCAATTCTCGATGCCATCCTCGCTGACGATCTCGACGCAGTTCGAGCGCTGCCGTTGCCGGAGAGCTACCGGGCAGTGACGGTCCGTGCCGACGAGGCCGACATGTTCGCTGGGATTCCCAGCGCGGACAAGGACCCGCGCCGGTCGCTGCACGTGGACGACGTGCCGGTGCCTGAACTGGGGCCGGGCGAGGCGCTGGTCGCCGTGATGGCCAGCGCCATCAACTACAACACCGTGTGGACGTCGATCTTCGAACCGATGCCCACCTTCGGGTTCCTGCAGCGCTATGGCCGCACCTCCCCGCTGGCCGCCCGCCACAATCTGCCCTATCACGTGGTCGGGTCGGACCTGGCGGGCGTGGTACTGCGCACCGGGCCGGGGGTAAACGCCTGGCACCCCGGTGACGAGGTGGTGGCGCACTGCCTTTCCGTGGAGCTGGAACACCCGGACGGACACAACGACACGATGCTCGATCCCGAGCAACGGATCTGGGGATTCGAGACGAACTTCGGCGGCTTGGCCGAGCTCGCGCTGGTCAAGTCGAATCAGCTGATGCCCAAGCCGGCTCACCTGTCCTGGGAGGAGGCGGCCAGTCCCGGGCTGGTCAATTCCACCGCCTACCGGCAGTTGGTCTCCCGCAACGGCGCCGATATGAAGCAGGGCGACACGGTGCTGATCTGGGGTGCCTCCGGTGGGTTGGGTTCCTACGCGACCCAGTTCGCGCTGAACGGCGGTGCGACGCCCGTGTGTGTGGTGTCCAGCCCACAGAAAGCGCAGATCTGCCGCAGCATGGGCGCCGACCTGGTGATCGACCGCGCCGCGGCGGGATTCCGGTTCTGGCGCGACGAGCACAACCAGGACCCCAGGGAGTGGAAGCGTTTCGGAGCGGCGATCCGTGAACTCACCGGCGGGGATGACCCGGACATCGTGTTCGAGCACCCGGGCCGGGAGACATTCGGAGCCAGCGTCTACGTCGCCAAGAAGGGCGGCACGATCGTCACCTGCGCCTCGACGTCAGGTTTCAACCACTGCTATGACAACCGGTACCTGTGGATGAACCTCAAGCGGATCGTGGGCTCACACTTCGCCAACTACCGCGAGGCGTGGGAGGCCAACCGGTTGATCGCCAAAGCCAAGGTGCATCCGACGCTCTCCCGCGTCTATCCCCTGGATCAGACCGGACAAGCCGCGCTCGACGTGCACCGTAACGCTCACCAGGGCAAGGTCGGTGTGCTGTGCCTGTCCCCGGAGGAGGGACTCGGCGTACGGGACCATGAACTACGCGAGGCGCATCTGCCAGGCATCAATCGCTTCCGCGGCGTGTGAGAGCTCACCCGTTATGAGTAACGTGGCCTCATGGGCCACGTCGACGACCACGATCTGATTCCACTACGGCCTGCCTTCGACATCGTCCGTCGCGGCTATGACCGCGCCCAGGTGGACGACCGGTTCGAGGAGCTCCAAGCCGACCTGCACATCGTCATGGCCGACAATCAGGCCGCAGCGGCCCAGGCAGCAGAACTGGCCAGGCAGCTTGAGGCCACCCGCCAGGAGCTCTACGAGGCACGCCGTGAACTGCAGCTCCTCTCCGCGCCACCGGACACCGTCGAGGGCATGAGCCCACGGCTACAGCGGATGGTGCGACTGGCCAAGGGTGAGGCCGCCGAGATCACCGCCCGGGCTGAGGCGGCTGCCGTTGAACGGATGGCGCAGGCCGAGAAGGACGCAGGCGGCGTACGTAGCCGCTACGAACAGATGATCAGTGGGATGCAGCGACGGCAATCCGAGATGGAGGCCGAACACCGAGGGGTGATCGGGCAGGCACAGCAAGATGCCGAGGACATCAAGGCGCGGGCGAGGCAGCGGGCCGCCGAGCTCGACGCCGAGTCGACCGCCAAGCGCCAGCAGGTCGAGGAGGACTTCGACATCACCATGTCCGCGCGGCGCACCGAAGCGACACGCAGATTGGCCGATGAGGAGGCGCGCAGCAAGTCCGAGGCGGAACGCCGTATCGCCGAGGCGGAACGCCGCCTCACCGAAGCGACCGAAGTCGCCCGCCGCGTCGTCACCGAGGCCGACCAGCGCGCCACCGCCATGGTGGGCGATGCCACTCGGCGAGTCGAGGGGCTGCGTACCGTGCGGCACCAGGTTGCCGAACAGCTGCTGTCGGTGCGTTCGACAATCGACAATGCCGTCCAGCAACTCACTCCGCCGTCCGATGAGGACAGTGCCCTCGCCGCCCTCACCAAGGAGGGCCACCGGCAGCACGCCAGCGCGTCGCCTCGGTTGTCGGGCTGAGCCGGCGATCAGCGGCTCACCGGCGTCGTCGGGTGGGGCTCCGGCGCGCCCGAGCCGTCCAACAGGGGGCGTGCCAGTGCCGGCGGTCGGCCGTGGACCCCTCCTCCCCCGTCGGCCAGGCCACCAGATGTGCGACACCAGGGCGGATCTCATGGTCGCAGCCCGGGCAGCGGTAGCTTTTCACGCTCTGCCCGCCGGGCACCGTCCGCACCAGCCATTCCCCGTCCGGGCCGCTCTCCCGGTTTGCCCAACCGAGAGCGTTCAACGGTTGCCGAGCTTCCTCTTGCCGAGAACTTGCGGCGTCGCGGGCGCGGCGCGGGACGTTGCGGCGGGGCATGAATGTCGACGGTAGCCGTATTCCCCTCGATAGCGGGTAGGCTGCCGATCGTGCCGCGCTACGAGTTCCGTTGCCGAGAGTGCTCAGCAACCTTCGAGGTCAGTAGGCCGATGAGCGCTGCTCGTGACCCCGCCGCATGTCCAGCCGGCCACGACGACACCGTTCGACTGCTCTCCACCATTGCGCTGTCCGGAGCCGCCTCGGGCAACCCTGGACGCGCCGCTGCCCCCGCAGGCGGATGCTGCGGCGGAGGCTGCTGCAGCTAAACACCCGTGAGTGGCATGGGGTGCTCTGGCACGGTATGCCACTCACGAGCCCTAGCCGTAATCGCGGAAGCCTTTGCCGGTCTTGCGGCCCAGACGACCTGCCGTGACCAGATGCTCCAGCAAAGGTGCCGGGGCAAAGCCGGGTTCACGGAACTCCTGATAAAGACTGCGCTGGATGGCCAGCGAGACGTCCAGACCGACCACGTCGAGCAGCGCGAACGGGCCCATCGGCAAGGCGGCGCCGACCTGCATCGCGGTATCGATGTCCTCAGCCGAGGCGTAATGCGCCTCCAGCATCCGCACCGCGTCATTGAGGTAGGGGAACAACAGCGCGTTGACGATGAAGCCGGCCCGGTCATCACAGGTCACCGGCACCTTGCCGAGCCTGCGGCAGAACGCGCGAGCGGTGACCGCGACGTCGGGGATGGTGCTGATCGTCTGCACCACCTCGACCAGCTTCATCACCGGGGCGGGATTGAAGAAATGCAAACCCACCACGTCGGAGGCACGGGACGTGGCGGCGGCACATTCGACCACCGGCAGCGAAGAGGTGGTAGTGGCCAGAATGGCGCCGGGTTTGCACACCTCGTCCAGGGCGGCGAAGATCCCGCGCTTGACGTCGAGCTCCTCAGCCACTGCTTCGATCACCAAGTCGACGTCGGCGAAGTCGTCCAGTGAGGTAGTGGTGGAGATCCGCCCGAGCACGCGGTCGCGGTCGGGCTCGGCGAGCTTGCCACGCTTGACCGCTCTGTCCAGCGAGCGCCGTACCGCAACCATCGCATCATCGGTTCGGCTGCCGCTGCGCCCTCGGATGATCACGTGATACCCGCCCTTGGCCACCACCTCGGCGATGCCGCTGGCCATCGTCCCGGTGCCCACCACACCGACTGTGACGATCGGCCGAGTCGCGCCGCCCTGCTCGCCATCGACAGGGCTGGTGGCGTCGGGCACCACCTTCGACGAGTCCGGCTGGGCGTAGGTGTAGAAACCACGGCCCGACTTCCGGCCGAGTAACCCAGCGATGATCATCTGCTTGAGCAAGGGAGTCGGCGCGTGCAGCCGGTCCCGGGACTGCCGGTACAGCGCATCCATGATCTCGTAGGCGGTGTCCAGGCCAATGAGGTCCAACAGTGCCAACGGGCCCATCGGGTACCCGCAGCCGTAGCGCATCGCGGCGTCAAGATCCTCGCGAGTGGCGTAACGCTGCTCGAACATCCGCGCCGCATGGTTGAGATAGCCGAACAGCAGTCCGTTGGCGATGAAACCGGCCCGGTCATCGACCACTACCGCCGTCTTGCCCAGCTTCTCGGCCAGCGCGGTGACATCGGTGATCACCTGAGGGTCGGTGACGACGGTGCGCACCACCTCGACCAGCTTGAGCACTGGCGCCGGGTTGAAGAAGTGCATCCCGACGACCCGGTCCGGCCGCTTGGTGTGCACCGCCAGCTCGGTGATCGACAGGCTGGAGGTGTTGGACGCCAGCACGACGTTCGCCCGCACGACCCGGTCCAGCTCGGTGAAGAGCCGGCTCTTGAGGTCCAGATGCTCGGGGACGGCCTCAATCACGAAATCGACATCGGCCAGGTCGGTGAGTTTCATGGTGACACTGATCCGGCCGAGCAGCTGACGCCGCGCCACGTCGTCGAGCTTGGCACCCGCGACAGCCCGGCCGGTGGAGTGCTCAAGATGGCTTCGTCCCCTGGCCACGCCCGCTTCGTCGATCTCCACGCCCACGACGTCAAGCCCGGTACGGGCCAGCACCTCGGCGATCCCGGCGCCCATCGTACCCAGACCCACCACCCCGACCGTCCGGATTTCCTGTGCCATCATCGCTGCCTCCCGCGGCGCCGAGGGGGGTTCTCAGGTGGAGATAAGGCGATGGTGCCATGCCGGGACCTGCGGCTTCATCGCTCACGTGGCGAATCCCACCTGCCCTGTTCGCTGCGTCAGCGCCCGTAACGGATCCGGACGATGCGCAGCAGCGCCGACACCGCCCAGGAAGGGCGGGCGAAGGTGAGCACGTCGAGCGCAGGACGGAATCGTCGGCGAGTGACGGACTTGGCCCTGGTGAACTCCCGAAGACCATCGGGACCGTGGATCCGCCCAAACCCCGAGTCGCCGACCCCACCGAAGGGCAGCGCAGGCACGGCGGCAAAGGAAACCACCCCATTGACCGAGACCATCCCGCACCGCAGTCGGGCGGCGATCTCCGCACCACGCCGGGCGGAGTACACGGCGGCACCCAAGCCATAACGGCCGGCGTTGACCCGCGTCACCGCGTCATCCAGGTTCGCCACCCGGTGCACCGTCAACGTCGGACCGAAGGTCTCATCGGTCACCGCGATCGAGTTCTCCGGCACGTCCACCAGCACGACCGGCTCCACGTAGGGCGGGCGGATCGACTCCACCCCACCCACCAGCGCGGTAGCGCCTCGGGCCAGTGCGTCGTCAAGGTGGCTACGGATCACGTCGACCTGCTCGGGAGTGGTGATCGGGCCTAAGTCGGCACCGGGCTCGGCACCGGGCCGCAGCCGCTGCGCCAGGGCGACCACTCGGTCGGTGAACTCTGCCGCCACATCGTCGACGACGTACACCCGCTCCACCCCGACGCAGGTCTGCCCGGCGTTGGCCATAGCACCCCATGCCGCGGCCGCGGCCGCTTTATCCAAATCAGCATCAGCGTCCACCAGCAATGCGTCCTTGCCCCCGCACTCGATCAGCACCGGGGTGAGCGTCTCGGCGCAGGTGACCATCACCTGCTTCGCGGTGGCGGTAGAACCGGTGAAGGACAACTTGCCAACGCCTGCCCGGCACAGCGCAGCCCCGGTCTCGCCCAGCCCGGTGACGACCTGCAGCAGCGGATGCTCACGCACCACCTCTGCCAGGCTCTCGGCCAGCGCGTGACCCACCCCGGGAGTGAACTCGCTGGGCTTGAACACCACCGCATTGCCTGCCGCCAACGCGTAGCTGATCGATCCCATCGGGGTGTGGGCGGGATAGTTCCACGGCCCGATCACCCCGATCACTCCCAAGGGTTGATATTCGATCGTCGACGCCTCCTGAGCCATCAGCAGGCCCGAACGCACCCGGCGACGACGCAGCACCCGCTCGGCGTTGCGCGCTGCCCAATCCAGATGTGCGACGACGAGCACGCCTTCCAACCGGGCATCGTCGAGAGGCTTCCCGGTCTCGGCGCTGATCACCCTGGCCAACTCGTCGATTCCTCGAGCCAGGCGGGAACACCAGGTCAGCAGCCGACGACGACGTTCGGCGAACCCGATGTCTGCCCACCACAGCGCGGCCTCCTCGGCGCGAGCCACCGCCGCCCGCACCGCCGCGTCGTCGTAAACCCGGTGCCGGCCGACAATCTCACCCGTCCTCGGGTCACTCGACGCGAAGGAAGTCTGCTGACCTCCGGCCCCGCAAGCAGAGCTTTCTTGATCTTGGACTCCTTGGTCGCTGTCATCCGCAGCCCCGGTCATCGCCATCCTCTTCTCAGATCGCCATCGGGTCGGTTGCCGAGAGTACGACTCAACCCGGGCGACCGGCCCAGTCTGCCCGTCACAGTCGACCGGGCTAACGACTACCTGTCGTAACAGTCGCTCGCCCAGCCGCGATAAGATCAGCATCACCTCGCATCGATCACTGAGGACAAGTATGAGCCAAATGTCCGAAACTCCTTCCGGTAGCCGACAAAAAAATGAGGAGACGGACAGTCAGAGGCCAGCGGAGCACAACAAATCGCATCCTTGGGTAAATTTTCTTCTTGGACAGCTGAGCTGGGTGCTTCCGACCCTGGTCGCCACCTTTGCCCTGGCGTTGTGGTTGTTGGCGAAGGGTTCAAAAGGCAACGAGATCTCCGGAGCCCTGTCCCTCCCTATGACGATCGTAGCGACCGCCATCGGCGTCCTCATGTTCCTGTACCAGAACACACCGAAAGGGGACAAGAGCGGCGCTCCACCAAGAAGTCTGCGACGAACGCTGCGACTGGCCGCGTTACTCACCGGTATTGTGATGGGCACAGGTGGTGGCGTCTTCTACTGGACCGTGATTCACAAGACGGATTCTCCGGTCACCGATCAGGTGTCGGTGACCGACGGCCAGGGGATGCGCGATGGCGGACAGGCAACTATCCAGATTCCCGGTCAGCCTCCGCAACGCCGCTATCTCGCGATAGTCCTCACCCTGACCAACCCCGCCGAGGTCGGCGACTGTGTCGCGCCAGCGCAGCTGAACATCACTCCGGTGATCGACGGTCAACAGCAACAGCCCTTCAGTGTACGGCCCGGCGACGAAGCGAAGATAGACCTCACAACGGTCAGCCACCGAGCCAGTGTCCTGGTCACCCTGCACATTCCCGATCAGTCGTTGTGCAGGGTCGATCTGGGCGTCAGCCAGGCAGTCCTTTATAACTAGCCATTTCTTTGATAACTAACCAGGAAGTGCTTGATGCCCCGAACTGCACGACGTACCAGTGGATTGATCTTCACCGCATTCCTTGGCCTGACGGCCTGCCAAACAGTGACCCCTGGCACCGATTCTCCTCCTACGAGCGTGGCACCCGCCATCATCAGCGGCCCCGTCAACGTGGGTACCTTCACCGACCTGCCCGGGTTCGCGCAACTGACGCCTGGCACCAACAATCGTGGCGGTTTCGATGTCGAGCTGCACGAATGGCTAGGCAACCATGTTTCTCCCACCTTTATTCCGGTCCCGGTGGATCTGACGGTTGATGAACGGATAAGAGCACTGGAGGAAGGGAGAGTAAAACTTGTCGTCGCGACATTCTCCATCACCGACGAACGGCGAAAATCGATAGGGTTTGCCGGTCCATACATGATCAGCTATCAGGGAGTGATGGTACGGGCCGGGGACGACCGTATCCAGACCATCAATGATCTGGCTGGAAAAACGGTGTGTGTCCTGTCCGAGAGTACGGGCTTAAGTCAACTGAAAAACGGGTCGCTGAAGAATCAGATCAGCATCACGGAGGAGAAAGGACACAAGGGATGCACAGACCGGTTGGTTAATCATCAGGTCGATGCGATATCGACTGATGCGATAGTCTTAGAAGGGCTCGCGCACGAGGATCCAAGGAATCTCTCGGTGGTGAAAAATCTTACTTTTGGGGCTCAGGAACGTTACGGAATCGGTTTGCCTCACGGCGACATCGCGACCTGTGAGACGATGACAGACAAGCTCAGAGAGTTCATCACCAGCGGCAGCTGGAATACTTTCTTCGATCTGTATTTTCCCAACCTCCCCCCCGAGCAATACAAGCCAGATCCGTACAAACTCGATCCTTGTAAATGATTCCGCAAGCCGCTTTCACCAGGCGATAAAAGCCCTGCACCGAGACCGAAATCGCTCAGCCCGGGTTGCGGATCAGAAAAGCCGCAACTCGTCGCTGGGAATGCCGCGCAACTCGTCGTAGTCGACGACGACGCACCTGATGCCACGATCCTCGGCGAGAGTTCTAGCCTGCGGAACGATGGTCTGGGCCGCGAGAACACCTCCTACGGGCGCCAGTAAGGGATCCCGGTTCAGCAGATCCAGATACCGGGTGAGCTGCTCCACGGCATCGATCGTCGCGCGGCGCTTGACCTCCACCGCCCAGTACCGGGCTGATGGGCAAGCGGAGTCGCCGAGTTCCACCGTCGCCCCAGCGGGGTCCCGGCAAAGTAGGTCGACCGGTCCGATCGCGGTCGGGTACTCGCGGCGGATCAGGGTGAACCCGGCACCCAGCGTCGCGGTATGTTCGGCCAACAACGTCTGCAGATGAGCCTCGACACCGTCCTTCACCAGCCCTGGATCCACTCCGAGCTGGTGGCTTGAGTCATGCAGTACCTCGTCTATCTCGATGATCAGCTGCTCACCGGCCTTATTGGTGACGGTCCAACGCTGTGGCTGCTCCACCAGCGTGCACGGCGGACTCATCCAGTTCAGCGGCTTATAGGCCCCGCCGTCGGCGTGCACGCTGACCGACCCGTCCGCCTTGACCAGCAGCAGTCGCGGCGCCATCGGCAGATGCGCAGTCAGCCGGCCCAAGTAGTCCACCTGACAACAGGCGATCACAAGACGCACCCCAGCACAGTAACCCGTGAGTGCGTAACAGTGTTCTGGCACCCAATGCCACTCACGGGTAGGCGGGTGCCTACTGGATCTGGTGCTTCCCACGGGGGCGGATCAGATCGATGATCTGATCCATGATCTCGGTGAGCTCGAAGTCCTTGGGGGTGAACACCTTGGCGACCCCCTTTTCGAGCAGTACCTCGGCATCCGGGGGCGGTATGATCCCGCCGACCACCACCGGCACGTCCCCGGCACCCGCCGCGCGCAGGCCGTCGACTACGGCGGGCACTACTTCCAGATGCGAGCCGGAGAGCACCGACAGGCCCACCACGTGCACGTCCTCCTGCACCGCGGCCGTGACGATCTGCGCGGGTGTAAGCCGGATGCCCTGGTAGACCACCTCGAAGCCGACGTCACGGGCGCGGACCGCCACCTGTTCGGCGCCATTGGAATGCCCGTCCAGACCGGGCTTACCGACCAGAATTCGCAGCCGCTCGCCGAGCTCCTCGCCGACCCGGCGCACCCGATCCCGCACCCGGGCGATCGCCAAGCCCGCCGCACCCGCCGCTGACGCACTCCCGACCCCAGTCGGCGCCCGATATTCACCGAACACACCGCGCAGCGCCTGCGCCCACTCCCCCGTCGTGACGCCCACCCGCGCACACACCAACGACGCCGCCATCAGGTTGGTGTCGGTCTTGGCTGCCTCGGCGAGCCCGCGCAGTGCCTCGTCCACCGCAGTCTGGTTCCGGCCGGCTCGCCAGACCCGGATCGCCCCGATCGCCTGCGCCTCCGTCGCGGGATCGACGGTCTCGATGGCCCCGGCTCCCTCGGCCTGCAGCGGGCTGGGGTCGGTCTCGGTGAACCGGTTGACCCCCACCACCGCGTCCTCGCCCTCCTCTATCCGACGACGCCGGGCAGCCAGCGAGGACACCAGTTGCGACTTCATGTAGCCGGACTCGACGGCCGCGATGGCCCCGCCCATGCCCTGCACCCGGTCGATCTCGGCTCGCGCTCCCCGCACGATGTCCGCGACCCGGGCCGCCACCACGTGCGATCCCTCGAACAGATCCTCGTACTCCAGCAGGTCGGTCTCATACGCCAGCACCTGCTGCATCCGCAATGCCCACTGCTGGTCCCAGGGCCTAGGCAGCCCGAGCGCCTCGTTCCAGGCGGGCAGCTGCACCGCCCGAGCCCGGGCGTCCCGGGACAGCGTCACCGCGAGCATCTCCAGCACGATGCGCTGCACGTTGTTCTCCGGCTGTGCCTCGGTGAGCCCGAGCGAGTTGACCTGCACGCCGTACCGGAACCGGCGCAGCTTCGGGTCCGTCACTCCGTAGCGCCGCAAGCACGTTTCATCCCACAACTGCCCGAAGGCGCGTAACTTGCACATCTCCTCGACGAAGCGCACGCCAGCGTTGACGAAGAACGACATCCGCCCGACGACCTTCGCGAAGTCCGCGCGCGCCACCTGCCCGGAGTTCCGCACCGAGTCGAGCACCGCGATCGCCGTACACATCGCGTAGGCGACCTCCTGGACCGGCGTGGCGCCAGCCTCCTGCAAGTGGTAACTACAGATATTGATCGGATTCCACTTCGGGATGTGGTTGACCGCATAGGTGACCAGGTCGGTGATCAACCGTAAGCTCGGCCCAGGCGGGAAGACGTAGGTTCCCCGGGACAGGTACTCCTTGATGATGTCGTTCTGCGTGGTGCCCGCCAGCTGGCCCAGATCCGCCCCGCGCTCCTCGGCGACGCTCGCGTAGAGGCTCAACAGCCACATGGCCGTGGCGTTGATCGTCATCGAGGTGTTGGCCTGAGCCAGCGGAATGCCGTCGAACAACGTGCGCATATCGCCGATGTGGCTGATCGGCACGCCGACCTTGCCCACCTCGCCACGGGCCAGCTCGTGGTCCGGGTCGTAACCGGTCTGGGTAGGCAGGTCGAAAGCCACCGACAACCCCGTCTGGCCCTTGGCGAGATTGCGCCGGTACAGCGCATTGGACGTACTCGCCGACGAGTGCCCGGCATACGTCCGCATCACCCACGGCCGATCCCGCTCGCGATCGCTGGGGTAAGGCATCCAGACACCTCCGAGCAGCACCGCCTGACTGCGACCGACACTACTGCTCGGTAACGGCCAGCCCGCGATGCCGTTGCTCACACCACCCGCCCGTGGTGGCTTGGCCCCAGGCACCCTACAAACTGAACACGGGCTGCACCGGCCCACTGACCCCGAGAGGGGTCCGGATCGGGCACCATGAGCCAGTGGAACTGCCCTGGAACGGCCATCACTTCCTCCTCGGGCCGCTGCTCGCACTGCTGGTTGTAGGTTTTTTGGCTGGGTTGCTGCGCTGGACCTACGGCACTCACCACCAGCATGTGGCACCGCCGACCGAGGACAGCGCAAATGACGAAGGAGGCCTCGGTCTGCTCCGCCAGGTGGCCGTGCTGCCCAGCGCGGAGGCCGCTGACGCGCTCCGCATCCTGGCCGCAGACGGCATCCGCGCCACAGTTCGGTCCACTCCAGACGGGGCCGGTCGCAGAATTCTGGTCTTCGCCGAGGATGAGCCCGCAGCCAGGACAGCACTGTCCCGCTCGGACTGAGCGAGCGTTCAGCGCTGCGGCGGTGCGCTGACCCGCTGTACGTCGGCACCCAGCGCGGCGAGGTTCTCCAGGAAGCGAGGGTAGCCACGGTCGATGTGGAAGACATCCCACACTTCGGTGGTCCCCTCCGCGCAGAGTCCGGCGAGCACCAGTCCGGCGCCTGCCCGGATATCGGAGGCCCACACTGGGGCGCTGGAGAGTCGCTCGACCCCGCGGACCACCGCATGGTGGCCGTCGGTCCGTGCGTCGGCACCAAGGCGCATCATCTCGTCGACGAACCGGAATCGCGCCTCGAACACATTCTCGGTGATCATCGAGGTGCCCTCGGAGACGGCAGACAACGCGATCGCCATGGGCTGCAGATCGGTGGCGAAGCCCGGATAGGGCAATGTCACGAAGTCCACCGAGGTGGGCCTGCCCGGCATCACCACCCGGAAGCCGTTCCCGGCACCGTCGACTTCAGCACCGGCCAGCCGTAGTTTCTCCAGCACCAGGTCCAGATGGTGCAGATCGACCCCGCGCACCGTGACGTCACCACGGGTCATCGCGGCGGCGAAGGCCCAGGTAGCACCTACGATCCGGTCCCCCATCACGCGATGCTCGGCGGGCCGCAGCTGATCCACGCCCTCGACGGTGAGCGTGGAGCTGCCTGCTCCATCGATGCGGGCGCCCATCTGCCGCAGCATCACACACAGGTCGACGATCTCCGGCTCCCGGGCCGCATTGTCGATCACCGTGGTGCCGTTCGCCAGCACCGCAGCCATCAGGATGTTCTCGGTCGCCCCCACGCTCGGAAAGTCCAGCCAGATCTGCGCCCCGTGCAGCCCCTCGGCCTCGGCCACCACGCAACCGTGCTCGATCTCGGTGCGGGCCCCCAGTTTGCGCAGCCCGTTCTGGTGCATGTCCAACGGGCGGGAACCGATGGCATCTCCCCCGGGCAGCGCGACCTTGGCCCTTCGGCAACGACCGACGAGCGGGCCGAGCACGCATACCGAGGCACGCAGTTTGCTGACCGAACCGTAGTCAGCATCGTGCTTGGGCTCGGCAGGCGTGCAGATGCTCGTGGTGTCGCCTGCGACATCGACTTCGCAGCCCAACCCCCGTAACACGTCGGCCATCAGCGGGACGTCGAGAATCTCCGGGCAGTTCGTGATCGTGGTGGTGCCCTCGGCCAGCAGCGCGGCAGCCATCAGCTTCAACACGCTGTTCTTCGCCCCGACGACGTGGACCTCGCCGGCAAGCCGGGCGCCGCCACGGACCCTGAAATGCTCGCTCACGAGCGCCCATGATGCCGGGGGAGCTCGGCCTGCGCGCAGCGGGGCAGGCCAAGGAGACGTTGTGTCGCCCGCTTGGGCGCTCGGTCCATCCGCACTCGTCTGACCGCGAGCTCCCCGGCGCAGGAAGCGATACCGTTCTAGCTATGGCCGTGCACCTGACGAGGATCTATACCCGTACTGGTGATGACGGGACCAGTGGTCTCGGCGATTTCTCCCGGGTGGCCAAGAGCGATCCTCGGCTGGTCGCCTACGCCGACGTGGATGAGGCCAACTGCGCGCTCGGCGTCGCGCTGGCGCTGGGAGCGCTGGAGCAGCGGCTGATCGGCGTACTGGGTCAGGTACAGAACGACCTTTTCGACGTGGGCGCCGACCTGTGCACGCCGATCGCCCCTCTCGAAGATCAGTCTCAACGTCCTCCGCTGCGGATCGACGAGAGATATATCACCCGGTTGGAAGACTGGTGCGACGAGTTCAACGACGCGTTGCCGAAGCTGGACTCGTTCATCCTGCCCGGTGGCACCCCCGGCGCGGCCCTGCTGCACACCGCCCGCGTCGTGACCCGAAGGGCTGAACGGAGTGTCTGGGCA
Source organism: Pseudonocardiaceae bacterium (assembly GCA_050700355.1). Classification (GTDB taxonomy): domain Bacteria; phylum Actinomycetota; class Actinomycetes; order Mycobacteriales; family Pseudonocardiaceae. The sequence continues at coordinate 17,928 of JBOHHE010000156.1, forward strand.
CTACTGGCGATCGACGCGGAGCGCACCAACAAGCTCACGGCGCACTACCTCAACCGGCTCTCTGATCTGCTGTTCATCCTGAGCCGGGTCGCCAACCCGGGTGGCGACGTACTTTGGCAACCCGGCGGCGTCCACCCCGACGGAGGCTCATGACGACGGAGGCTCATGAGTCTGCTCAGGACACCGATGGAGTCTTTCGCCCCGGGGGCGCCGATTCCAGCCAAGACAGAAAACCGGTGAGAGTGTCCTGCCTCATCGCCAACTCCAGCTCTCCGAGTTCGGTACGGCACAGCAGGACGACCGACCCGCTGGGCATCGCGTAGCTCTCCGGCAATGTCGGATGGCGCCGTTCCATCACCTCCAGGTGATCCCGATCGAGCACCCGGTCCGGGCCTGAGCGCAGACTGGAAATGCGGAACCAGGAGAAATCATCGCCTCGGTACCGACCGACCCCCAGATGCCAACCGTGGGGGCCGTCGGCGCGGCGTAACCGCAGCGAGACGTCGATCCCACCCCGCCGAGCCAGCCGAATACGCCGAGCGGCGCGTACGACCAGGAACATGGCGCCGAGCAGGAGGACTAACCCGATGATCTCTCCGACACCCACTACAACCCGCGCCCGACGGTCCTTAGACGGTTTCGCCGACAGCCTTGAGCCGCGCGGTGGCCCGCGCCTTCAGCGAATCGGCCCGCTCCTGGTCCTCCTCGGAATCGGCCCGCGCCAGGGCATCCCTCGCCGCCTGGGCATCGATTTCCTCAGCGAGCTCAGCGGCCTCGGCCAGCACACTCACCTTGTCTCCGGTGGCCGAGAGAAAACCGCCGAAGACAGCAGCGGTGACCGTGTCACCGCTGCTAGTAGTGATCTTGACGATCCCACCTTCGACGAGTTCGCCGAGCAACGGCGTATGCCCAGGCAGGATGCCCAGCTCACCTTCAGTGGTCTTGGCGAACACCGAGGTAGCCGTCCCCGACCACACCTGGCGCTCCACCGCCACCAGTTCGACGGACATCTCAGCCACACGCGCCTCCTCGCCTCAGACCCATCGGAGTCTAGTCGGCCCCTCTCTCCCCACCCGTGCCGGGCAACCCACCCTATTTCGTATCGGGCTAGGCTCCGGCCATGTCCAAGCCGACTCTGCTCACCTCTCGGAGCACCGACTTCCCACGCTGGTATCAGGACGTCATCGCCCGCGCCGAACTGGCCGACAACGGCCCGGTGCGCGGCACCATGGTGATCAGGCCGACCGGCTACGCCCTCTGGGAGCGGATGCAGCGTGAGCTCGATGACCGCATCAAGGCTGTCGGTGCCCAGAATGCCTATTTCCCGCTGTTCATCCCGGAGTCCTACCTCAAACGGGAGGCCGCCCACGTCGAGGGGTTCAGCCCCGAGCTGGCCGTGGTGACCCATGCCGGGGGCAAGCAGCTCGAAGAACCGGTGGTCGTCCGGCCGACCAGCGAAACGATCATCAATTCGTTCTTCGCCAAATGGGTGCAGTCCTACCGCGATCTGCCGATGAAGCTGAACAACTGGGCCAACGTGGTGCGCTGGGAGCTGCGTCCACGGATCTTCCTGCGCACCACGGAGTTCCTGTGGCAGGAGGGACACACCTGTCACGCGACCGAGGCCGACGCACGGGAGCACGCGCGGGAAGTGCTCACCGACGTCTACGGCGCGTTCATGACCGATGTGCTGGCGATGCCGGTCGTTCGAGGCCGCAAGACCGCTCGGGAGCGTTTCGCCGGTGCGACCAACACCCTGACCTGCGAAGCGATGATGGGTGATGGCAAGGCGCTCCAGATGGGCACCAGCCACGAGCTCGGTCAGAACTTCGCCAGGGCCTTCGACGTGCAGTACCTCGCCGCGTCCGGCCTGCGCGAGTACGTCTGGCAGACATCCTGGGGGGTGACCACCCGGATGATCGGCGGATTGATCATGTGTCACGGTGATGACTCCGGGTTGCGGGTGCCACCCCGGCTCGCTCCGGTGCAAGCGATCGTGCTGGTCGTCAAGGACGACGCGGAAGTCCGCGTCCGAGCACACCAGATCGTCGGCGAACTTCGCGACGCCGGGATCCGCACTGTGCTGGACGAGCGAACCGACATCAGCTTCGGACGTCGGGCCATCGATGCCGAGCTCAAAGGAATCCCGGTAAGGGTGGAACTCGGACCCCGCGATGTCGCTGCGGGCAAAGCCGTATTGGTCCGGCGCATCCCGGGGACGAAAGAGCCGGTGGCCCTGACCGCCTTGGTGACTGAGACCGAGGCCGCACTCCGCACCGACCAGCAGACGCTCTACGACCAGGCGCTGGTGCGGCGAGAGGTGGCGTCACCACACGTCGAGTCGATCGACGAGGCGCTGGAGGCAGCTGCCAGCGGCTGGGCCCGCATTCCCTGGGCGTTGCTCGGTGATCAGGGCGAGACACAGCTCATCGAGCAGGCCGTGACCGTGCGGTGCCTCACTCGTCCCGATGGCAGTCTCCCCGACAGCGGCGACGAACCCGACCTCATCGCCTGGGTCGCCCGCTCCTACTGAGTACGGCGGGCCCGGTGGTTCTCCACCGGGCC
>JBOHHE010000157.1:0-8512 GCA_050700355.1 Pseudonocardiaceae bacterium
GGCTGCGGCAGATCGGAGGAACCCGCAGCCAGCTCCACAGAATCCACCACGAAGGTCGCCACCTGGTGAGCGTACGGGCCGTGCACCAACCGCCATGAGGAGCCTTGCGTCGATGTCACAACCGGCAGACAACCACGTTTACTCTGGCAGGAGCCACAAAACTTGATCGTTCTTGTCTTCGTGAATGGGGAAACTTATCGTGCGGATAAGCTGTCACGGTGACTGATCCGATGCTCGTGATACCGTCCGGCGGCTGGACGGTGGACGACATCGACGCGCTCCCGGAAAGCCAACATGGCCGTGGCGATCGCCCGGTCGGCTCGGAGGTCAGCGTTGCAGGTCGTCGAGGCTGGTGGCCGAGGTGAGCCGGGTGAGGCGCTCCTCATCGGGGAGAGCCGCCAGCTGTGCCGCGATGGCGTCGACACGTGGGTCCTCACTGCCGAAGCGCTGGCGGAGCATAAGGCTGGTCAGGCGCAGAATCGCCTGGCGGGCACCTTCCTGCCGGCCTTCCTGCCGGCCTTCTTCGTAGAGTTCACGACCGAGTGGGGTGTCGCGGACCGGGACGGGCATGGTGGCCTCCTTGAGCACTGTGACAATGGTATGTCCGGGGAGCACGATCGAGGCGAGGGTCGCGGCCGCACCGATGAGCACGTCGCGGCGGTCCGGGTCGGTGTGGGCCGTGAGCAGCACTACTCACCCATGGGAATCCCTCCAGTCGCGAGCCGGTGCGGCTCGGTCGCGCGGACACTACTGAGGGACCCCGACAGAAAACGCTGTAACTCATCCACCAGGTCAGCCGGAGCCCAGGCAGGTTAGTCCAGATTCCTGGCCCGAAGGACGAGCGGGACGAACTGCCGTTTCGGGTCTTTCACCACGGCGTGGATAGTCGTCACCATCGGGCAGGGCCATGCCGATGTGCAGATATGGCATTCACCGCTATCCTGTAGCTTGTGCTCGATCAGCAACTCGCGGATGACGCGCACCAGATCGCAGATGAGTACGCGGACCGTCTCCGTGTCCTCGGTGGACCACTCATAGTCCTGAGTCGCCAGCGAGTCCACCTCGTCCAGATGCAGGTAGAGGTTGTCGGCCAGCAGGGCGAGTGCGTCGGTCAGCGCTGGTGGGAGTGTGCTCACGGGATACCTCCCCCGGGACGGGCGAGGTCCGGTGCCCCGCTGATGATCAGGCAACCGGTTCACCATCGGTAATGCAATGAATTCACCACTGGTAAATCCGAGCATGCTGGTCGAATTCGCAATGCCGGGGATCTATGAGCCACGCCGGGAGGTGCCACCATGCCCCATCGCGAGGCGACGATCCGCAGCCGGGAACTGGGCGACGGTCGGCGGGCCCTCGGTGATGGCCGAGCAGCTGCACCACCTGCTGCGGATGGCGACGCGCTCCTACCTGACCCTGCGGATGGTGCCCGCCGCGCGCGGGGGGGCACGCCGGCATCGCCGGGCCGTTCATGCTGATGGAGTTCGCCGAGTTCAAGCCGGTGGCCTACCTGGACAGCCAGACCGCCTGCCTGTTCCTGGAGCGGCCCGAGGAGATCGCCGCCTACCAGCGCATCCTGGGGGTGCTGGCGAAGACCGCGCTGGGCGAGGGAGAATCCACGCAGCTGATTGCCGCCCTGGCAACCGGGCTCGCCGCGGATCGAGAGGACCATGATGATCGCGCCTGAGCCGGACAGCATCGTCTGGCACACGAGCAGCTACAGCACGGACAACGGTGCCTGCGTCGAGGTCGGCTGGCGCACCAGCAGCTACAGCACGAGCAACGGTGACTGTGTCGAGGTGGACCGGGTGCTGGTGCGCGACTCCAAGGACCCCGCCGGCCCCACCCCAGCTTGGCGAGCCTTCCTCACCACCCTCACCCACTGACCCGCCCGAGCCGGCAAGCTGATGACGCAGGCCGCGCCCGCTGCCCCGATCGGGCGGCGGACCGCTGGCCGGTACCCCGGCGTCGCTACAGTATCCTGGCCGCAGGCGACGATACTCGCCGCATCCTGGCCACATGCGATTGCGTCGAATTCCTGTTCCCGCTACGGCGCCACGCCGAAAGTCGATGCATAATTTTGTCGGCGCCGGGGTCTACTGTGATGTCATCACAGTGAAGGGAGCACGGGAATGAGTAGCCACTCCCGCATCGAGTGGACCGAGACCACGTGGAACCCGACCACCGGATGTGACCGGATCTCCGCAGGCTGCGAGAATTGCTACGCGCTGACGCTTGCCAAGCGGCTCAAGGCGATGGGCTCCGCGAAGTACCAAAGGGATGGCGACCCACGTACCAGCGGTCCTGGATTCGGTGTCACCACCCACGAGCACGCGCTGACCGAGCCTTACCGTTGGCGTGACCCCCGTGTGGTGTTCGTCAACTCCATGAGTGACTTGTTCCATGCCCGGGTGCCCGACCAGTTCATCCGCGATGTGTTCGCCGTCATGGCTGATACCCCGCGCCATACCTACCAGGTCCTCACTAAACGGCCCCGCCGCCTGACCCGCTTGGCCGGTGAACTGCCCTGGCCCTCCAACATCTGGATAGGGGTCAGCGTGGAGGACGTCGCCAACATGTGGCGGACAGATCAGCTCTGTCGAGTGCCGGCTGCGGTCCGTTTCGTCTCCGCCGAACCACTGCTCGGATCTTTGGATGGGCTCAGCCTGGAGGGGCTGCATTGGGTGATCGCCGGTGGGGAGTCTGGTCCAGGCGCCCGCCCACTGGATCTGGGCTGGGTCCGCGGGCTGCGCGACCGGTGCTTGCAGGAGAAGGTGGCGTTCTTCTTCAAACAGGTCGGCGGCCGCACCCCCAAGGCGGGCGGGCGGCAGTTGGACGGTCGCACCTGGGACCAGATGCCACCGCGGGCGCAGCACCGCCGGTAACGTACTGCAATGGCTCGTGTTGCCTGAGTATGGGGGCGTCGTGGGTATGCTGTGGGAGCTGGAGCCGGCGACAGCAGCCAAGCATCGCCTCTACAAGAGCTACCTGGATGCCTGGTGGCCGATCATGCTTCAACGATCGCGAAGTGGTTACCTTTGGCCTCGTGTCACCTACGTCGACGCCTTCGCTGGGCCTGGTCGATACGTGGGAGGCGAGGAAGGTTCGCCGGTCTTCGTTCTCGATCGGTTACTTCAGCACACGGCGGTCAGCCGCATGCAGTTAAGTCGTGAACGGGTCTGCCTGGTCTTCATGGAGAAGAGACGTGACAGGCACGACTACCTGGTCAGTGAACTCACTCGCCGGTTCGGCCCACTCGACGAACTCCCCGTGAGAGTCGTCGTACGCCACGGTGCGGCGGGTGAGATCACCGGTCCTGTGCTCGACGAGGTCGCGGCGTGGGGCCAGCCGATTCTCGGGATCTTCGACAGCTGGGGAAACGTCAACGTACCCCTAACCTTGGTCCAACGTATAGCCCGCAACCGGGCCAGCGAAGTGATCACGACGTTCGGGCCTAACTGGTTCAACCGGCGAGAGAAGCTGAATGCTGAGCAACTCGACGCAGTCTTCGGTGGTCGGGACTGCTGGGAACCCGCCAGCCGCGAGAGCCTCCCCGACGAACGATGGAGAGCCTGGTTGTCAACCTACCGCGATGCACTCCTCCGGGCGGGCTTCCGATACCGCCTGCAATTCCAAGTTGTCCCGAGGACCGGGCAACCTCTTTACCTGGTCTATGGCACTGGCCACGAGAAGGGTGTCGAGGTCATGAAGGCCGGTCCTGCACCCCGACGATCTGGCCGCAGACAAGACACTCGCCCTGTGGGGACGGGCCGAACCCCGGGACTTCCTTGATGTGATCACTCTACGGGAGCGCTACGGCGGTGCACGGCTGATCGAGCTTGCCACTGAGAAGGACCGAGGATTCACCCGTGAGACGTTCCTCGTAGCGCTCCGGTCAATCAGTCGGTTGCAGCCTGTCGACTGGGCGGATGCTGGGATCGACAACGAGCAGGTCCGTGCCATCGATGCCGCCGTCAAGGAGTGGTGTATCGAACTGGCGCCGTCCTCTTCAACTCAGGACCCTTGAGGGATGCTGATCGAAACGTTGTCGGTGCGTGAGGCCCGCGAGCAGCTGCCGAGCGTGCTGGCGCGGTTCCGCAACGGGGACCGTACCCCCGTCGGTGTCGGCTCGCATCGAAAGACCGAGGCCGTGATGGTTCCGGTCGAGGTGTTCGATGAGTTGACGGCCGAGCTGGCGCAGGCGGTCGCCGCACTGCGTGCCGAGGGGTTTACTGTGGGCACCGACGCCAAAGCGGTCACCGCTCGATGGGCTCGTGGCGAGATCGGTGCAGATGCGCGAGTTGGTTCGGCGGCTCTACGGCGTTGGGTGACTGTCGATCCGTACGTCGACGCAAGCGGAGTACTGCGCCACCGGCTCGGCATCTCGGATCCTCAGCACCTTGAGGAGGTTGAGGCGGGACTGACGCGTTCGGTGATGCGGCTTAAGCAGCCTCGATCGTCAACACCCCCGACTGCACGTGGCTCCGGAACCGGATCGCCGTGTTCACGCATGATCTCTAGATGACCCGCGATGGCTTCACGCATGAGATCCAATGTAAGGTTGCGCGGATCAGTGCCGGTGTGGGCGGTCGTGGCGGATCTGGTGGCGCACCTGCGCGTACCGGTGCGTCTCCCAGGCGAGCAGCGCGCCGAGCACGACTGCCAGCACGGCGAGCGTCAGCAGGGCAGGTAGCAGGGCGACCAGCGGGATGAGGACGAGCACCAGCACCACCACCGCGATCCGTTCACGGTTGAGCGGGCCAGCCACGTACCGCTTGAAGGCGATGTGGGCGAGCAGGTACAGCGCGGCACCGCCGTACAGCGCCGCGAGCGGCACCCCGTAGATCGGGTCGGTGAGCACGTGCCCGTCGTCGCCGCCGACGTAGCCCAGGACCTTCTTCAAGCCCAGCGCCATCATGATCACCCCGATGACCATCGGCAGGTGCAGGAACGAGTAGCCGCCGCGGGCCAGCCGGATCTGGCGGGCACCCTCGGCGGCGGCCAGCGCGCGTTCGGCGATCAGCGCGGTGACATCGAAATAGGCCCACCACAGCGCCGCCGACACGGCCAGTCCGAGCGCGGACGCGACGATGATCGGCCAGGAGATCGGCAGCGCCGCCACCCCGATGCCGATCGAGACGATCGACTCGCCCAGCGCCACGATGATGATCAGGCCGTGCCGCTCGGCGAAGTGCGACGCCGAGTTCAGCCGCCAGCGGGTGCCGGCCAGCTGGGTGCCCAGATAGTCACCGAGCAGCGCGGCCAGCCAGAGCAGGGTCTGCACGGTGCCCGTGGTCTGTGCGGCGGCCAGCAGCAGCATCGTGCCGGCCAGCACCGACGGGATCCACCGCAGCACCTGCCTGCGCAGCTGCGGGTCGTCGCGGCTGACTACCCAGAACAGCGCAAGGTGCACCGCGCGCATCAGGAAGTAACAGAGCGCGAACACGGTGGGGCCGTGCAGCCCGCCGGGCAGGTCGTCGAACGCCTCGGGGATCGTGATCGCGCCGACGAACCCGGCGGCCATCGCGACGAACATGCCAACCCGGATCAACCCCTCATCGGCCTTCACGACGTTGCCCAGCCAGGCGTACCCGACCCAGCTCCACCACATCACGGTGATGATCAGAATCCCGCGCACCACGTTCGTCACGGTGGGCGCATCGGCCATCCAGTCCGTGACGCGGGTCAGCGCGAACACGAACACCAGGTCGAAGAACAGCTCCAGCGGGGTGACCGCGGCCCGTTCCCCCATCGCCTCAACCCGTGCCCGCCGAGGTGTCGCCATGCGGCGATGGTGCCGCACCGCCCCGCCACGCAACAGCCCGCGCAAGATTTCACCCCTGGCTCGATGACGGTCTCAGCCGGCGTGGTCGCGCAGCGCCGCCAGGAATGCCCGGAGATCAGCGGGTCCGCTTGTGGCCGCAGTATGTACCCAACGCAGGTCGAGCTCGGCGTCAGCGTGCACGACCAGATTGCGGAACCCGGCGGCGCGGGCCAGCCGCTGGGCCAGCTCGCCGGGTATCACTTGGGCACCGGCGAGCATGCGGAATGCATCGGCATAGGTAGGCGGGCTACCCAGCCCGAGTCGCACACAGCTCGACACGGCGAGATCGATCACCACCTGCACGGCCTGCCAGAGATGCAGCACGACTGCGTCGGTCTGGGTGCTCAGTGGTTGCAGGGTCCGCGGCGTGGCGGGGCAGGTACTCGGTGACCCGGCGCAGATGGCGATCCACCGCCGCCGCGCGCTCGGCGAGCAGCTCGCGGTCGATCCCGACGCTCATCCCAGCGCGGCCAGAACGTCCTCGTGCGCGCGGCGGATGACCGTCTCCGTGTCGCACCAGAACTGCACGGCTTCGAGCTGGAAGCGCTGGAACTCACCCGAGGGACGTTCCAGCAGGGGGATGCCGTCGCGAGCCACGCGGTAGCGCAGCAGCGCACTCGTCCGGCGCAGGTCAACCACGTCGATCTCGTCGGTGCCCAGAATCTCGGTCAGCGTCACCGACAGCGCCAGCAGGTCCGGGGGGTCGTGGGCAAGCACACCGATGTCCCAGTCGGACCTCCTGGTCGCGTCCGCATGCGCTCGGGGAACCGTGCAAGACAGCAAGCCGTAGCGCCGCGGCTGCGGGCTCCCTCGACAGCCTTTCGCGCAGCTCCGCCGGTTTCACGGTCACCAGCGTACGGCGGGCCACCACCGCGACGGGTGTTGGCGGTCGGTCAGCGTCGCCGATACACGGTGGAGCGATGGTCGATGTCGAGGACCCGAAAGTCGAACCGTTCGGCCGACTGCCCGCTCACGCTCCCGCACGGCGGCGGGCAAGGTCGGCGCGCAGCTCAGCGACGGTCGCGCCAGGACCACCGGATTCGAGGCTGGCCAGGCTCTCGGCAATGCGTCCGACCGCCTCCGTGTCGCTGAGCACCTCCAGAGTGATCTCGAGCCCTTCAAGATCGTCGACCGAGACAAGCACGAACTGTGCCTCGCCGTTACGCGTGACGGTGACCCGCTCGTGCTGCTCGCTGACCCGCCGGCCAAGCTCAGACAGCCGGGCTTTGGCGTCACTGAGAGACAACGTGGTTCCTACCATGGACCGAGTCCAGCCCACAACCAACCTGAATTTCGACCAATCTTGAGTGTTGCAAGCAAGTCTGCGGCCAAGGCTGACGAAGGCCCGGTTGATCCGCTGGTCGCGGCCAGGCACGTAGCCGGGGACGGGTGTGGCCAGCGGAGCCGAACAGGCCAGGGCAGCGTCGTTGCGGACGCCGGTCTCGAGGAGCAGCAGGAACAGCCCTTGGGGCGGGGCGTAGTAGTGGGGATTGTCGGGTGGGTCAGCCCGGTCGTAGCGGGTGAGCTGATCGGCGTAGAACTCGCTGACCAGCGTGCGGCGCGCACGCGGCGATGACCGGAACGTTCAGGCTCATGGAGTTCACCGAATTCAAACCGGTGGCCTACCTGGAAAGCGAGTAACTGCGTCCAGGTCGCGCCCGCGCCGGACCGGGTGCTGGTACGCGACTCCAAGGATCCCGCCGGCCCCGCCCCAGCCTAGCGAGCCTTCCTCATCACCCGCACCCCTGATCCACCCGCTCCCGAGTCGGAGAGCTGACCACGTAGACGTTCGCTGCGTCGAGCAGCCGAGTGGTTTCACAGCTCAAGCGCTGCACGCAGGGCAGAGTCTACGGCCACCTGCTCCGCTGAACCGATCACGCCAACCAGCTCCGGCAGCCGGCGGCGGATGACGGCCTCGATGGTCGTGACGACGGTCCATCCGTAGCCTTCGAGGCGGACGGCGAGCAGCGATCCAGGGTCTCGATCCACGACCTGCAACCCGAGGACGATCGGCAAGCTTCCCTGAACGTTGAGCCCATCTGCCGAGACGATCAGACGGAGCAGACTTTGCCCCGGTCGCTGGAGGACGGGTTGGTAGGCCCAAATCTCGCCTCGTTGCACCCCACAGATCCTCTCAGGACGGACGAACCCCTCACCAAGGGAGTGGTGGAGGGGTCCGACTGTGAGTCCAGACAGGAACTCGAAGGGCTCAGATCAGCTCGGCGAGAGCCATCGCGCGTTCACGCTCGGCATCCTCGACCCAAGCCGAACCCTGCTCGGCGTACCAGCCAGCCAGGGGTGAGGCAGCGTCGGCAACGGCAGAGCGTCGGAGCTGCAGGGCCGCGGCCGCAGCCAACGTCCCGCCTTGCCGGCGCAGGAAGGCAGCAGTCGTCGGGTCGACGACCACCTCCAAGCGTTCCATGACGCGCATGATAGCCGAAGCACTCAACGCCAGACAGGCCCGTCATGTGGTACGACGTGGGAGTCGAGTGCGCTGCGGACTGACGCGATCCACAACGGCCACCAAGACGCCCGCTACGGTCTACCGCCCCACAACCGCACGGTCCCGTCGTTACCGGCGCTGGCCAGCAGGCGCCCGTCCGGGCTGAACGCCACCGCCCACACCAAACCGGTATGACCAGTGAGGGGTTGACCGACCGACCGACCAGTGACCGGATCCCACAACCGCAC
>JBOHHE010000158.1:0-17046 GCA_050700355.1 Pseudonocardiaceae bacterium
GTGCAGATCTGCACGGCCACGGCACACTTTCGACGATCAAACTCGCGTCACCACCCATGGCCGGTCCCCATACCCCGCGCGACACATAATGATCACCTTTTGCTCCGGGATACCGTGGGCTGTTGACGCCATCGCGGTCCACCTGCCCCGCGCCGGGCAGCACTGCCGATGATCACCAGCCGGAACAGCGCGGACGCTGAACTGACACGGGGGCCGGCCGCGCTGATCGGGTACAACAACGCGGCTGTCGCCGGGGACGGCGCTGTCTACTTCAGCGATTCTTCAGTAGAATCTGAAACCTTCAACTATGAGCAGAACGAACCTGCTGCACTCGCCGAGGAGATACGAACCGAGAAGCTACGAACGTAGCATCTACGCTACCCAGGGTGGTTCACCGAGCCCAGAACGGGCGACCATGAAAGGTCCCGACCAGGACGGCTGGAGCCGGTTTATTCGTCAGCGAATACATTGCTGTCGAGTTCGCACTCACACCGTCGGACGTCGGATGAAAAGGTTTTCATGCGCCGCTCACGAGAGCCTCATCCGCCGCCCAGAAAATAGCTAGGTGTGCAAGTCTCCCGTATCGATCCGCGAAGTGGCACCAACGCCCGCTGGTGCTCAATGACATGCGCGCGGCGGAAAGCCCTTGAGACCATGACAGTCGATCCAACCGAATCCTCAACCACCCAGGCCAAGTATACCGGCCCGACGACCGGCATCGAGAGGATCCTTGCCGAGATACTGGCTGATCTCGTGCATGTCGAGCGGGTGTCGATCGATAGCCACTTCTTCGATGACCTTGGTGCTGACTCCTTGGTGATGGCCCATTTCTGTGCACGGGTCAGGAAGCGAGCGGACCTGCCGTCGGTGTCGATGAAGGAGATCTACCGGCTCCCAACTCTCCGAAGCCTGGCCACCGCGCTCGCGGGCACCGCGCCCACTCCTGTCGAGGCGTCAGCCGCGACGCCGGCCGAGGAGACGACACCGGCTGAGGAGACGACGTCGGCCGGCACGCCACAGTACATCCGCTGCGGAACACTGCAACTCCTCATCTTTATCGGATACTCCTACTTCGCCGCATTCGTCATCGAACGAGGCTACGAATGGATCTCCGCCGGCTCCGGATTGATCGACACCTACCTGCGATCGGTCCTCTTCGGCAGCGCGGGCTTCGTCGCCCTGTGCAGCCTTCCGATCTTGGCGAAATGGACGCTCATCGGTCGGTGGAAACCTCAGCAGATCCGCATCTGGAGTCTGGCGTACGTCCGCTTCTGGATCGTCAAGACATTGGTCCGGTCGAACCCTTTGGTCCTGTTCGTCGGTTCGCCGCTCTACGTGCTCTATCTGCGGGCGCTGGGCGCGAAAATCGGGCCAGGTGTGGCGATCTTCTCCCAGCACGTGCCCGTGTGCACCGACCTACTCTCCATTGGAGCGGGCGCGGTCATTCGTAAGGATTCGTTCTTCACCTGCTATCGGGCCCATGCCGGCGTGATCCAGATCGGCGCGGTCAGCATCGGAAAGGACGCGTTCGTCGGCGAGGCGACGGTGCTCGACATGGAGACCTCACTGGGCGAAGGGGCCCAACTCGGCCATGCCTCCGCATTGCACACCGGGCAGGCCGTGCCCGACGGCCAGTGCTGGTACGGATCCCCAGCACAACAGCGGAGTGAGGTGGACTACCGGGCGGTCGGCCCGATGGACTGCGGCGCCCTGAGACGGACCGTCTATACCGTCCTGCAGCTGCTGAGGGTGCTGGTTGTGTACCTGCCGCTGGTGGTCGGTGCCGGGACCATGCTGATCACTGCGGTTCCCCGGCTCACTGCGCTGCTGGCCGCGGAACCGCTGGCCTTCACCAGCTGGACGTTCTACCGCAACGCGCTGGCCGTCTCCTTCGTGTTCTTCCTCGGTTCCGTGCTCGTCGGACTTCTCTTCGTGGCCACCGTTCCTCGTATGCTCAACCTCGCCATCAAACCGGACAGGGTCTATTGTTTGTACGGCTTCCACTACTGGGTCCAGCGGATGATCGCGCGCACGACCAACGTCAAATTCTTCACGTATCTCTTCGGTGACAGCTCCGCCATCGTCCACTATCTGCGCTGGATCGGGTACGACCTTTCCCGGGTCGAGCAGACTGGGTCGAACTTCGGCCTGGACGTGAAGCATGACACCCCGTTCCTGTGCTCTGTCGGCAGTGGAACAATGGTCGCCGATGGGCTGTCGATGATCAATACCGATTTCTCGAGCACATCCTTCCGCGTATCCCGAGTGTCGATCGGTCCGCACAACTTCCTGGGGAACTACATCGCCTATCCAGCGCAGGGCAGGACGGGAAACAACTGCCTGCTGGCGACGAAGGTCATGGTTCCGGTCGACGGGGAGGTCCGGGAGGGCGTCGGACTGCTGGGCTCGCCCAGCTTCGAGATTCCGCGATCGGTTCAGCGGGATGGCAGGTTCGACCACCTGAAGACCGGCGACGAGCTGCGCCGCCGCCTCACCGCCAAGAACAAGCACAACGCCGCCACCATGGGGTTGTTCCTGCTGGTGCAGTGGATCTATTTCTTCGGAGTATCTTTGCTGACCTCGGTCGCCACGGGTCTCTACCACTCGTTCGGCGCATGGGTGTTCGCGCTGGCCATGGTCCTCACGCTCTTGTTCAGCGCCGTCTATTTCGCACTGGTCGAGCGCGCCGCCACGGTATTTCAGACTCTCCGGCCCCAATACTGCTCGATCTACGAGCCGTACTTCTGGTGGCATGAGCGCTACTGGAAGTTGAGCATGCAGCCGAGGATCCTCGACGGCACCCCGTTCAAGAACCTCATTTGGCGACTGCTGGGAGTTCGGATCGGCCGGCGCGTCTTCGACGACGGCTGCATCATCATGGAGAAAACCCTGGTCACCATCGGGGACGACTGCGTGCTCAATACGGGAAGCATCATCCAACCCCACTCGCAGGAGGACGGCACCTTCAAGTCCGACCGCATCACGATCGGCGCCGGTTGCACTCTCGGGATCGGCGCGCTGGTCCACTACGGCGTAACGATCGGCGATGGCGCGGTACTCGCCCCCGACTCCTTTCTCATGAAAGGTGCAGAAGTCCCACAGAAGGCTCGATGGGGAAAAAATCCAGCCGGCGAGATACGAGATGACCACGCTGTCGGGAAAACAACGACGACCGCGGCGCCGCACCGGCCGATGGCGAGGAGCACCATGGCAACGGGAAATGGAGGGGTGACCCGGTGCGAAAGCTAACGGACGCCGGTCGGGAATTCTGGCGAGGTGTGCTCCTCGCCGGTGGGAACACCACGATTCCACGGTGGACTCTCGATCCGGTGGCGGATGTCATTGAGCACGAGATGACGATTTCCGACGACCTCGTGGCGGCGTTGCGCCGGCTGGGGAACGAGCTGGACGTGCCGCTGCGCTCGGTGCTGCTGGCCGCGCACGCCAAGGTGCTCACCGCCCTGTCCGGTGAGCGCGAGGTCGTAACCGGTTACCTCGCCGTGAAGAGTGGCCGGCCGCTGCCCTGCCGGCTGACAAGCACATCCGGCTCGTGGCGGACGTTGCTGCTGAACACCGGCCGGGTCGAGGCGGAACTGTGCTCGCACAAGGACTTCCCGGTCGACGATCTCCGGTGCGAGCTGGGCCTGGCCGAACCGCTGTTCGAGACCGTGTTCGATCCGACCGGTGCCGACGACGATCTGACCGGGGACGGCGAGCTGACCGGGGACACCGTGCTGTGGGTGGGGATCTCGCGATCCGGCGACCACCTCGTGCTGCGGATGCGGTACCGGGCCGACGTGCTCGACGCGGACTGCGCCGCCAGGATCGCCGGCTATCACCGCACCGCGCTCGAGCTGATCGTCGCCGATCCGGAGGCCGAGCACGAGCGGCAGAGCCTGCTCTCCGCCGAGGAGGTCCGCGCCCAGCTCGACGGGTTCGCCGGACCGCGCCGGGAGCTGCCGCAGGAACGGTTCCATGAGTTGTTCGAGCAACGGGTGCGGGCGCACCCGGACGCCGTCGCGGCCGTGCACGGTGCGCTGTGGTGGACCTACCGGGAGCTCAACGCCCGCGCCAACCGGTTGGGACGGGCACTGCTGGCACGGGGTTTGGGTCGGGAGAGCGTCGTCGCGGTGGTGACCGAGCGCAACCTGAACTGGCTGGCCGCCGTCCTCGCGATCCTCAAAGCCGGTGGCGTGTACCTGCCCATCGAGCCGCATTTCCCGGCCGATCGCATCGCAACCACGCTCTCCCGCGCCGGATGCGGGCTGGTGCTCACCGAACCCGGCAGCACCACCACCCTCGACAAGGCCCTCGACACGCTGCCTGGAGTCCAGGCGCTGTCCGTCGAAGCGGCCTACTCGGAGGACCACGGCGAGGGTGATCTCGGCGTCAGTGTCCCGGCGGACCAGCTCGCCTACATCTACTTCACCTCCGGCTCCACCGGGAAACCCAAGGGCGTGATGTGCGAGCACGCGGGGATGCTCAACCACCTCTACGCCAAGATCGACGACCTGGAGCTCGGTGCGGGGCAGGTGGTCGCCCAGACCGCACCGCAGTGCTTCGACATCTCGCTGTGGCAACTGGTGTCCGCGCTGCTGGTCGGGGGGCGGACCCTGCTGGTCGAGCAGGAGGCCATCCTCGATGTCGAGCGGTTCGTCGACAAGATCGTCGACGGACGGGTGGCCGTGCTGCAGGTCGTGCCGTCCTACCTCGACGTCGTCGTGTCCTACCTGGAGCAACATCCCCGCGAATTGCCGGACCTGCGATATGTGTCGGTCACCGGTGAGGCGCTGAAGAAGGAGCTCATCCAGCGCTGGTTCGCGGTCGCCCCGAAGATCAAAATGGTCAATGCCTATGGGCTGACCGAGACCTCCGACGACACCAACCATGAGGTCATGGACCGGGTGCCGGAGCGGGTCCTGCTCGGTTCCCCCGTCAACAACGTGGAGGTATACGTCGTCGACGACTACCTCTTTCCGGTGCCGCTGGGTGCTCCCGGTGCGATCGTCTTCTCCGGAGTCTGCGTCGGGCGCGGGTATGTCAACGACCCACAGCGCACTGCGCTGGCATTCCTGGCCGATCCGCATCGCCAGGGCCGGCGGCTCTACCAGGGTGGCGACTACGGCCGTTGGACGCCCGGGGGCAAGCTGGAGTTCCTGGGCCGCCGGGATACCCAGGTCAAGATCCGTGGCTTCCGGATCGAGATCGGCGAGGTCGAGAACACCCTGCTGCGGGTGCCCGGGATCCGCGAC
This sequence comes from Pseudonocardiaceae bacterium, assembly GCA_050700355.1. Lineage (GTDB taxonomy): Bacteria > Actinomycetota > Actinomycetes > Mycobacteriales > Pseudonocardiaceae. Next base: position 5,253 of record JBOHHE010000158.1, read on the forward strand.
AGTGCCGTGGTGGTCGCCGAGCGAGCCGACCGGAGCCAGCACCTGGTGGCCTTCTACTCCGGCCGGCGACCACTGGAGGTCGACGTCCTGCGGGACCGGCTGGGTGTGTCGCTGCCGGAGTACATGATCCCGTCGGCCTTCCACTGGCGCAAGAGGCTGCCGCTGACCACCAACAGCAAGATCGACAGGAAGACGCTGGCGACGCTCGCCGGCGAACTCGAGAGCATCGAGCAGTGCCGTCAGGCGCCGAGGACGCCGACCGAACAGCGGCTGGCGGCCGCATGGGCGGCGGTGCTCAACATCGCGGCGGACCAGATCGACCGGCGGGATCATTTCTTCGACCGGGGCGGCACCTCGCTGTCGGCGGTGAAGCTGGCGATCGCCCTGGACCGGGTGGTGTCCCTCAGGGACCTCACCCGCCACCCGATCCTCGCCGATCTGGCCGGACTGCTCGACGGCAGGACCCGTCCGGCCGACGCCGCACAGGCCCTCCTACCGGGCGCCGAGTTCTCGGTGCCTTCCTGCCCGAGGAGCAACTGAAATGGAGAGCGAGATGTCATCATCCCCGAGGTCGCTGCTCGACGTGGACCGGCAACCCGGCAGGCCTCCGGTGCTGCGGGCCGAGAGCACCGGCGATGCGCCGAGCTGGGCGGCCGAGCACCGGGACGCGCTGCGTGGCGTCGTGGCCGAGCACGGGTCGGTGCTGGTCCGCGGCCTCGGACCGGGTGACGCGGCCGAGATCGGTGCCGTCTTTGCGCGGTTGGCCACCGGCCTGATGACCGAGAAGGAAGCCTTCGCGCCCCGGCGGGCCTATTCCGGCCGGGTGTACTCCTCCTCGCCGTGGCCACCGAACCAACCGATGTGCATGCACCACGAACTGAGCTACGCGCTCGAGTTCCCCGGCCTGATGCTCTTCGCTTGCCTGACCGCGCCCACCTCCGGCGGGGCGACCGCGGTGGCCGACTCACCGACCGTGCTCGACGCGCTGCCTCCCGAGCTGACCGAGCGGTTCGAGCGCGAGGGCTGGCTGCTCACCCGCAGCTACAACAACGAGATCGGGGCGTCGGTCGCCGAGGCGTTCGGCACCGACGATCCCGGCGCCGTCGAGGGCTACTGCCGCACCAACGGGATCGAGTTCGAGTGGCAACCCGACGGGAGGCTGCGCACCTGGCAGCGTCGCAGCGCCGTGGTGCGTCACCCGCTCACCAGTCGGCGCTGCTGGTTCAACCAGATCGCCTTCCTCAACGAGTGGACGATGGCCGCCGAGGTGCGCGAGTACCTGGTGGACGTCTACGGCGCCGACGGATTGCCGTTCAACACCCGCTACGGCAACGGCGACCCGATCGGTGAAGACGTCGTGCAGCTGCTCAACACGGTCTACGAGACCAACACCGCACGCGAGCCGTGGCAGGCCGGCGACCTGCTGCTCGTCGACAACATCCGCACCGCGCACAGCCGGGAACCCTTCGAGGGACTCCGCGAAGTACTCGTCGCGATGGCCGACACGGTGCGCCTGGCCGACTGCGCACCGACCGTCGAGGCGAACGCCGGATGAGCACCCTCGGTTCCACCGCAACGCCGTCCGAGCCGATCAGCGTGCCCTCGTTCGCGGTGATCTCCGGCGCCCAGGTCGCCCGCGCGCTGGCGGGGTGTGAGAAGCAGATCGTGGAGTTGGTGGAGGCCACCTACCGGCTGCACAGCGCCGGGAAGTCGGTGAACCCCCCGTCCTACTTCCTGCGGTTCCCCGACCGCCCCACCGCCCGGATCATCGCGCTGCCCGCCTCGATCGGCGGACCGATCCGGGTGGACGGCCTGAAGTGGATCTCCAGCTTCCCGCAGAACGTGGCGGCCGGCATCCCGAGGGCCTCGGCCGTGCTGATCCTCAACGACCACGACACCGGCTACCCGTTCGCCTGCCTGGAGAGCTCGATCATCAGCGCCACCAGAACAGCCGCGCTGGCCACGTCGGCGGCCAACTGGCTCAGCTCCGCCCAACGGCGCCCGACGCGCATCGGTTTCGTCGGAACGGGCCTGATCGCCCGCTACATCCACACCTACCTCGCCGGTACCGGCTGGTCGTTCGACGAGATCGGCGTGCACGACCTGTCCCCCGACAGCATGGCCGGCTTCAGCGTTTATCTGAAGCACTCCGGCGCCGCCGGCCGGATCACCGTGCACGAGCGCGCCGAGCAGTTGATCCGCTCCAGCGACGTGCTGGTCTTCGCCACCGTTGCCGCTGCGCCCCATGTCAGCGAGCTGTCCTGGTTTGAGCACCACCCGTTGGTGCTGCACGTATCGCTGCGCGACCTCACCCCGGAAATCGTGCTCGCCTCGACCAACGTCGTCGACGACATCGAGCACTGCCTCAAGGCCAACACCTCGCTGCATCTGGCCGAACAGCTCCGGGGCAACCGGAACTTCTTGCACGCCACGCTGGATGACGTGATGGCCGGCCGGGTGCGGGTGCCGACGGACCGGCCGCTGGTGTTCTCGCCCTTCGGCCTCGGGGTGCTCGACCTCGCGGTCGGCAAGTACGTCTACGACAAGGTGGCCCACTCCGGGGGGCTGCACGTCGTCGACGACTTCTTCCACGACCTGCACCGACACGGATAAGCGGCTCAGGGTGCTCTGCTACAAGACAAGGAGGCGATCGTGTCAGTGATCTCCGTTCCCCAGGATTTCAACGAAGAAGAACTCTACGTCGACCTCCGGTCGATTGTGGGATGCCCGCTCTTCCTGAAATGCGAGGGCTTCAACTTCGCCAATTCGATCAAACTCAAGGCCGCGACCGAAATGGTGGAAACCGCCGAACGGGACGGCATCCTGACACCGGGTTCGGTCCTGGTCGAGTCCTCATCCGGAAACCTGGGCGTGGCACTGAGCATGATCGCGGCGAGCAAGGGCTACCGATTCCTGTGCGTGACCGACTACCGCTGCAACCTCTCCGCCAGGCGGCTGATGGAGGCACTGGGCAGCCAGGTGCACATCATCACCACCGAACCCGACACCCCGGGCGGCCTGCTCGGCGCGCGGATCGACTACGTCCGCGCGCTGTGTGCCTCCGACGAGCGATACGTATGGCTCAACCAGTACACTCATCCCGGCAATTGGACAGCCCATTACCGTACGACAGCACCGGCGATCGACCACCAATTTCCGCAGCTGGACGTACTGTTCATCGGAGCAGGCACCACCGGAACCCTGATGGGCTGCGCCCGCTACTTCTGGGAACAACGCCGCCCGGTACGAATCGTCGCAATAGACAGCGTCGGCTCGGTAACCTTCGGTGGAGCACCAGGGCGGCGCATGATTCCCGGCCTGGGCACGAGCGTCCCACCACCACTGCTGGACCGGTCCTACGTGGACGATGTGGTACACGTCCAAGAGGCCGACGCCATTCACGTCTGCCATCATCTGGCCCGACACGGATTCCTCTTCGGCGGCTCCACCGGCACGGTGATCAGCGGTGCGATGACCTGGCTGGCCTCCCACGACACGCCTGAACTCACCGCGGTGGCCATCGCTCCCGACCTCGGTGAACGCTATCTCGACACGATCTACCAGACCAACTGGGTGCACGACCTCTACGGTGAGGACGTGTTCAGCTCCGACGAGCTGATCGCCGATTCCCGACCGGCCTGACCCACCCGCCACCGATACCCTATTGGCGGTAGGCGTCGCGCCGGTGAGCTTCGAACGGCTTACGCAACGCCGCTCCGACCCGATGATGGTTCTGCACTCAGTAAATCACCGGTGTATTGGTCCCTATCGGGGGTAACAGGCCGGGTCCGGCTTCGATCTATTCCCCGGGTGCACATCCTGGTGGTCGCGCACGTCACCGCAGGCGAAATCAGCTTCAGAGCGGCGGATGCGTACCTAGGCCTGAAATCGGCGAGTAATTCATAGAGTTATAGTCTCCGAGCTCGGAGCCGGCTGCCGCTCACCGGCGGGTCGCTCCGGTCCTGACGGGTAAGATCCGCATATCAACGGCCCTCCGTAGCCGGTGAGACCAGAACTAGGGGCTACCCCATGAGCCAGGGCTACGATCAGGACGCCCGCTCGGTGCCGAGCGGCTCGGCACCGAGCGGGCACGCGGCGAGCGGACGCCGAGAGCTACCCCTGTGGTTGCAGTACCTCGGAGTCATCATTCCCCTCATCGTGGGGCTCCCAGCGGCACTCTTTGCCATCCGCTCGACAACTCTCGATCCGCTGTTCTGGTTTCTGGTTCTGGCGATCTCCGTCGTGGTGGGATTTATTTCCGTCAAGCGATCGGGCGCAGGACGGGTCGCTCTGATCGCCACGGCGGTAGGGGTCGCCGCAGCGGTGGGTGCAGCGGGTTCCTTCGGCTATCAGCAGGGCAGGAAGTCCTCGCTTGCATCGCCTACTGAAAATCCTTCATCGTCACTTTTTCCCGACGACCCACCGGAGGTCGAGTTCGGAGTTCGCCATGAAGGCGAACTTGTCCTTCCGCCAGGCACCACTTACGTGGACCTGGATGCCCCCGTCGAAGATCCTCAATGGGGGGCACTGGACGGCACCAATCGTCCTGGTACCGATCTGCGATCATACAGTGGAGAAGTGTATCCGGAAGTACTAATTCTGCAAAGGGGCGCTCGGATACGCTACGGTGACGATCTCACCGACGCAGATTTTGCAAAGTGCCGGAGCATCACCGGGTACTCCACGGAAGGCGTTTCCTTCAGAGAATCCGAGGAGGGCGATGTCGTGTGCGTCCACACCGACCAGGGCCGATTCTCGCGGCTCAAATTCGTATCGTATGACTCCAGAACCGGCGTGCTGAAGCTCGTGGTGACGACTTGGGAACAGATCTGAATAATCGAGCTGGGGACGGCACGTTCAGCGGACCCCCGATCGGGGTATCCCACAACCATGGTGACGACCACACGCGAGACCGAACGCAAATTCGACGCCGCCGAGCATGACCTGCTTCCGATCTTGAATGGCATGTCCGAGGTCGGCGAGCAGACCGGACCGGAGGAACAGGCTCTGGAGGCCGTGTACTACGACACCCGTGACCTGCGGCTGGCCCGGGGTGGGGTCACGTTGCGGCGGCGTAGTGGTGGTGACGACCCCGGCTGGCATCTGAAGCTGCCGGGCGATGGTGACAGCCGAGACGAGCTCCGCGTGCCCTTGGGTCATCCCGAAAACGACAACACGCCTCCGGACGAGCTCGCCGCGCTGACCCGGGCGCATGCCCGCGGCGCCCAGCTCCGGCCGATCGCCCAGGTGATGACCAGGCGGCGGCGCTGGAGGCTGACCGACGACGCCGGTGCGCCAGTGCTCGAGGTGGTCGACGACCACGTCGCGGCCCATACCTTGGGCTCCCAGACCACGGCGAAGCGCTGGCGGGAGATCGAGGTGGAGCTTCTCGATCAGGACCAGCCAGAGCTACTCGACCGGGTCGAACGCCGGCTTGGTAAGGCCGGAATTCGCCGATCCGACGCGGCGTCCAAACTCGCCCGGCTGTTGGGAAACCGGTTGCCTGGCCGGCCGGCGGCACCGGCACCGAATGCCCGGTCCCGGGCCGGGCGCGCCGTGCTGGCCTACATCGGCCGGCACGCTGAGGAGATTCTCCGCTATGACCCCCTGGTGCGGCAGCAGGTCCCGGACGCCCTGCACCAGATGCGGGTGGCCACCCGGCGGATCCGCAGTGTGCTGCAGGTGTTCGGCAAGGTCATCGATCAGGACCGTGCTCGCCGGCTCATCGGGGAGCTCAAGTGGCTCGGCGATGTGCTCGGCCCGGCACGTGACCTGGAGGTGTTGCAGGAACGGTTCGAGGAGGCCACCGCCGCACAGCCCGCCGAGGAGGTCGTCGGCCCCATCCAACAGCGGTTCACCCGCTACTTCGCCCGGCGGGAAGCCGAAGCGGCGGCCGATGTGCAGGCCGCGCTGGACGACCCGCGCTACTTCGCCTTGCTCAACGACCTCGACACGCTGCTCAGCGATCCGCCCCTGACTCGCCGGGGCCGTCGCCGGGCCCGCCGCGAGCTGCCGCGCCTGATCAACCGGATCGACAACAAGGTCACCCGCCGGATGCGTCACGCCGATCAGCAACGCCCGGGCTCGACCCGGGAGGTAGCGCTGCACGAGGTGCGCAAGGCTGCCAAGCGGCTCCGTTATGCCACCGAGGTGACGATTCCGGTGTTCGGCAAGCCGGCTCGCCGTTTTCGTAAACGCATCAAAACTGTGCAGCAGCTGCTGGGTGAACACCACGACGCGGTCGTGTCACGTCCGGTGTTACGGGAGATCGCCATGCAGGCCCATCTGGACGGGGAGAACGGCTACACCTTCGGCATACTGCACGGTCAGCAGAGCGAAGTGATTTCCCGGCTCGAAGACGCGCTACCAAGGGCGCGGCACCGACTCGCGGCCCGTAAGCAGCGCCGTTGGCTGCGCTGAGCTCACCGGGGAAATAACTGATCCCCCGCTGTTCTGATCAGGCCAACATCAGAACAGCGGGGGATCTCCTCGGCGAAACTCCTCATTCGGCCCGGCCGGCGCAGCCGACCAAGCCTGCTAACCGCCTACGCTCACCAGCGTTTTTTCGGAATCTGCCGCCGGAAGGCCGGTTGAGTCCGAAGAGGTATCGGTGGGGTGCACCTCAGTGCGTGCGGTCAGGCTGAATGGCCAGTAGGCCTCGATAGCGCGCGAGACCCAATAGCCGTAGCCCAGGATCAGGCCGTAGATGAGGTGACCGACCAGGCTCACGGTCAGGGTGGTCAGGGACAGCGGGAACAGCTCCTGTCCCGGCGCGGCGAACAGGTCGGTCAGGATCAATCCTGACCACACCGGGAACACCCCGTAAGCGACCCCGAGAGCAAGCACCTGCCAGCGCGACCAGGACCCGATCCCCAGGGTGGCCGCCACGGCGAAGAAGGCGATCGCGATCCCTCCGCCGTCACCGATGTAGCGCCACAGATAACCCACCAGGAAGTTGGAGTCGCTTCCCGTGGCCCATCCGCCGACGCTGCCGAAGAAGTCGCCCCACAGATGCAGGCCATAGACGGTCGGCAACCGGAAGGCATCGTACCCGGCGCAGGCGACAATACCCCAAAGGAAACCGGCCAGCACCACTTTGTCCGACCGGTCCGGCCGAACCAGCACCAATGCCGCTAATGCGACAAGTAGCGGCGCTAGTACGTAGATTTCCGTCGTGTGCAGTGATACCCACCCCAGCACATGCATGGAAATCGCCAGTACGGGAATGCTGGCGACCGCCAAATACAGGTGGAGGTGGACGAACCACATCGGCGCCGGCAAACGGGCGACGACTTTGCGGCGACCGAGGCTGAACTCGATTTGCCGCTGTTGTTGCGACCGGCGTGTGGCATGCTCGCCAGCGCGGTGGTCATGGGCAGCATCAGGCTGCACCGGTTGGATGTTCGTGGTGGTCATGACAGCTCCCCGAGGTGGTATGCATAGTTAATGCAGCGCACGTCACATATCGACATACGCCGTATATCTAGCTACCTGAAAGAGGCCTCTGGGAAGCCGCTGATACGGCTTCGTCGGCTGGGGAGAACGGGCGAACTGTGACGTCGCCGACGTATCAGCGACTCCTCACCCGGCTCGAAGTCCGGCCATGCAGATGCTGGTGAACAGGGCTGCCGAGTCAGCTCGCCCTGCTCCGGAGAGCCCCATGACCGCAATCCGGTGGCAGACCTACGCCCTGGAGGCGACGCCAACCGGAGCGGCAGCCGTAGTGTCAGGCCCATGTCGGCCGTCGGGTGCGGGTGGGCCGGACCCAGTGGGCCCGGCCCGTAACCCGATTTCAGGCGCCGGGGCGGTTGATCTCACCACGCCAGGCGCCGGTCTCATGACCACCGCGGGCTTCGATGAACTCCTTGAAGCGGCGCATGTCTCCCTTGATGCGCCGATCGAGGATGCCCAGCTTGTCGGCGACGTTCTCGACGAACCCTTCCGGGTCGATATCCATCTGGGCGGTGACCCGGGTGGTGGTGTCATTGAGCCGGTGAAAAGTGATAACCCCGGCGTGATGGGGTCCGGAGTCGGAGCGCCACGCGATCCGCTCGTCGGGCTTCTGCTCGGTGATGGTGGCGTCGAACTCCCGGGTCACCCCGCCGATCTTGGTCACCCAATGGGTGTGCTTGTCGTCGATCTGCCGGATCTCCTCGACACCTTCCATAAATCGCGGAAAAGACTCGAACTGGGTCCACTGGTTGTAAGCCGTTGGTACATCCACCGTGACATCGATAGATTCGACCATGGTGCTCATATCGCTCTCCTGTCCCCTCCGATTGAAACCATTGCGCTGGAGCGCTACAGCCCAGGAGTACCCGATAAAAGCGATGGCCAAACGACGCGAACAGTCCCTCTTCTGCTACCTTCCGAAACGGATCAGCTACGTTTGAGTGACCAGCCGCGACTTCGAAAGATCATTTATCGACAGAATTGACAACGTGGACGAGGAAGAATATCGGTCGAGAGTTCGGCAAGAACTCATGCCCTTGGTTGTCGACCATCTTCCAATCGACCTTGCAGGTCGTGGGACTGCTGGGTGCCGTGACATTCACACTGATCAAAATACGCTCATTCGGCAAGGTGTCACCGATCCGTACCCTATCCGGTGTCCAGCACGTGTTCGGTGACACCGGCAGGTCCTGCCTCTGCAAGTAACGGTCGCGCCAGATCACTTTTCCAGCATTCTGGACCTCCCACACCTTGACGAATTTTTCATCAACCTGAACCTGTGTCTCGTCAGGGATCGTGACATCACGCATGAAGCGACTGTGATCTCCCTCGATCAGTGCACCCTTGGACGGGAGTTCAGCGTTCTCTGCGGAATCTTGCAAAAAAATCATGGTAATCACAGCAACCAGCGCGCCGACCCCGAGCATCGTCACCACTCCGCCAGCCAGCGGAAGGCGGGAACGGCGTTTCTCCTCAACACCTGATAATGGTGGGAGAAGTACTAGTACCGGTTCCTCCGGTGTCGTAGCCCCCTTGACCGCCTTCCATCGGCCATGCCAATCCGCCTCGTCTCCCTGGCAGGCCTTGACGAATTCTCGCGTGGTTTCCCAGGAAGGGAGACGGAGCCCCTTCTCCGCCTCGGCCAGCGTGGTGTGGGAGACACAGCCGGAGAAGCTCGCCATCTTGCGAAACGAGGGCATTCCCACGCTGGCACGCAGCTGGTGTAGCTCGCCGGCGAACGCACGGATCGTCCCCTGCCGCTCGTCCAGCCCCTCCATCGCCCCTCCTCCTGTCAAAACTGTTGTCAACTTCCGTCAGACACTATCGAACAGCCTGTGAACAGGCAACGTTGAGGCTGGCGCGACATACAGGGGCCTTGTGCGCGCCGGAGAACCCATCCAACAACTGGAGGAGAGACAGATGTATCGGAATGGAATGAGAGCGCTCGCCGCAGCAGCCGTGGTCGCTGCATCCTTGAGCCTTGTGAACGTGGCTATCCCGGGGACCGCGAATGCAGCGGCACCCGAATTCCAGCTGCCGTTCCCGTGCGACCAGACCTGGCGCGGCGACAACAACAACTCCAGCGCACACCGCAGCTACGAGATCGACTTCAATCGTGGCCCGGAAGCCGATTCTGATCTTGGCGACAAGGTCGTCGCGGCCGCGAAGGGAACCGTGCGCAGCGCGTCGCACCAGGGATCCGCCAATGGTTTCGGCAACCTGGTCAAGATCGAGCACTCCGGTGGATACTTCACCTACTACGCGCACCTGAAAACTATCTCCGTCTCCGTCGGCCAGTCGGTGGCCCGCGGAGCCAAGATCGGCACACTCGGCAACACCAGCAAGCCGGGTAACAACATCACCCCGCACCTGCACTATGAGGTGCGCCTCGGCAGCAGCGGCTACCCCGGCAACATCCAGAAGGCAACGTTCAACGGCACCCAGTTCAACTACCCGGAGGCCCGCGTCACCTCGCGCAACTGCTAGTCCCCGGACCCGGCAACGGTGTGCGGCAGCGGACACGGCACCACGGATGATCATGATGGTTTCCCCGCCAACACGATCACTTCGGTGGCCGCCGTGTCCGCTAGTCGTCCTTGACGTTGACGATCTGCCGCAGGGTGTGCCGGATCTCTCCGAGCTCGGCGGCGTCGGCCATCACCTGGTCGATCGGCTTGTAAGCCTGTGGATTTCATCGATGAAAGCGGCGGTGTCGCGGAACTCGATCCCCGTCATGGCCGCGCGAAGCTGGGCGTGAATATTAAGGTCCGCCGGGCGGCCGCTTCCGCGCGGTGTCGGTCAGGCTGGTGTTGTAATTGCCCGCGGACAGCGGGATGGCCCTCTCGATCGCCGACGCAGTCCGGACAGGTTCGCCGAGCCCAGATCCCGGACGTGCCACTGGGTACGGACAGCGATCATGCCGCAGCCGATATCGACTCCGACCGCAGCCGGGATGATGGCGTCGAGAGTGGGAATCACTGACCCGACGGTGGCACCCTTGCCCAGGTGGGCCTCAGGCATCAGCGCCAGATAGGGGGTGGATGGACGGCATGGACGCGGTCATCTCGGCTTGAGCGCGCCGGCTCCTCCAGGATGGACGTCCAGTTCATCAGCCGCCTGCTGAGCTGCTCCATTAGGTCATCCTCGCTCCCGGCCGGCCGAGCAGCTGGTGAAGCCCGTCACGAGGCGGCCTGGCTACCGGGTCAGGTACACCTGAAGGGCTGGATGGTCGGTCCAGTCCAGCTGCATGGTCCGCGTCTCGGTGAAGCCGAAGTGCCCGTTTGATGCCATGACGTGCTGCACCCCACCGTCACCCTTGCGGAACATGCCTGCGGGCACGTAGTCCTGGGCATTCGGATTACCGTTGTACTTCATGTTCCAATCGCCGCCGAGCACGGTCGGGCCTTGCCGGGCGTAATCGCCGACGACCTCCTTCATCTTCGCCGCCTGATCGGTCTTGGCGCTGAGGTTACTGAGATGGGTCACGCAGGCGGTGACACCGTTGGCCTGGGCACAGGTCAGGGTGCGGTGTTCGGTATGGCTGTTCTGGGAGTTGTAGGTGAGCCGGTAGGGTGTTGTGATCGTGCTCCCCGCAGGGAACAGCAGCGCGTTTCCGTAAGCTGACCCGTTCGCGCAGGTTTGGCTGCCCGACTGGGTAAACACACCGGTGTAACCCGTCTTCTCCCGGATCGGCTCGAGGTCTGCGGCGCACATTTCATTCATAGTCACCACAGAAGGCGTGCGAGCCTTGATGAGATCACCGGCTCGGGTGGTCGCCCGCCCGGTGTAGCAGTCGGCGTGACCGCTGTTGCAGATATTGATCTGCAAGACGCTGTAGGAGGTCGCCGCCGCAGCCGCAGGAGAAAGAATGTTGGCACCTAATGTCAGTGCTCCGGCGCACACCAGGCCACGCAGCATGGAACGATGCTGAGCAATCATAACCATGGGTACACCGTACTGCACTCAGAGTGCCATCCGCCCCAGATCGCCTACGGCTAGTACAAGTGGATCCACGACGCATGGTTCTGCTACCACAACCGCATCCACCGTGAACACCTCTTCCCGCCTTCCTGGCGTCCGCTACCAGTAGGCCCCTGATTCCGCTCGGCAATTCCGCCACATCAGGCTCATGAGATATCGGGGGGTCGCGCTGGAGTCTCACTTCATAATTCATCCTGCTGAAGCAGCTCGTACCGTGCCTCCCGCCCCCCGGCAGCGGAGGCAGGTAGTACTAACAGTCGCACTTTCACAGCGAGCGAGCGCCGAGGACGCGCACAACACCCCTCTCCGGGTCGCCGCACTCCAGGGGAACATCACCACCGCCGCGTCCATGATCGCCGTT
>JBOHHE010000159.1:0-24555 GCA_050700355.1 Pseudonocardiaceae bacterium
GTGCGGGTGACCGGCGCGAACGGCAGACTCGTGGGCGAGTGCAGTTGCGGCAAGCGGCCCGAGGACTTCTGCGAGCATTGCGTCGTCGCAGCGCTGATGGCCCTGGACGTCGCGAGCCCACCCGATCGCGACGAGCTGATGCAGCGCGTCGAAGCCCTGGGCAGTCACCGGAAGCTGAGCAGCGCCAACTACGAACCGTGGGCCACCGCGGCGTTCCATGTCATCAACGACCTCGACATCAGCAGCGATTACCATCCCACTCTGATCCGGCCCGTGTACCAGCGGCTGATGTGGCACGTCGCGTACACGCCCGTCTACTTCGACACGCACGAGGTGTACGAAACGCTGCTGGATATCGGTGAGCGAATCGTGGAGGGACTGGCCAGGGCGTGCGAGTACGAGCCCGCCGATCCGCGTGAACTCGGCCAGTGGACGGCCGACCTCCGAGTCAGTCTTCCCGACGTCCAGACTCCTGTGCACGTCGTCGTGTTCTACGAGTCGCTGGACGACGCGGCGAGATCCGCCTACGGGGAGCGCCTGGCGGAGCTGCAGCGGGCGCTGCCGGTGATCTCCGCCGACCATCACGAGCCCACGCCACAAGCGGAACGACGGGAACGCATTCAGGAGCTGCGGGAGGAGTTCATACTCACCCGCGAGCCGAGCACCGACGAACTCGTCGCCTTCTACGCCGAGGACGTCACCGACCCCATGCGGCACGTGTCGATCGCCGAGGCGCTGCAGTCGGCGGACCGCCTCGCGGAGGCCATCGACTGGTTGGAGCGCGCCGACCCGCGACCGCCGGGCGGCGACATCGTGCTGGCGGAGCTGTACTCGGCGACGGGCCGGCACCAGGAGGCAGCGCGCCTGCGGCTGACCGACTTCCTGCGGTTTCCCAGGAAGTCCGCCTACGACGAACTACTGGCCGCCGCCGCGCCGATCGACGCCGTCGAGTACGCGAAGCTCCGGGCATTCGAGCACCTGGCCAGGCGGGGCAGCGCGCGCGAGATCATCGGACTGCTTGTCGAACTGGACGAACTCGAGCAGGGTTGGGCGACGGCATGGGAGTCCTCTTGGCCAGACAAAGTGGTCGTCCAGCTCGCTGAGACTCTGGCCGAACGTGGCGGGCCGGATGCGGTGCCGCTGCTGGCACACGGGGCGCGGACCGCGATCGACCAGCGCTCGAACTACTCGCTCGCCGCGCGACTGCTGGTCGCGCTGCGGCGGCTGCACCAGCAGATCGGCCAAGACTTCACGCCAGGCTTCGCGCACTTCACCGCCTCGTACGGCCACCGGGAGCAACTCATGCAAGCACTGCGCCGGGCGGGACTGTGACATCGGGGGAGCTCCTCAGTGGGTGAGAGCGTGAGCTTTACACCGCCGGCAGGTGCCCTTTCCACCGCGCATCCTCCAGCCGCAGGTCGACCACCGGACGAGCCCCGCGACCGCCGCACGGGGCGAGCCTCGGTGAGGTTCCACGGTGACGACCTCCGGACGGGGGCTGGTCGGCAGGACCGGACGATGCGATCCGGGCTGGAGCGACGAAACGAAGTGGGCATCGCCGCGGCTACGCAAGCCCACCACCGGCACCCGACACCACCGGCTCACCTCATACAAACCCGACCTCCAGAACCCACACCATCCCAACGGACCCGGCTCCGGCGCAACGGCCTGATCACCCGCGTCAAAGGCCGCAACCTCTACCAACTCACCGACGGCGACCTCGTCTTCGCGATCTTCTACACCAAGGTCCACAACCGGGTGCTACGACCACTACTGGCCACCACCGCACCGCAAGCCCCACCACCACGATCGCTAGGACACCGGTGTTGATAGCGGTCTCAGGTACGGGTGTCCGCCGCTTTTGAGGCCGCTCTGTTTCCTCCGCGTTGAGGACGGTCTTCGGCGTTGGAGCCCCGGACAGTCGAACATCCCAGGCGGCCTGGTGAGGGTGCCCGGGGCGTTCGACGTGTGGGTGGTCGGGTGGGTGTTGCGAAGAGCCTCAGGCCTGACCGGTGAAGAACGCGGTGCCGTGTGGGGTGCTGACGGTCAGGGCGAAGTCGCCATTGCCGCCGAGGAATACTTTGGTCAGGGTCACCGATGCTCCTGGGGCGATAGGGGTGGAGTACAGCCAGTCGCCCTCACCGACGGACTCCTGGACCGGAGCGCCGTTGAGTGTTCCACCGAAGGTGGTGAATACCGGGCTCCACTGCTCTTGGCCGTTGTTGGTGAGGGTGACGGCCACACGGATCACGGACTCTCCGGACTGCATCGGTGAGTCGGATGTGCCTACCGTGGGAGTACCGGTGACGATCGTATTGCCATTGTCGGAGGTCCAGATCTGCCCGAAGGGCAAGGTGGAGTCGCCCGAAGGGTCCCCGGGTGAGTCCAGTGCGGCCGCAGCGGCACTGGATCGGTTGGAATCGGTGCTGGCGTTCTCGGCGGTGTCGGTTAACGCGGCTACCCAGGCGATGCAGATCAGCAGGCCGACTGCGGCCAGCGTGGTGCCTGCGATGGCGAGACCTTTATTGGTCGCCACACCGTGGCGGGCGCGGCTGATCCCGAGAACACCGAAGATCAGGCCGAGGATGGCCATCGGCCAGGCGATGACGCCAATGATAGGGATGAGCGCGAACAGCGCGGCCAGCAGTCCGAGGACGAATCCCGCAGTGCCGAGACCGTTTTTGGGGGACTGCTGCGGTGGGTAAACCGGGGCGGACTGCGGTGTGTAGAGCGGGGCGGACATGGGTGTCTCCAAGGAAGAAGAATGGATAGGGGAGACAGCCGCTGCTCTGGCCCTGCGATGGTTGCTGCGCGTGTCTGTCAGTTGGTTCTCGCTCCAGACCTACAACGTGTTACCTCCACTCAACAAAGGTGACCTCTGGGTGGGGTTACTGTGCCTGAGCGGATGAGCAGATCAGCCGGGCTGAGCTGGTAGACACCGTTGCGTCGGGTGCTCGCCGCGATCGACGCGGGGGAGCTGGTCTGCTCGGCGGCCTACCGCAACTGTTTGGAAGGTGTGGCGGTGGCGTTTGAGGCTGTTGCGCCACCGGTTCGCGGCATGATGAGCCGGTGCTACAGGAGCCTGTCAGGGTCCTCGTCGGGGTGCGGGTCGACGACTGGCAGCCTGTGCTCATCCAGTGGCCAGCCTGCTGGCAGCTCCGGGGCGTAGGTGACCGTGGCCAGGTACTCGCCCATGCGCTCGTGGTCACCCACTGCGGAGGGCACCCGGAGAGGGGCTGTCTGGGCAGGGTTCAGGTGGCGGTACACCGTGGCTCTGCTCACGCCGATGGTCTCGGCGATCTGCTCGACGGTGTAGGACTTGGAGTCGTACATCTGTCGGCCGGTGATCGCTTTCGCGGTGGTCATTTTCGCGTCGGCCACCTGGGCGGGCCGCGGATGCGGGCGGCGTCGAGCCCGGCTCGGGTGCGTTCGCGGATGATCTCGCGTTCGAACTCGGCCAGCGCGGCAGACGACCAGCACGTTACCGGGGCGCACGTAGTCCAGTAGCGCTTCGAGTTCGGGGCGCTTGTCCAGTGCGCCACTGGCGGTGTCGGTGAACACCCGGCCGCAGTCAGCGCGTCGTGTTGCAGGTCGGGGTTCTGCTCGCTGGTCGAGACCCGGCTGTAGCCCACCAGGTTGTTTCCCATACCCGGGCTGTGTCGCATAAACTCTCGACAGTGTTACTGGTGAGACGATGAATAAGGACATAGGTTGTGCGACCGTATCGGGTCTGGTCGGGTGGACCGGTCCAAGATCGCCCTGGGGTGTCGCGTAGACGATCCCTTTTGAAAGGTCTCACCGACCTCGCCCAGCTCGCTGTTCAAAAGCCGTGACCAGCAGAAACCTGATTGTGAGACGCGTGTCTCAAGGACACGGGTTTCGGACAGGTGGTGTGGCGGGTGGGGGCTTTGGCTGTCGTGCTCCATTAAGGCCCGAGACGGCGGCCCCGCTTGGACCTTGTGGCAGGTCGACCGGTCCCGATCTCCGCTTCGAGCCCGAGTCAAGCAGTGCATCCTGCAAGTGGTCCCACGGTACGTCTGGATCGTTGGTGGCGAGCCACTTCACGAACGCGGTTTCGCGTTCGGTGTCCTGCTCGGTGGTGCGTGGTTCCCAGCAGAACGGGTTGCGGCCCATCGTCCAGCGGACGTGCTCTTCGTGGAGTTGGTCGTCGGTCAGGATAACGCGCGGCCGGTCGGGCAGCATCCGCTCGGCGTCGGTCAGCGAGGGGATCTCTCGTGCCGGCTCGGTGACCGCTAGGGCGTCCCAGGGGGCATCGAGTGCGTCCGCAAGCGTGTCCATGAGCCGGGCGGTGCGGTCATCGACGCCAGCGAGTCTTCGCTTGACCTCTACTGGGACCAGGTCGCCGTCGGCGAACAGTAGGAGGACGTCCGCTTCGCCGATGGTAGTGCCGCTGTCGGTCGGGTCGGTGAACGTGACACCCGGGTGCGCACCGACCAGGCCAGCGCGGTCAAACAGCTGAACGAACCAGTAGAGCGTCAGGACGTGGCCTAAACTGTCGGTCTCCAACACGCGGCGGAGCGGTTCACCGAGCCGATAGGTGAATTTGAGCTCGCGCGGCCCGTACGGCTGGTCGATCTGTCTGCCGCAGCCGAGGCAGGGAACGGGCGGCGGGAGGGCGGCCATCGGCAGCCATGAACCGGTCTTGCAGTCAGGACAGGTGATGTCGGCACCGCGGACGAGGAGGTGCCCGCGTTCGGCCCAGGCGACCCAGTGGCGGGCGGCGGGCTCACTGCGTAGTGCAGTGACGAACTCTTGGAACGTGACGGCGCGTCCTTCACCTGCGGGCGCGACAGCTGGGTCATCACGGCCGAGGACGACCGCCGTCTTATCGAGCGTCGTCGGGTCAGCGCCAGCGGCTAGAAGCTCGCGGTGGGCGTCGGCCCACCGCTTCTTCCACCAAGCCATGCCGCTGCGCTCCGCCATCCGATGCAGAAGGGCGATTAGAGGCCGGTGCCGGAGGAAGCGGATCATGTCGATGTCACCGAGTGCACGAATGAGCGTCGCGGCAGCGAGCCCGGGCTCGGACTCGCGCACGTCGAGGCCGCGGCTCTGGGCGACGGCAGCGAGGCAAGTCCACGAGGACGGCCAAAATACTTCCACCGTCTCCCGCTCGCGGAGTTCGGACACGGCGACCTGCGCTGCGCCGCCTTGGAAGCGGCCAAGGAACTCGCTGCCTCTCATGGTGCCGTCAACGGGAAGTGGCCGATCATCGACGGTGACGTCGAGGATGAGCTTGGGCGAGCGCAAGGTGGTCCTGGACTTGCGCAGGATTTCATGGTCGGTCTCGGACATCGGGTCGAGCCGGGTCCGGCCGTCTCGCCAGGTGCTTACATGGCTACGCAACCGTCCAGGAGCAGGCCCGAACGTCAAGACGGTGTCGTATGTCACCGCTTGTACTGTCGGAGACTCGGCAGCCAGCTCTTTCAGATCATTGATCGGGACAGACGCGCTGACGAGGTGGCACGTGCCGCCGCCCCAGCCGAACATCGTTGCGCGACCGGGCCGCTGCAGTTCCCGCAGGACTTCCGCGCTTATCTTGTCCGCAGGGACACCGATCGGCATGGTCCGCCCCCCTCCGTGCGCGCCCCGCAGGTTCCATAGAAGCGCGATGTCCTCGACTGATCCTGGCGTCATGGCCACGATGAGATTCGGTCCCGCAGCGCGGCGCGTCATGCCGGGGCGCGGCAGGACCTCCTCGCCGGCCCCCCTGAATGAGGCATCTGGGCGGAGCCCGTACGACATGAAGATGTTACTGACGATGCGCGGGGTCATGAACTCGCGATCAACGAGCCGCTCCACAAGGTCCTCTAACGATCCGGTCGTCGAGACTCGCTCGATGGGTGCGATCTCCTCGAACCGCAGGTCCTCTCGTAGCCCCACAAATTGGCTGAGACCCGGGTCGGGTGTTTCCGGCCATTTACCGAGTACCACGTCATAGATCGGACGCCAAGGGTCGTCAGAATCCAACTCGACGACGCGCACGGTCCGCCACCGGTCGCGCGGCTCGTGCGCCCCGACGAGGATCGCAGGATGGTTCCACGGCTGGCGGGCCTTGACGCGCGACGGGAGGGCGACCTCAATGGCCTGTAGCCCGCCAACAAAGTCAACCTGTTCCGTCCGTAGCAGCTCTGTGTACGGCTCCGGCAGCCGCCCGTCCCGCACAGGTAAGAATGGCTGTCCCGCTCCGCCCCATACCTGGCAGGCCTGCTCAATCTCGACAAGCATGGCGGGCAGGTCGTCGACCGCGACGGGCCTAGCTACACGCTCGGGGCGGAGCACAGTGGTGACCTCGTGTTGGCCCGTGAGGAGCCCGTCGTCGAGCAGCCCGCGGAGGGCTGCATGCCGGAACCTCGACGTGGCAGTCACCCGAGCAACGTAGCCCTCAGGGTGGTGCACGCTCCCTCGAAGGGCGGACACGGTCGTCGAGCCTGACCCGGCGACAGATCTTGTTAGGACCCAACAAAGGTTCGGTCTACGAATCAGATTCGATCGTTTGTGGACGGGTCGGGGGTGATCGTGAGGTCGGTGGCAGTTAGGAGGTAACGCGGCTGCCCAGAGGGGGAGGGCTCCCCGGTGCCGGCGTGCTGCTCATCGCGCGGTCCCTCCGGATTGGTCACTGGCTGGTCGTCACAGTCTATCGACTCAATCGCTCTAATAGCGCTTATCGATCTGATGGTGTTCTTCGCTCCATACGATTCCGTGGGGCGGATGGGGTGGATCGCTCCCTTAGCGTCGCCAAGGTGGGAGATGACGACCCGCTGCTGACTACCGGTGAGGTGGCCAAACGCCTCGGTGTCACCCCCGGCGCGGTCGGTAAATGGGCCCGCTCCGGACAGCTGACCCCTGCCGTGATCACCCCGGGTGGGCGCTACCGGTGGCGCTGGAGCGACGTCGAACGCCAGATGCGCGACCAACGCCAACGCGACGAGTAACGCCCCGCCCGACGAAACGGCCCGATCCCTCGCCATCAGGGGTCGGGCCTCCGGACTATCGCGGGCACCGGTTACCCACACAGTTACATCGCGACGGTCGACTCATCGCCGTCCTGCGCCGAGTCGGTCCCCACGATCGAATTCGACCTCGACGGGCTCTTCCAATGGTTCCAAGCCACTGTCGGCGTGTCGAACAGAGCCGACACCGCTACGCGGGCGGTGTTCGCCGTCAGCCTCGACGGAGCTGAGGCCGAGGTCAGGGACAGCATCATCGGAGAGCGCGAAGAAATCAATCTCCGCGTGTCCGGCGTCGACCGTCTCCGGTTGACGGTTCGCAACGCCAACCAGTGTGGGGGTTGGTACGTATGGGGCGATCCTCGCCTCAGCCGATAGCGTCCCCAGCGTCTGGGTTTGGCGGCGGCAAGCCGGCAGCGGCGTGTCAACGCCAGTACTCTATGAACCAACCATCCTCATCTACCGCGATGGTATGACCTGTGAGCCTGAACGGTGGACTATCCGTTGGCGCCGTTGCGTTCGGGGATGACCCGCTCGGGCAGGCTGGGATGATGCGTGGTCGCCTTGCTCGTGTGCCAGCGTCGAGATCAAGCTTCGCACTCGTTCGAGCGCGCCGTGCCGGTACGCGATCACCCCACGCGGATCGTCGAGCGCGGCGAACATCTTGCGCACGATTCGCAGCGAGGGTTTCTGCCCGCCGCGGCGGCTGATCTCGCGGCGAATCGCTTGTTCGAAGCAGGCCAGTCCCAGCCGCCACGTCCGAGCCAAATCGCCCCACGCGCGCCTGGGCAGACCAGATTCTGCTCACCGAGACGGTGCCCGACCTCTACCGCAACGCTCCGGCCCAAGCTGGAACTGGGCGGTAGGCCTGCTCGACGATTATGACCCGCACCAAATCTTCAGTAACGCCTTTCTCGATCTCATCAGGTCATGGCCTTCGCTCACTGGGCGTTCAGCGCCTGGGTGAGCCGGGGGGTGATCCAGTCGAGGACGTAGGGGATGCTCAGGACCGACGGGTAAGCGATCCCGGTCGAGACATCGTTGGCGATGTGGATGTAATCGCCGCGCTGGACGGCGAGGAGCTGCTGGAACAGCGGATTGTCTTCAAGGGAGCCACTGAATTCCTCGGAGTGGTAGCTCAGCATCATGACATCGGCGTCCAGGACATTGAGCTGCTCTAGGCTCACCTGCGCACACCTCCCCGGGGGCTGTCACCGGACCGTTGGTGTAGGTCTTGCCTTCCCAGTCGGGTGGGCGTCGCGGACCGCTGTCAGCTTGGCCTCGGTGTCCGCGACCAGGCGGCGGGCCTCGTTCCCGAGTCCGACCGCCTCGCCTACCCGGATGGTGCTCTGTTGCCAGGTGTCCCTCTGGGTGGTGCTCGTCGGGCCGAGGACTTTGGCGATCCGTTCGAGGTGTGGCCGGTCAGTGTCGTAGTCGTTGTTGGTGGTGTTGTAGGTGGTGGCCACGATGAGGTCGGGCTTGAGCGCAGCCACCTGCTCGAAGGGTAGGCCGCCGCCGTTGCTGTCTCTCACCAGCTCGACGCGCCGGGAGCCGAGCGCGGCGGCCGTCCATGTAATTGGTCTCCGATGCCGCTGTCTGTACCTGCCGAGTCATCTCATCACCGCCTATCCTCACTGGTACGCACGACGCCATGAAACGGTATGTGTATGCCCGCTGGACAGGTGGCAGGCAGATGCCGCCTCGTGACGGCACGTCCAGGAGCTCAGCACGACAACCAAATAATGTTCTCGTCCAGTGTCGTATCGCTCTCAGGCTCTCACACGAAAAACTCGCCTATCTGGTCCGCGAGTCATGACGGACGAATTTTTACGCAAGTTCTAGCGTAGGTCGATCGTATCGCTGAAACCCCGGCTGCCAGTTCCCTTCGGACCAGTCACTTCCCGAGCCCGCCAACAGCGACCATACAACCCGATCAAAGATTAACTTGACCAGAGGGGCGCCGTTCGCTGCACAGTCCCCCGATGGTCGTTGTTAGAGGTGTCCGGTGAGCATTTTTGGGATCAGCAGGTTTCGAAGTGCGTGTGTGGTTCGGATGATTTCTTCGTGGATTTCGATTTTGTTGTGGAGGGTGTCGGTGATGTCGATGATCGCGCGTTGGAGGCGATGGGGGGGTAATACCACCGGCAGTGCGGCGATGCGGGCGGGGGTGGTGGTGGAGACGATGCTGGACCGGAACTGCTGCGCGAGCCAGTCCCGCACGGAGGGGTGTCTGAGGTAGCAGTCCAGGTATCCCGGTTCGAAGTCGTCGGTCTGCGGTCGGATCCGGAGGCAGGAACTGCCGGTCAGCCACCCCTCGTGCGCACGATCCACTCTCGCATGCCGCAGGCCACCAACCCGGACGACGAGAACGTCGCCCTCGAGGAGCTGGTATCGGTCATGCCGCTGAGCAGTGGCCGGGTGGACACTGACAGCAGGGGCCGGATCGATGCGACCGTTCTGGATGTCCCGGGCGGAGATGACCGGAACACCGCCGATGACCCGGTCGGCCGAGGTGATCGCGGACCCTCCGGGCCCGGGCTGCAAGTCGCAGCATTCATCGAGGCGTATCTGGTGCCAGTCGTCGGGAATCTCGCCGATCAATGAGTCCATGGCAGTATCCGATCGAGATGGTCATTGAGGATGTGGTCGATGTCCCTGGCCCGTGATTCGAGGTGGCGAAGGTCCTCACGAAGCTCGTGCAGGCTGCGCGTGGACGCGGCCGCCGCAGCGCCTGCCCGGTGATGGTGCAGGTACGCGGCGGGATGCAGGTCGTAGTTCCGCTGCCGGATGTCGTCGCGGGTCGCGCGGGTGGCCCGGACGCCGTTGGCTGTCATCGGCAGGTCAGCGGAGCCAGCCAGCCAGCCCCGGTAGACCTCGATGATGCTCTGGCAGCCCTGATCAGTCAGCGTGCGGTAGGTACGGTCTTTTCGGGTTGCCGCTGTCGCATCGATGAGCAGGAGGTCCTGCGCTTTGCTGGGACGGCCCAGAACCCACAGCGTCACCGCGGTGGTGGTCTCCCGGAAGAGTTGCTTGGGAAACGCGACCACGCAGCGCACCACCCCGTGGTTCACCAGGGAGGCGCGAATATCGCGGTCGCGGGGGTTGGCGTTTTCTGCGGCGCTCGCGGGCATCAGGACGACGGCCCGGCCGGCGGGGGCGAGCGCTTCGGCGGCGAGTTGCAGCCAGGCGAAGTTGGCGTTGTGCGAGGGCGGTTCGCCGTAGGGCCATTGCTGTGGTCGACCGTCTGCCGGACGCTGCCAATCCGCCATGTTGAACGGCGGGTTCATCACCATCACGTCGTACCCGCCTGGGCCGGTGTCGATCTCGTGAAAGTTTCTCGGTGGGTGGTCGGCGACATCTACCTGTGCGTCATGGACCGTGACGTTCATCGCCGCCAAACGCCAGGTCCTCGGGGTGATGGCACGGCCGGTGATCCTGGTCGGCCCGGTGGCGTCCTTGCCGCGCAGGTGCTCGGCGGCGGCGACAAGCAGTTCTCCGGAACTGCAGCACGGGTCGTGGACATGATCCGCCGGCCCGGGATCGGCCAGCGACACCATCACTCGCGTGAGTGCGGCAGGGGTGAGGAACTGGTCCTGGCTGCGGCGACGTTCTTTCGCGAAGCGGTCGAGGAGGAAGTCGAACGCGGCGGCGGCGGCGGGTATTCGGTCCGCTGTCGTGCCAGGGCTCACCTGACTCGTCACGATCTCGATGATCTGGACCAACCGATGCCGCCACCATGAGTCGTTGGGGATACGCCGGAGCGCGTCCAAGGCCTTCGCCAGGCCACCGGGCTGCCTGCGCACGATGTCCCCGATGACAATGTGGATCGTGTCGGCGGCAGATCCCACGATCCTGTTCCAGGCGGCCGGATCGGCTTTTCGAAGGCAGAGCAAAGACATCACCACTGCCTGGAACACGTCCGGGTCACTGCTGCCCTTGCCGAGCCGCACCAGCGGCGCCCAGAGCCCAACTTCCAGTCGATCCGTCATCGATCCGTCCCCACCCTCAGCCGCGAGCGGGGCGACCGCAAAGCCTGTCGCTTCGCGGAAGCGGTGCCCATACGTGCGTCCTGGCCGCTCACCCGGCAGCAGATCGTCCCTGTGGATCGGGCGCATGTCGAGCCAGGCCGCTACTGCGGTCACCGAATAGCCCGTCTGCCGCCCCACCCGGATCAGCTGCAAGCAGCCAGGGTGGCGGCGCACCCAGTTGCTCACCGCCTCCGCAGACACACCGGCCGCACGCGCGACCTGTGCCCTGGTCAGGACCGAAGACCCCGGCTCTCGCACGGAAACAAGCGCCCGATCCGGGACATCAGACATGGCCACCACCGGCCCGGCGACTGCCCGACCTCCGGGTCTTCCCTGCCACAGTGCTCCGACGCAGCGCGCGGATCACCATCACCAAGTGCCGCGTACGGTGCTCACTGCTGATCACCCACCCCACGAACACCACCCCCAGCAACACCACACCAAAACCTGCGGGGCTGCCCGCGAGCCAGTCATCAGCAGTTGCCAAGGCATCGATTACCCCCGCCCATCCGGCGATCATGCTCAGTCCTCTCGCTGGCTGTCGAAGGACCTGACGGTAGAGACACCAGCCCGACGCATCCCGCGCGTAGCTCGACTACGCGTCAAAGTGTTACACATCGCCGAGTGCACTGTGTGGCGCATAACAGAACCGTCTGACCAGGAAACATCCAAACAAGGAGGGGAGACGGGACAACCACCCGACACGGCTTAACCAGGGTCGGTCCTGGTTGATACTGGTCGTTTGTTGTTTATTCTGGTCCGGCTCACGCGAGGAGGATCATGCCGAAGCCGCTCATCGTGCCCGCCCTGCCTCCCGGCCCGCGCCGCGACTTCGTGCTGAACCTGTTCACTTACTTCAAGATGGCCAACCGGCCCACACTGCAGCAGATCAGCGACCGCATCCAGGCCATCGGCCTCCCTGCCGCCCCCGGCAAAGAAACTGTGCGACGCATGTTCCGCGGAGACACCGTCCCCGTCCGCTGGGACAGCGCCTACGCGGTCCTCCTCGCGCTCTGCGACCTCGCCGACGTCAACCCCGACGCCGAACAGGATCCCCGCACCGACCCCAGCGCCGACCTCTGGAACACACTCCGGGACCCGCAGCTCTCCCACCTCGAGCACTACCGCACCCTCTGGAATACCGCCCTCGACCACCGACCACCCACGCCCAGACGCACCGACCCCTCGCCCACCCGGACCGACCCCTGGGCCGACGTTCCGCCCTTCGAGACCGAACCAAACTAGCTCGACCCCGACGACTGAACGCGGTCAACCGGTGGCCGGCCGACTATGCCTGGAGTACGGCCGGGGACTCTGAATCATCCATTCGTGGCAGGCCAGTCCCTGGTTGGTGGGTGTCCTTTCCAGTGCCGGCCTGCCAGGCTGTGGCGGATCAGCACGTTCCCGTATCCGAGGCCTGAGCACCCACGAGACCGTGAGGAGTTGTCCGGATGACGGATATCATTCCCACCATTGAGGCGACCCCCTTGATCGACCCACCGCCGCACCGCGACTGCCCGGTCCCGCCGGACCCGGAAAGCGCGTTGGCCACTGCGGTCCGGGCCACCGAGGTCCGGGTCGGCGCGTCGGGGTTGGGTACCTCGGCGGCCCGTCTCGTGCGGGAATTCACGCTGGCCAGCGGCCCCGACCCCGCTTACGTGGAACGCCCCTGGGGGGACGGCACGGCCGCGCCGCTGTACGTCCCGATGGTCGAGCGGGTGGATGACGCGTTGGCCGCCGAGGTGGACGGCCGGCTGGCGGTGTGGGCCAAGGACTGCGGCTTCACCGACGACGAGGCCGATCTGATGCGACGGGCCGGGTTCGGCCGGCTGGCGATGCTCGCCCATACCGATACCGATGATCCCGACCGTCTGCTGATCGCCGCGCAGCTCAACGCCGCGTGGTGGGCCGCCGACGACCTGTACGCCGACGACAGCGAGATGGGCGCCACCCCGACCGAGCTGCCGCCCCGGCTGGCCCTGGCGATGGCCGCGATGGACCCGGTGGCTCCGGCCGGCGAGTTCTCCGTTCCGCTGGACGAGGCGCTGCGTTCCGATCCGGTATTGGTGGCTCTCAACTCCGGGATCGAGCATCTGACCCGGCACGCCAGCCCCGCGCTGGTGCAGCGAGTCTGCTACTCGACCTTCGCCATGTTCGTCAGCTGGGACAGCTACGCGGCCTGGCGGTTCACCGGCGATTACCCGCCGGCCTGGAAGTACCTCGCCGTCCGCCAGCACGACACCTTCTACACCTCGATGACGCTGATCGACGCGGTCGGTGGCTACGAACTGGACGCCAACCTGTATTACGAGCCGCGGGTCCGGCGAGCCCTGATGCAGGCAGGCACCTCCTCGGTGATAGTCAACGATCTGCACTCGGCGGCCAAGGACGCCGCCGACGAGAAGCCGGTGTGCAACATGGTGTTGCAGATCGCCGCCGACCGGCAGTGCTCGACCGAGGAGGCCGTCGCGATCACCGTCGATCTGCACAACAACCTGGTCCGGGATTTCGAGGCCAGCCACCGCAGCCTGCTGCCCGTGCCGTCGCCGCAGCTCCAGCGGTTCCTGCGCGGGGTGCGTGCCTGGATGGGCGGCGGCTTCGAGTGGCACGCCACCAACCCCCGCTACTGGAGCTGACCCGCGCGTAGGAGCCTGGCTGTTATCGCTGCCAGAACCGGTTGAGGGTGCTGCCGGTCGCATCCGTGGCCTGCGGGAGCATTCTTGTCTGCTTTGGGCGTGCCCACCAATCGGGTCGGGTTTCTTCCCGTTTGATGTGCTCGAGTACCACGACATCGCGGTCCACGCACACCACCAGAGAGCCATCGGCGGCCACGCTCAGGGCAAATACCACGGCGGGCATGTGCAGCACGGCTTGACAGTTCATGGTGATCAGATCCCACACACGCACGGTGAGATCGTTGCCACCGGTGACCGCAATGGTCCGATTATCTACTTTGGCGCAGGCCACGGCATAGATTGAGCTGGTGTGGCCGGTCAGGGGTTCGTCAAAGGGGCGGCAGGTAGTCAGATCCCAGATCCGGACGACACCGTCAAACCCGCCGGTGACCGCGATGGGTCTGCCGTAAAGTTCGGTGTAGGCCATGGCTCCAAACGACTTTGTGTGGACATCGAGAGAATCGTCGAAGTGGCGAGTATCGTTCAGATCCCAGATGCGCACCATGCCATCGCCGTCATCAAGAATGGCTACGGCGCGGTTCTTGACATTAGTGCAGGTCATCGGGCTGATCCGGTCCGGGCTCGCCTGGTGCGCGGCGCCAGGCTGGTCGCTGTCTAGATCCCAGATCTGCACCATGCCCTTGTTGTCGCCAAGAATGGCTACGGCGTGCTCGTTGATATTGAGGCAAGCCACTGCGGTGATCCGGTCGAGGTAACCCGGATGGGGAGTTTCCCCGGTAGCGCAGGGGGGTTGTCCGGCCGAGTCGATAACTTCGAGGGACTGGGGAATGATACTCGCGCCGGCCTGAGTGATGGGGTGGCTGGTGAATGGTTCTCCCAACTGTTGGCCGGTAGCCAACTCCCAGACCTGCACGGTGCCGTCATCACCACCGGATACCGCTACCGTTTGCTCATCGAGCACTGTGCAGGCCACCGTTCGGACCGCGCCGGTGCGATCACCGACGAACTCGCGCATCAGTTGGCCGGTGGCCAGATCCCAGATCTGCACGATGCCGTCTTCATGACCGGATACCACTACCGTTTGCTCCTCGAGCACTGTGCAGGCCACCGTTCGGACCGCGCCGGTGCGATCACTGACCAGCTCGCGCATCTGCCTGCCAGTGGTCAGGTCCCAGATCTGCACGGTGCCGTCGTCACGGCCGGCCACCGCCACCGCATGCCCGTCGAACACTGTGCGCGCCATTGCCCTGATCCGTTTGGTGCGGGTCCAGTCGCGTTCGCCCAAGATACGTTGCCTGCTGGTAGTCATGAGGTCCTGCACGTGCACTGTGCCGATGCGCCCGCCGGTGATCACGACTGGCCGCCGCTCGACGGTGGCGCAGGCCATGGCCCTGAGGATGTCCAGGTCGTTGCTCGGGCCGATATCGCCGTGAATTCGATGTTCTCGAGTGGTGAGGTTCCAGACCTGCACCGTGCCACTGAAGCGCCCGACGATGGCGACCGGCCCGTTATGGAGCTCGGTGACCTCCACAGTGGAGATCCCTTCGAGCAAGCCGGTCAGCGGCTCACCAAGGGGCTGGCCGGTGGCCAGGTCCCAGACCCACGCCGTGCCGTCATGGCATCCTGCTATGGCGACTGGACGCTCATCAATGCTGGTACAGGCCAGTGCATTGATTCGGTTGATGCTCTGGCAGGCAACGTCGGGGTGAGTGGGGATGCGCAGGACTCCGAGGGATCGACCGGTGGCTAGGTCCCAGACCCACGCCGTGCCGTCATGGCATCCTGCTATCGCGACTGGACGCTCATCAATGCTGGTACAGGCCAGTGCATTGATTCGGTCGATATTCTGGCCGGCAATGTTGGTGTGGATGGGTATGCCGAAGACACTGAGGGATCGACCGGTGTCCAGATCCCAGACCCGCGCTGTGCGGTCCTCGCTGCCGGTGACCGCGACGGGCCGGCCTTGCACGCTGGCGCAGGCCACGGCGTTGATCTGGCTGAGGTGACCGATGAGGGGCTTGCCGACAGGCTCGCCGGTGGCCAGGTCCCAGACCCGCGCCGTGCGGTCGTTGCTGACGGTGACAGCGACAGACCTGCTTCCGACGGTGGTGCAGGCCACGGCATTGATTCGATTGGTATGCCCGGTCCGGGGAGGTGGGTTGTGGATACGGGGCGATGGGCCGGTGGTCAGATCCCATACCCGGGCGGTGCGGTCCTTGCTGCCAGTGATCGCAACGGGCTGGCCTTCGATGGTGGTGCAGGCGATGGCGGCAATCGGGTTGGTGTGTCCGGTAATGGGATCGCCAAGGACCTGGTCGGTGGTCAGATCCCAGATCCGCATGTCCCGATCGTTGCCGCCGATGACTGCGTAGGGCTTGCCGTCCAGCGTGATACAGGCCACGGCCAAGATCAAGCTATCCATGATGCGGAGCTCACCGAGAAGCTCCTGAGTGATCAGGTCCCACTTTCGCAGGCGTTGGTCGTTGCCGCCGGTGATCGCGATGGGCCTGCCGCCGAGTTCGGTGCAGGCCAGGGCCCTGATCTGATAATTATGGCCGGTCAGTGGGCGGCCGATGGGTTCGCTGGTGGTCAGATCCCAGATTCGTACGGTTCGGTCATTGCTGCCGGTGATCGCGATCGGTTTGCCGTTGAGTTCGGCGCAGGCCACGGCATTGACTTGATCGGTGTGACCGGTCAGGGGGTGACCAATGGGTTCGCTGGTCGTCAGATCCCAAATCCGCACGGTCTGATCATTGCTGCCGGTCACCGCGATCGGTTGGCCGTCGAGTTCGGCGCAGGCCACGGCGGAGATTGAGCTGAGGTGTCCGGTCAGGGGACCACCGACCTGCTCGCCGGTGATCAGATCCCAGATCCGGATGGTTAGATCCTGGCCGGCCGTTACCGCGATCGGACGGCCGTCAAGCCTGGTGCAGGCCACTGCCCTAATCCAGGAGGTGTGGCCGCTCAGGGTGTCGCGCAGCGCGGGGTGGACACGTGCTCCGGCGGCCCAGCGAGGCCGCCAGTCATCCGCGATGGCCCGGCCGGCGAAGCGTTGAGCGAATTCGGGTGAGCCGTAGCGGGCGGCATCGATCGTGAGGAGCCGTCGCCGGGTGCCGGGGTCGGTGTGCCGGTGGATCCCCACCGAGGCCCGGTATATCGCGGCGGCAAGCTGTGCCTGGGGCGTCTCGGCCCGGAACAGCGCGGCGGCGAGGGTGGCGGGGTCGGCGTGCACAAGGTAGTCGACGTCGGTGAGAAGTTCGTCCATAATCCCAGCAGCTGCGGCATGCGTGACGAGATGGCGCAATGTGTAGGGATGGGCGCGGCTCCAATTCCTGGTGGCGTTCAGGGTGCGGGGCACGCGCGAGATCAGTACTTCGGTGAAAGCACGCTGTATCGACAGCTCGTCGAGACCTCCAGTTTCGGTGTCGGCGCGTAGATGTTCGGCGAGTGCCCAGTGGTAGAGCCGGTAGACCGAGCGGTCTGCTTCGCTGGATTCGACGACATAGGATCCGGCGTGCTCGCGTAGCCAGTACAGATCATGGTCGGTATAGACGTGGCCGGAGATCGCCGAAGCCATCCCAGCCCAGATGTCCTCCCAGGGCAGACCCTGCCCCTTGGTATAGGCGAGGGGGCGAAGCAGATCTCTGACGCGATCGGCGTCTGCGCCGAAGCGGGTGTCGATGTCGGTGCGCATGGCGTCGCCCGGCAGCAGCGGCAGGCAGGCCCGCCAGTGTGGATCGGTAGGATCGGCGACGCGCTCGGCGGCGGCGAGCATTCCACCGGTGATGCGGGCGACCAGAAACGACGGATATGCTGCTTCGGCAACCGCGTCGGCCACTGCACGGATGGTCGCCGTTGAGGCATTTCGGTATGGGCTGTCCGGTGCGGCGTCCAGCAGATTGCGCATGGTGTAAAAAGTGAGCGCCTCGGCGTCGGCATAGCGGTCATCATCGAGTGGAATGGTGTCGACTGTTATGCCCGAGCTCGCCGTGGATATCGGAGCCGCCGTGGATCCCGGGGCGAGTGACGTCACCAGGTGGGGTCGGGTGCCCAGCAGGAAACGAATGGCCTGGCCCTGGCCGTGCTCGATGAGTGGCTGCAGCACTTGGGTAACCAGCTGGTGCGGATTGGCGGCCTCATCGAGGGCATCGATAAGGGCGGTGAAGGGCCTGCCGCATTCGGCGTTGCGCTGATTGAGGGCTGTGATGAGTTGCCCGACGGTATCGGCGGTGATGTGGGCGGCGGCGGCCAGTCCGGCCAGTACTTCGTGGTGGGTCAGACCGCTGGCGTAGATGGTCACGTCGAGCGCGCCACACGGCGGCATTGCCTGTGGCGGCATGCCGATGGCCTCGACCGGTACGTTGCGGCGATAGTCGGGGTGAGCCAGGGCCGACACGAGCCCGAGCACGGCGGTTTTGCCCGAGCCTGGTTTGCCGGTCACCACCAGTGCGGCGGCGGACGGAGTCCGCCCGGTCAGCCAGGCGGTGATGTCGGTGAGAGCGGCGTGCCGACCACAGAACCACCAGGCGTTCTCCGGATCGTGTCCGCCCCGAGCGCGGGGGAGGAGATGGCTACGGAGCTCGCTCTCCCGGCGCGCGGCATGCGGCCCCCATTCAGCGACCTGCCGCAGGTGCAGATCGATATCGGTCACACCTTGCCGGTGGCGCGGATTGGGCAGAAAATCAGGCACGGCGCCGGTCAATCCGAGCATCCGGATCGTGATCTGCTGATGCGCAGGCCGATCAGGACACTTGTTCATGGCATCGACCACCGCGCCCAGGTTGAGAAACAGCGGAACTTGTCCAGCGATGGGCAGACCGTCTACCGCCTGGCTGAGCAAGGTGGGAAAGGCTCCGGCCTCTGCCAGCTCGAACGGCTGAGTAGACGTCACCACCACCAAGCCGGACCGATCAGTACCGGTCCAGTCCCGCTGCATGCCGGTCAGTACCGCAGCGGCGACCTGGTCCCCGCCCTGCCCCGAATAACAGGTGTCCAGCATCAGCAACAGCCGCTGTACCGGAGTGTCCAGCAGCATCTTTCTGGCCAGCATCGCGGTCTGCATGGCGTTGGACGGGTCCCCTGGGTCGGTGTCTGCGGTCAGCAATACATGTTGTCCGTTTTCTTCGATGTCACCGTGGCCGGCGAGGTATACGACCAAGTAGTCCTGCGGCCGAACCTCATTGCGACATAGCTCCCGCAGCTGGCTGAGGAGTTGCGTTTCAGTCGGGTTCAGACCCGGTTCCGGAAGGTGGGTGTAGCCGAATTTCCGGGTGAACAGGTCGATGACTTGCTGCCGGGCCGCTACCAGTTGCGGGCGATCCAAGTCGGGCGCATGGGTGTACCGGGAAATCGCGGTGGCGACCAATAGCCTGCGCCCTTTGGGCTGCTCCTCGATCATCGCAGTGCTTTCGCTACCGTAGTGCCGGTAGCGGAATGGGTCAGATATGCCCGCACATCTGCCGCGTCGGCCACCACTGAACTGAGTGAGTCGGTGACCGCGATCTGGGTATCCGCATTGATCAGGTCGGTGACCCGGACCCTCGCCACCGCCAGCGGCAGCCCCGGCGGATGGAACAGATTCCCGTAGCAGGCCATCGCCACGTCCTGGCCTGCAGGCCGTGCGGTCATCCTCGCCCGGCCCAGCCCATCGCGCAGCGCGGGCAGCCACTCGGCCAGCAATATCTGCTCACCGGCCTGCTGCTGGCCGACTCCGTGCACGCATACCACCCGCACAATGACCTCCCGCCGGATCCGTCAACCAGTCGTCCGTAACCATCGCGGTTGCGCTCGAGATGGTTACGATGCAGCCATCTGAATCGGCCCAGCGATGCCCGCGTCGGCGAGGCCCGAGAGGCAGATGCCGGGCACTTCGCATTCGTCGGAGTCAGGTCTTGCGGCCCACTGCGCAGTAGAAACCGAGCCTCCGGTTGGCGTAGAGGGTGCTGGGGTCAGGACGCCACTGCGTCAGTGAGACCACGCCAGGTTCCAGCAGTTCCAGACCGTCGAAGAAGCCGCTGAACTCGTCTCGGCTGCGGAACTTCGCCGGGACGGCCCCGCTGTCGTTCCACATCTGCTCGACCGTCCGCATGGCCTCACCGTCGATATCGGTGGTCGGGTGGGCGATCGCTAGATGACTGCCGGAGACCATGGAGTCCATCAGGCGTTTGATGATCCCGTAGGCCTTGGCGTTGTTGGTGACGAACTCGAGGATGCCCAGCAGCGTGACCGCGATCGGCCTGTCGAAGTCCAGGGTGCGGGCCGCGCCTCGTAAGATCTCGTTGGGCTCGTTCAGATCGGCGTCGATGTAGTCGGTCACGCCGGATGGGGCGCTGCCCAGCAGCGCCCCGGCATGGGCGAGGACCACGGGATCGTTGTCGACGTAGACGACACGGGATTCCGGAGCCACCCGCTGGGCGACCTCGTGGGTGTTGTCCCTGGTGGGTATGCCCGTGCCGATGTCGAGGAACTGGCGGATCCCCGCCTCTCCTGCCAGATACCGTACGGCGCGCCCCAGGAACTCCCGATCGGCGTGGGCGAAGACGATCCAGTCGGGCATGACGGAGAGCAACTGAGCGCTGACTTCCCGGTCGGCGGCGAAGTTGTCCTTGCCGCCCAGCCAGTAGTCCCAGATCCTCGCGGGATGGGCCACGGTGATGTCGAGCGCGCGTGGCGACTTGGGGCTGTCGGGCGAAGTCAGGCCTTCGATCACTGGGGTGCCCCTCTTTCTCCTGTGGCGCTGTTGTGACGTCTCCATCACTTCTCGGCCACAGCCTAGGAGGCGTTCCTGAGCATTGTCGCGCGTGCAGGGTGGCGGGCGCCTACGTTTGCAGAGCATCATCCCCGCCGGACAGCGGGAACCAGCGGTGGCCATCGACTCCGAACCACTCGCCGGGGCGTAGACGGAGTGGCCGCGGCCCTCCCTGTGATCTTGGCGGTACAGTGAACGTTGTCTTCGACCACCAGGATCATCTGGCCTAGGGGAACGCGCCATCCTGCTGATGTAACGCCTCCTCGGCCCCATCACCGAAGATATATTGATCGAGACTTCCGGCGACCTGCGCCAAACATCTGCCATCCGCATCAGGTTAACTGTCGTCAACGCAGCTTATGCTGGCCTCATCCAGACCGGCGCGGTCGTCTTCGGGAAGGACGTATTCGTCGGCGAGTCCGGGTAGTGTCTAATTCACGCGCCGCCCATCGTGAAGGGGATGCGCGGTCGGCAAAGAAGCTCGCCAAGTGGTGTGCAGGGTGGCGAAATGACCGGGGGCGGCGATCAGGGTGGTGGGGGCGCCGTCCTGCACGACGATGCCGTCGTGCAGGACCAGTACCCGGTCGGCGACCAGCACTGTGGAGAGGCGGTGTGCGATGATCAGTGCTGTGCGGCCGGCCAGCACGGTGTGCAGCGCGGCTTGCACGGCGCGTTCGGATGGGACGTCCAGCGATGAGGTGGCCTCGTCGAGCACCACCACCGCAGGATCAGCGAGCAATGCCCGCGCGAAGGACACCAGCTGACGCTGCCCGGCGGAGAGCCGTCCACCTCGCTTGCGCACATCGGTGTCGTATCCATCAGGCAGCGCGGTGATGAACTCATGCGCTCCCACCGCCCGGGCCACCTCCACCACATCCGAACGGGACGCCGAGGGTGAGCCCAGCGCGATGTTGTCCGCCACCGAGCCGGAGAACAGGAACGATTCCTGAGTCACCATCACCACGGCGCGGCGTAGCTCGGCGTCGGCTACCGAGCGCAGGTCGACTCCGTCCAACTGGATGGTGCCCTCCAGCGGGTCGTAGAACCGTGCCAGCAGCCGGGCCGCCGTCGACTTGCCGGCACCGGTCGCGCCGACCAGCGCGACGGTCTGCCCGGCGGGCACTACCAGATCCAGCGAGGGCAGCACCTCCGGCCCACCGCGATAGCCGAAGCGCACCCGGTCGAAGACCACCTCGCCGCGCACCGGGGTGGGCAGCGGCAGCGGCTGCGGCGGGTCGAGCACGGTGGCCTGCTCCTCGAGCACCCCGGAGATCTTCTCCAACGCCGCGGCTGCCGAGGAGTACGAGTTGGCGAACTGGGCCAGCTCGTCGAGCGGGTCGTAGAACCGGCGCAGGTAGAGCACCAGCGCGGTGAGCACGCCCAGCTCCAGGGTGCCTTCGAGCACCCGCAGGCCGCCGAGCAGCTATAGCGCTCGTGAAAGGCCAGCGACAGCCGCTGGACCTGGGCGAACACCCGCTCGCGGAGGTCCAGCAGCACGTCCTGCCCGATCCGTCCGGATAGCCGAAGGAACACGCCGACGATCAACGCGTCCCCTACCCCGGCCACGGCGTACCCGGCGACACACCAGACCAGCGGCCCGGGTCGGCCGTCGAGGGCTGCCGGGATGCCGCGGTCGATCGCCACCGCGATCAGCAACGGACCGGTCAGCACCGCCACCTGGTCGGCGACGAGCAAGGCGAGCGCGGCCGCCACTCGGCGCAGGTGCGGGCGCAGCAGCGAGCCGAGCAGCCGTCGGGACCTGGCCGCCAGCCGCAGTCCGGTAACCCTGTCGAGCTCGTCGAGATCCTCAGTGGCGACGCCCCGCCATGGCTCCTGTGGCGCGGTCACCGCGCCACCGTGACGTCCGAGTTGGTGAGCAGTCTGCGGTATTCCGGTACCTCGGCGAGTAGCTCGGAGTGGGAGCCGACCGCCGAGATCCGGCCGTCGGTCAGCAGCGCCACCCGGTCGGCGAGTTGGACCGTGGATGGCCGATGTGCCACCACCAGACGCTGTCGTTGGCCGCCGGACAGGGTGAGGCCCTGTTCGCCGATCCGGGTGTCCAGGCCCCAGGGCAGGGCATCGACGAACTTCTCGGCATGGGCCACTCGCAGGGCGCGGCGGACGTCTTCCTCGGTGGCCGCCGGCCGGCCGAGCGTCACGTTCTCCCGCACCGATGCGGAGAACAACACCGGATCCTCGAAAGCCGTTGCCACGACAGTGCGCAGCTGCGAGAGCGCGAGCTGCCGCACGTCGACACCGTCGATCGTCACTCGCCCGCCGGTGACGTCGGCCAGCCGAGGCACCAGGGCGCACAGGGTGGTCTTGCCGCTGCCGGTGGCACCTACCAGCGCCACCGTCTCACCGGGTCGGACGTCGAGGTCCACCCCGCGGAGCAGCTCTGTCGCGGCGCCTGGGTAACGGAAGCGCACTGCCTCCAACCGCAACGCACCGCGCAACGCACCGCGCACCGGACCGCTCAGAGCACGGGGCCGGGGAGCATCGGTCACTCCCCGGATCGCGTCTCGCACCTCGCAGTACCGGGTGGTCGCGGTGGCGGCGTTGCCGGTCTCGGCCAGTAACCAGCCCAATGACTCCAATGGCCAGCGCAGGTAGGCGAGGATGGTGACCGCGGCCACCACGGTGCCGAGCGTGAGGGAGCCCGACGCCACCGCGTGGCCGTCTACGGCGAGCATCGCGGCCAGCGTGAGCTCCGGCGCTATGATGATCAACGTCCAGAGCGTGGCGAGTAGCCGTACCTTGGTCAGCCCGGTCCGACGCAGCTCGTGGGCCTGAGCCACGAAGGCCCGGGTCGCCGAAGGGCCGCGCCCGAAGGACTTCAGTACCCGGATGCCCAGTGCGGACTCCTCCACCGTGGTCGCCAGGTCGCCCACCTGGTCCTGGGCCTGCCGGGAGGCCAGCTCGTAGCGCCGCTCATAGCGCAGGCACAGCACGACCAGCGGTACTGTCATGATCGCGACGAGCAGCCCGAGCTGCGGGGCGACCACCAGCAGGACGATCAGCCCGGCCAGCACGGTCAGCACATTGACCGTCAGGTAGATGCCCGCGAAAGCGAGGAACTGCCGGATGGTGCTCAGATCGCTGATCGCGCGGGACAGCAGCTGCCCCGACGGCCAGCGGTCGTGGAAGGCCACCGGCAGCCTTCGGCGATCGGGCCGTCCACGATGCGCTGGATCACCAGCGGAATCGCCAGTCCGGCCAGCATCGCGCCCAGCGCGGCTAACCCCGAGCCGAACAGCCGACCACGCACCGGCCGGACGTAGGGCGCCAGCCGCCGCAGAGCCCCCAGGCCGGACTGCCGCACGACATCGAATTCACTCATAGTTCTCTGGACGTTAGCTCCCCCTCCACGTCAGAGCATCTGATTTTCTCCTGGACCGTTCGCTGTGCGATGCGTGGCCCATGCATCCAAGCTACAAGCCGACACAACTCAAAGGAATCGGAGCTCGTGCTCGAAAAGGTCGGCATCGGCTGGAAGATCTCGAGGACCGTCGATTCCGCGCTGAATGGGTACCGCAGCGGTGGTGTTCGAGCAAGTCCGGACCGATAGTGATCGACGCGTCGGCCGTCGTGGACTCGGGCAGGTGCATTTCCGCTACACACGTTGCGCACTCGTCCTATCGGGTCATGCCGAGCGCTATGGCTACCGGCCACGCCGCCGGGGTGTGTGCGGCATTGGCCGCGCACACCGGCAAGCTTCCGCGTGACGCGCCCACCACGTTCGGTCAGCTCGCCGGCGAAAATTCCAGCTCTGTTACCGGGGAGCGCAGGCGCGGAGGCAGCGCGATCTGAACCACAGCTGAACCGGCAACGCTCAGGTGTAGTTTGCGACGTCGTCGTCCGTGACCATGAGTCCAAGCTTGTGCTTGAGGCGGGTGTCGACCGGGAGACCGTGGTCTGGGTGCTCCGGCGCTGCGGGGGGTTGCCCGTGCGCAGACCGGGCTGTTGCTTGCCGAGGTCGACCGGCTGTGGGACGAACCCGCCGAGTGGCTGCTGCGGCTCCGCGAGCGAGTTTGCAGCAGGCACGCACGACGTGCCGTCGGTGCGAAACGTTGCTCGACGCTCTTCCACCGTTATCGGAAGCGCTGCCTCCGTCGCGACTGCTCGGACAGTAGAGACAGCTGGATGCCGGTTCTGCCTCCCGGAGGCGCGTCGGC
>JBOHHE010000160.1:0-7535 GCA_050700355.1 Pseudonocardiaceae bacterium
GGGCACTGTTGAGCACCGTCGCCCGGCTCACCAGGCAGGCTGGCTTCATGACCGCTGATGTGGGCCGCCATGCCCTGGCGCAGCGCTACTACATCCAGGCCCTAGACCTCGCCATGCGAGCGGGAGACCAGAGCGGTGCCGCCAGCGTGTTGAGCCGGATGAGCCGCCTGACGGTCCGGATCGGGGAGAACATCCCCCCTGGCCAGGACACGCTGAGACACGGACGCCAGGCGGTGGCGCTCGCCGGGAGCGGACTCACCATCATCGAGGGTGCGGCCACCCCACTGGTGGCCAGCGAGCTGCACGCGCTGCAAGCGCGCGGTTTCGCCCTGCTCGGTGACAGTCGCGAGGCCCGCCACGCCGCGCTGGCGGCCCAGCGGTGCCACGAGTCCGCACGTCCCGAGAATGAGCCTGCGGTCTCTTATCCCGACGTCCTGCTCTCCTCAGACCTGGGCCGTTGTTTCAGCGGTATCGGCGAGTTGGCGCAGGCCCTCACGCTGACCACCGCGTCGTTGGACGGCAGCCCGCCCTGGGTGGTCCGCGGCCGGTGTGTGGACCAGACCGATCTGGCCATCACCCATCTCCTGCGCCGTGACGCGGAACAGGCCGCCGCGTTCGGCCGCGACGCGCTGCGCAGCGCCGCCGACGTCAGCTCGACCATCACCCTGGATCGGCTGCGCACCCTGCAACGCCAGGTACACCCCCTGCGCTCCGCCTCCCCCCACCTGCGCGACCTCGACGACCGGCTCACCGGCTTCCTCACCCGCCGCCGCTCCGACGGCACCACCCTGTAAACAGCCGGATTAACAGCACCACATTTCACTGACCCGTCCGCGCGTTCAAGCAATCCCAATGTTGCCATGCGGTCAAAGGTGACAATGCAACGTGATGTGCCACCGGGCAAGACGCCGAACCCGAATGAACCTAAGCCTGGCAAGCGCGGGAGGTGATCCGTGGCCGCAGCGGAAGCTGAGACATTGCACCGCCGACTGATCGAGAAACTGGTGGCAGCGGGCGATCTCGCTGAGGATTGGCGGAATGCGTTCGAGGCGGTGCCCCGCCACACCTTCATTCCCGACGTCACCTGGCACTACGGCACGACCAACGGGGAATGGGGACTGATCCCCCGCCATCGCACCGACGACTCCGACGCCTGGCTGCTAGCCGCCTACGAAGATGACTCGATCATCACACAGGTCGACGACGGCGAGCCGAGTGGCCCCGACGGAATCGGTGTCCTCCCCACCAGCTCGGCCAGCATGCCGACCGTAGTTGCGGTCATGTTGCAGGCGCTGGATATCCACGACGGACAGAAAGTGCTGGAGATAGGCACTGGTACCGGGTACAACGCCGCCTTGCTGGCCCACCGACTCGGCGCCCGTAATGTCACCAGCGTGGAGATTGATCCCACCGTCACCGACGCCGCCCGCCATGCGCTGGAGCGCGCGGGTTACGGCGAGACCTTCCTCGTTACCGCTGACGGCACCCAGGGGTTCGGCCCCCGCGCACCATATGACCGGGTGCTCTCCACCTCACTCAGCTGCGGATCAACCATCGCCTGCTCACCGTCTGTGCCCGGCATGATCCGCGACGTTAACACCCCTGTGGTGTTAGCTCCCGTCGCTCGGCACCGGAGCTCGTCATGCCTTGCTTGCCCATCCCCTTGATCCATCGCAGACGCGAGTGCCCGCGTTGCAGGGGAGAGGTGAGCAATGGCGGCAGCAGGAGGTAGATGCGCTGCGGTGCTTGCCTGGGGCGTCCCGAAACCATCGTTTGCAGACGCTCACCTCGGGGCCGCCGGGCACGGCCACCGACGGCTACACCGGCGCAGGCCTGAGATCGATCGGATCATGAGGCAGCTCTACGGTATCCACATGGTGAGGGCCTCAGGTATGGCGTCAACGGCTAGCGACCAGGTTTACTCCTGGGCCGCGCTCGGCGAGTCGGAGACCCAAGAGTTCAAGGTCAGCACGGGTCAGCGTTCTGAAGCTGCCAAAACACTGTGCGCTTTTCTTAACCTGAAGGGTGGCAGGATTCTCTTCGGTGTAGATCCGACTGGTTCGGTTGTCGGCCAGGAAGTTACAGAACGTACACTGGAGAAAGTCTACCGCGAGATTGAGCAGTTCGACCCAGAAATCA
This sequence comes from Pseudonocardiaceae bacterium, assembly GCA_050700355.1. Taxonomy (GTDB): domain Bacteria; phylum Actinomycetota; class Actinomycetes; order Mycobacteriales; family Pseudonocardiaceae. Next base: position 2,140 of record JBOHHE010000160.1, read on the forward strand.
TGCCATCGATCGAGCGGGTACTAATCGAAGTCGATGTGCTTCGCGGCTTTGGCTTGATCAAAGGTAAGGAACTGCTCAATGCCGCGGTTGTCTTATTTGGAAGGTCGGATCGACTCCTGCCTGGGTATACACAGTGTCTCTTGAAGCTGACACGATTTGATGGCATCGAAAAAGGCGATCGGATGGCAGATGAGCGCCAAGTTCATGGGCACGCATTCGCCCTTCTCCGGCAAGCGGAGGCCTTCCTGCGGGATCACCTACGCGTGAGCGCATTCGTTGAACATAGTACTGTGCGGGTCGACGAGCCGGAGATTCCCATGGTTGCATTGCGCGAGGCGCTCGCCAACGCTATTTCTCACCGTGAGTACGCTACTGGCGCAGGAAGTATTTCCGTAAATATCTTCGATGATCGGGTCGAAGTTACTAGCGTTGGCCCGCTGCACTTTGGCCTGTCTGTGGCCGATCTATACCGGCCGCACGAAAGTCAGCCGTGGAACCCCCTCATCGCGGGTACGTTGTATCGACGAGGAATAATTGATAGTCTGGGGAGTGGAACGCTCCGCATGCTAAGGGCATGTAGAGATGCTGGCTTGTTTGAGCCGGACATTCAGGACTCGGGAACAAGCGTCAGGGTCGATTTTCCTCGCGCGGGTGCCCCTCCGGCCCGGTTCCATGGGCTGGATCTGAACGACAATTCGCATGAACTTCTACGGCTGATCGTCCGGAATGGCTCTATGGCTTTGCGTGAGCTTGTGGCCGCGCTGCCTGCGATGAGTGAGCGGGATGTACGTGAAGAGTTGCAGCGGCTTCGTCACGCTAGTGTGCTCGAACCTCAGGGTCACGGCCGCGGCGCCCGTTGGGTCCTTGCGCCGCCTCCTGGCTGATGAGGGAAGCCACGCGAGAAGACCAGGTTAGCCGTCGAAGCGGCTCAATCTTGGCGCTTTTGCATGGCCTCAGTACATAAGATCATGCCTCTGACCTGCGAGAATGCGTGACAGAGCACATCTGCTGGCTAATTCTTGGCTCTTTCGACGCCGGGCGCTCGGCGTGCTGCACACCGGGCCCCGGGTCTTCCCCCTCGGCGACCGGATCATCGCTGTCCCCGTGGCCACCCTCTGGAGCTGACGCCGCGGGCAGGATTGCGCCGGATAGCTTTCTCGGTCCGCTACACGTCTGCCGATCGGGCGTGGCTGGTTACGTTGCTTCGTGCGTTCATGGCCGTCAGGCCCCGCCGTAGAGACGATCGAGATCGATGCACACGGCTGCGCCGGCACGTTCGGCGGTGCGCAGTTCGTCGGTGAAGCCGGCTCCGCTGAAGCACAGCAGCCGCGCCTGCTCTGCGCCGTTGCGGTTCTGAGTGATGAGGAGTTGGCGGATCCGTTGGAGCCGCCGGAGGTGCTCCATACCCATGGTCTGCCCCCATTTCGCCTCTCCCAGTGCCAGCAGCGCGCCGTCCGCGGACCGCACCGCGACGTCGACCTCCCAAGATCGCCGGCCCGCTGGATCGTTCACGATGCCGCTGCTCACCGCAGCGCCGGCACCGCCCAGTGTGGCATCGTCGGCGAAGTGCGCCGCCCAGCTGCGGCACAGTTCCTCGAAGTGCGGGCCGAGGACCGCGGAGTCGAAGCGGGTTCGTGCCTGCGTCCACACTCTGCCTGCCTGGCCAGGGCGTTCAAGTCTGGCCCAGTCCGGGCGCATGACCGCATGGTAGAAGGTGATCAATGGTTCGGTGATGCGCATCGTGGGGCGTCCGGTCCGGAAAGCATCCTGGTCATGGCGCAGGAGTCCGGCATCTGCCAGCACGGTGAGGGGATGGCTCAGCGCGTCGTCGCGGCGGCCGACGAAACGGGCGATCCCGCCGCGGGTTTGATTGCCCTCGGCGACGGCGGCGAGTACCGAGTGGTACAGCGCCTTGTCCCGCAGCGACGGCTCCTCCGTCAACAGGTAGCGGGCCTCCTTGAACAACGGACTGGCCGGGTTGAGCACCGTGCGCAGCATCCACGGGTCGAAGTCGTCGGCGCCGTCCGGCACATCACCGCTGACATATTCCCGGCGGTAGGCCGGGGTGCCGCCCACGACGGCGTGTACCCGGACCGCCAGGTGCGGATCGTCGATGCCCCAGAACTCGGCCGCTTGGCGGTAGTCGAAGGTGGGCACCGTGAGGTCCAGCCCGGCCCGGCCGCGCAGCGGGGCGGAGCCGGACAGCAACCCACCCATGAAAGTCATCGCCGAGCCACAGAGCACCAGGCGCGCGCGGGACGCCACCCGCTGCGCCCGGCGGGGACCGAGCGCTTTCTGCACGATGGAGGGCAACGCCGGGCTCGATGCGCACAGGTAGGGGAACTCATCCAGGACGACCGGCGCGGGTGCCTCCCGCCCGAGCGCGAGCAGGAGATCGACTGCCTGCTCCCAGTCACGTAAGACCGGGGCCGCGGGCATGTCCAGATGATCGGCCAGTGCCTCGGCCAGCTGCCGCAGCGACTCCGCCTCAGTGGCCTCGGTGGCCGCGAAGTAGAACCCGCCCAGCGCCGCGCATAAGGCTTCCAACAGGTAGGACTTACCTTGCCGGCGACGCCCGGACACCACACCCAGGGTGGCTCCCGCTGGGTCGGCGGTACAGAACCGGACCAGTGCGTCCCACTCCCAGGCGCGATCGAACATGTCCTCCGGCCGCGCGATCACGCCCACGGCGGCCACCGTAGCAGCATCGCTCCATAATGTGTAACCATACTTCCGGTAAGTATAGTTACACCTTATCGCACTGGAGAAGAAGCGCATGAGATTTCCCTGGGTGATCAGAGTGGCGAGCGCCGCCATCGACGAGCAGATCACCGCCACCCAGACACCTGACCGGGCTCACATCGCCGGGTCGGCGCTGGCATGATCAATGTCCATGCCAATCGCCTTGGTGGTCCTCGGACTAGTGCTGCAACTCGCTGGCGTCGCGGCTACCGCTCGGGGAGCGACACTGATCTGGCGAGACATCGCGGCACCCGGGGAGACGCTCACAAGCCCAGCGATTGCAGCCATACGGCATATTGTAAGTCGCTGCATGACCAAGCTTATACATCTGTTTCGCACGCCCCGGCCAAAGACTATCCGGGCAGGTGCATCCGCCGTCCTGTCACTCTCGGCTAAGGCCCGCGGCTACAAGAACTTCCGTGAACTACCGGCCGACGTCGTCCCGGCAGACGCCATAGCAGAACTTGACGATCGAACTCGCGAGATGATGGAGCGGCTCGGGCAGCTCTCGAACAAGCTCGCCGACGAAGTTGAAAACCGTAAGACGGAAAACTCCGTGATCGGTAGAAATCTGCGATCAGAAATAACCGAGCAAGCAGAGCGGGAACGACGCCGGGCTGTGACAGGAATTCGCTACGAGGCTCTCGGTCTCCTCCTGCTCACACTCGGGTCCCTCTTGAACTTTCTTGGGACAGTGGCCCCACAGTAAAGATTCGCTTTCTTCATCACCAGCGCCCTCCGGCCAGACCGGCCCCGCCGACCCGCATATCCACGTGCGCGGGCGCTAGGAATCGAAAGCAAAAATTGTTCACCTGTCTTGGAACACGCCGATCACCTGCATAAGTCGCGCTAGGCAGCGGGACGCAGTGTAGATCATATTCATGATCCACGCCGGACAAAGCGAAAGGTCCGTTGAGCTTGGCGTGCAGTTGTTCTCCAGAAGGGGTCATCACCACGGGGCGTTGGCCCCATCCCGCTCGACCTTCGCTGAGGGACAGGTATCCGTTAGCGAGCAGCTCATCCAGGTGCAGGCGGATGTGGTCGGGGATGCAGCGGCCGTGGTCGGCGAACACGCCAGGGGCGAAGCAGGCCCCGCCACGCCCTCATCCCCGATCTCACCTGGCACCACGGCACAGCCAATGGGAAGTGAGGATTGGTCCCGCGTCGGCGTGCCGACGACCCCGATGCCTGGCTGGTGGCCGCCTACGACGACGACTCGATCACCACCCAGGTTTACGACGGCGAGTCGAGCGGCCCGGACGGCATCGGTGTCCTGCCATCAGCTCAGCCAGCATGCCCACCGCGGTCGCGGCCATGTTATCGGCGCTAGAGGTCCATGACGGACAGAACGTGCTGGAGATCGGCACCGGCACCGGGTACAACGCCGCCTCCGAGGTGGAGGTGTGTGCTTGTGGAGTCAGCCCCCCTCGGCGTTGTGCTCCGCCCGGCCTGCAGGCTCGTAGGTCATAATGGACTTGTGGACCAAGCCACCTCAGACATTGTCAATGCGCTCACTCAGCACATCCGGCCTGTCCTCGAATCGGATTCTCGGGTGCGGTTTGCCTACCTCTATGGTTCGTGGGCCCGGGGTGACGCCCCGCCGGACAGCGATGTGGACTTGGCGGTGTCCCTACGCCCCCAGGGTAGTTTGCTCGACGATGCCCGGTTACACGATCAGCTCTGTGCCGCGCTCGACCGGGATGACGTGACATGCTCGTAGTGGACGACGCACCGTTGTGGTTGCAGTTCCGGGTCGTTGCGGATGAGGTGTTGTTCAGCCGGGATGAACGGGAGCGTATCGCCTTCCGTGAGTACGTGGAGAAAGCGTTCTCGATTTCCGGTATTACCATGACAGCTACCTGGCGGCGGTCCGGGAGCGCGCCCGCCATGGAGTGCTGAGCGGTGGTTGACCGAGAGTCGAGACCGCGCGCATACATGAGCTGATCCGCACTCGCCTCAGCGACTTCGACCTGTTCGCTCGGTCGATCACGGAATACCTCGATAAGAGCTCACCGGAAGACTGAGCGCAAGCCGGGTCATCCGGTGGCAGAATGGGCGCCCCTGGCCGCCAGGCCAGCAGGACTACGGTCACCAGAGTTCTCGCCCAACAGTTCGGCGCTACAGGTTCTTGCGGCGCTGGTGGCGGCACAGGACAGGGTTGCGCTCTGTGCGATCATCACAGATGTGGGCGACGTCGTCGTGTCGATGCTTGACCGGCCGGTTTACAGCTTCGCTGAGACCGATCGGCTGCTTCGGCTCACCCCTGGCACGGCACGGCGCTGGATCGATGGCTACGAGCGGGCTGGGCGTGAGTACCCCCCTGTGGTGCGGCGGGAGCGTTCGGGTTCCTCGTGGGTTACCTGGGGAGAGTTCGTGGAGGCCCGGCTGTTGTCGGAATTCCGCAGCTCGATACCGCTGACCAAGCTGCGCCCGGTGGTGGACTGGTGCCGAGAGCACTTCGACCCCGACTATCCCCTTGCTTATGCGCGGCCGTTCCTGCACCCGGCGGGCCGGGAGATGCTCGCCGCGGCGCAGCGGGTGACGGACCTGGATGAAGAGTTGTGGATGGTGGTGCCCTCCGGTCAGGGTGTGCTGCTGGCGCCGACCAGTACCCGCTTCACGACCGCGGCCGGGTACCAGGGCACCGAGGGGCC
>JBOHHE010000161.1:0-3599 GCA_050700355.1 Pseudonocardiaceae bacterium
TGAGGATTATGCGAAACCCCGCGATGTGCGCATAGGGAAACTTTCGCTTGAGCCATTGAGAAATCTGGCGACACGCCGTGCTAGATGACAGACAACGGCTTCTCCGGGCGATAGAAAGGAGGTTGCCAGACCCCAACTTTCAACGATGGAGAAGCCGTTGCGGTTCGAGCGTATGTCAGGACTGGACGAAAAGCAACTCGACGAACTTGAATGCCGAGTGGTCGAGCTACTCGAAGAACCATGGGATAAAGGAGAAGGACGGCCGCGTAAACTGACCTTACGAGAGGCGCTGATCGTTGTCTGCGGATATCTGCGACAGAACATCATCGAGGATGTATGGGCTGACATCTTCGACGTCGACCAGTCAACAATATCGCGGTACATCACACTTCTCACGCCATTTGTTGAGAAAGCAACAGAAGAGGACCGACCATCAGAAGAGGATGCGGCCGAGGCCATCAACGGGGCGATTGCGCTGGTAGACGGCACGCTGTGGCCATGCTGGTCCTGGGACGGCGAGAGCGAACTATGGGCCGGTAAATACAAGACCACGGGACACGGCTCTCTGATTATCACGAATCTTCAGGGTCGCATAACATTCGTTTCAGAGCCCGTTACCGGCAACCAGCACGACATGGCAAAGCTGAAGGAGTCAGTCGCCGAGAAAATCCTGAAGAAGGCGGGTGGAGTATTCGGCGACAAGGGATTGATCGGCACCGATTACATCACCACTCCTATCCGCAAGCCGAAGTTCCGTAAGCTCTTGCAATGGGAGCACGAGTGAACAGTCAAGTGAGTTCCTTCCGTGCACCAGTCGAACGGGCTGTTGCCACCGTGAAGACATGGCGGATTCTCTTCACTGACTACCGTCGACCACTGAAGACCTTCAAGTCATCATTCCGCGCTGCAACTGGGCTCTACTTCTTCAAGGAGGCTTTTGCATAAGCCTCCTTGCCCGGTGGCAATGATTCCGTGCACTTGTGCCCTTCATGTTCTGTTCGTCGGGCTGAACGGCACCCAGGGCCGGGGCGATCGTCGCCAAGATGGCGCGGCTTGTGTGACCTGGAAACACGTCCCGACCGCCCGCCTTGGTCAGCGCCGACGTCGACTCCGTACCCAGCACCGGGACGGTCTGCACCAGCAGGTCCACCTCACCCACCCGCATCGGAACCGCTTTGTAAACCGTCGCGCCCAGACCTCCCTGCGGTAGTGCTTCCAAGTAGCTGAGCACGACCATCGAACCGCCCGATGGCTACATCAGCTTCTCGTACCGCAACGAAGTCTGTTACTCACTTCGCGTACATCGGGGCAGCCTGATCTTGGTCGGGTGCCCACTCGACAGCGGGATCATCGCCGGGCTCAGGCCGCCGGGGCGACGAAAGTCCGGCAGTCACCACACTGAACACAGCCCACCGAATCCGCGCTTAATGGCAGGTGCGGATCCCGTGCAGGCTCAGCTGGGGCAGACGGTGGTGTGAGCCTCGTGGGTACTGGTCACCGCGATCCTCGCTCAGGGCGAGGTACACCGCCTCCAGCTCCCGGCACTTGGTGTTAAGACAAGCCGAACGGCCTCCTGTGGGCACGACACCAGCGATGTTACTGTCGAGTAAGTTCACCTCGGCAAAGGGGAGGTCAGCCATGGCAACCAGTAGCACGGACCGGCAGGGCGAGGTCAGCGAGCGGCAGGCGAGGCAGGTCGCCGAGGCGGCTCGGGAGACCCAGTGGCGCCAGCCCAGCTTCGGGAAGGAGCTGTTCCTGGGGCACTTCCGGCTGGATCTGGTGCACCCCCACCCGCGCGGAGACGCGGCCTCGATCGAGCAGGGCGAGGATTTCCTGACCCGGCTGCGGGAGTTCTGCGTCAACGAGATCGACGGGCACGTCATCGAGCGTGACAGCCGCATACCCGACCAGGTGATCAAAGGTCTCCGGCAGCTCGGCGCGTTCGGCATCAAGATCGCACCGGAATACGGTGGGCTGGGCCTGTCTCAGGTGTACTACAACAAGGCACTGATGCTGGTGGCCTCGGCACATCCCTCGCTGGGTGCGCTGCTCTCGGCGCACCAGTCGATCGGGGTGCCCCAGCCGTTGGCGATGTTCGGCACCGAGGAGCAGAAGCGCACCTGGTTGCCCCGGTGCGCCCAGGAGATCACCGCGTTCCTGCTCACCGAGCCCGACGTGGGTTCCGACCCCGCGCGGCTGCACGCCACCGCCACCCCCACCGAGGACGGCTACGTGCTGGACGGGGTCAAGCTGTGGACCACCAACGGCGTGGTGGCCAGCCTGGTGGTGGTGATGGCGCAGGTGCCCAAGGGGGACGGGCACCCCGGCGGGATCACCGCTTTCGTGGTGGAGGCCGACTCACCGGGGATCACCGTGGAGCACCGTAACGCGTTTATGGGCCTGCGCGGCATCGAGAACGGTGTCACCCGGTTCCATCAGGTGCACGTGTCCGCGAAGAACCGGATCGGCAAGGAGGGTCAAGGACTCAAGATCGCGCTGTCCACACTCAACGTCGGCCGGCTGTCGCTGCCCGCCGTTTCCGCAGGCGCGGCCAAGTGGTGCCTGAAGATCGCTCGGGAGTGGTCGAAGGTGCGGGTGCAGTGGGGTCATCCGATCGGCGAGCACGAAGCGATCGCAGGCAAGATCGCCTTCATCGCCGCGACCACCTATGGGCTGGAAGCCATGCTGGAGCTGTCCAGCGAGCTGGCCGACGCGAAACGCACCGACATCCGGCTCGAAGCCGCGCTGGCCAAGTTGTACAGCTCGGAGATGTCCTGCCTGATCGCCGACGAGCTGGTGCAGATCCGCGGCGGCCGCGGCTACGAGACCGCTGAGTCACTGGCCGCCCGAGGCGAGCGCGGCGTGCCCGCCGAGCAGATCCTGCGGGACCTGCGGATCAACCGGATCTTCGAAGGATCCACCGAGATCATGCACTTGCTGATCGCCCGGGAGGCGGTGGACGCGCACCTGAAGGTGGCAGGCGACATTATCGATCCCGACGCCGACTTCGGACGCAAGGCCCGCGCCGCGGCGAAGGCGGGCGGTTTCTACGCTCGCTGGCTGCCTACCCTGGCGGTGGGCAAGGGCCATCTGCCGAGCGCGTTCGCCGAGTTCGGCCTGCTCGCTCCTCGGCTGCGCTACATCGAGCGGACCAGCCGCCGCCTGGCCCGCCACACCTTCTACGGAATGTCGCGCTGGGGAGGCAAACTCGAGCGCAAGCAACGATTCCTGGCCCGGATCGTCGACATCGGGGCGGAGTTGTTCGCGATGAGCGCCGCGTGTGTACGGGCCCAGCGTGATCCCGAAGGCGGCAGCGCTCTCGAGCTCGCCGACGCCTTCTGCGCACAGGCCAGCGTGCGCGTCGAGGAACTGTTCACCCGGCTGTGGTCCAACAGCGACGACAGCGACCGGGAGTTGGCCCGCCGGGTGCTGGACAACCGCTTCACCTGGGTGGAACAGGGCGTACTGGACTCGTCCATCGAAGGCCCGTGGATCGCCCCGTCCCTCCCCGGCCCCTCCACCAAAGAGAACGTCCACCGCCACGTCGGCTGAGTTGCCGCTGCGTGGGCGTAGGCAGCGGGCTCAGCGGGCCGTCGGGG